>DATFVZ010000033.1:0-3781 GCA_035259785.1 Gemmatimonadales bacterium
GCGGCGATCGAGCAGGACGGTGACATCCAGGCGGTCGTCGTCGACGACAAGCTCTACACGCTGAACTCGAAGGGCTCCAAGAAGAAGCTGCAGATGTCGGCGCTCGACCTCGTGCGGCGCCTCAACCGCTTCCGCCCAGAGCTCGACGTCTACATCCTGGTCGCGCAGGAGCAGGAGGACGAGGTCGTCGACACGCTGTTCGCCGAGGCGGTCGACGGCTACTTCTACCGCGAGGAGCGCGACTACCGCGGCATGTACCGCATCTTGAACGCGCAGATCCAGGAGCGCGCGCACACGCCGTTCTACGACCAGCTGAAGAACTACGTGTGGATGGCGAAGGACTCCTGGCACACGCCGGGACACTCCTCCGGCGAGTCCTTGCGCGGCAGCGCATGGATCAACGACTTCTACGACTTCATGGGCGAGCACATCTTCGACGCCGATCTCTCGGTGTCGGTGCCGACGCTCGACTCGCTGATGGAGCCGAAGGGCGTGATCGCGGAGGCGCAGGCGATGGCGGCGAAGGCGTTCGGCGCCCGGCGCACGTTCTTCGCCACGAACGGCACGTCCACCGCGAACAAGGTCATCTTCCAGACGATCCTCGCGCCGGGCGAGAAGCTCCTGCTCGACCGGAATTGCCACAAGTCGGTGCATCACGGCGTGGTGCTCTCGGGGGCGCGGCCGGTCTATCTCAACTCGTCGGTGAACCGGAGCTACGGGATCTACGGCCCGGTCCCGAAGAAGACGCTGTTCGCGGCGATCGACGAGCATCCTGACGCCGAGGCGCTGATCCTCACCTCGTGCACCTACGACGGGCTGCGCTACGACCTCAAGCCGATCGTCGAGAAGGCGCACAGCCAGGGCATCCGCGTGATCATCGACGAGGCGTGGTACGGGTTCGCGCGGTTCCACCCCGAGTTCCGGCCGACCGCGCTCGAGGCGGGCGCGGACTACGCGACCCAGTCGACGCACAAGGTCATGAGCGCGTTCTCGCAGGCGAGCATGATCCACGTGAACGACGCCGAGTTCAACGAGCACCTCTTCCGCGAGAATTTCAACATGCACACGTCGACGTCACCGCAGTACGCGATGATCGCGAGCCTCGACGTGGCGCGGAAGCAGATGGTGATGGAGGGCTACAAGCTCCTCTCGCGCACGCTCGCGCTCGCGCAGGAACTGCGCCAGCAGATCAACTCCTCGGGCGTGTTCCGGGTGCTCGAGCTCGACGAGCTCCTGCCCGACGAGGTGAAGCACGACGGCCTCAAGCTCGACCCGACGAAAGTGACGGTCGACATCTCCACCTGCGGCTACACGGTCGAGGACCTGCAGCGCGAGCTCTTCACCCGCTTCAACATCCAGGTCGAGAAGTCGACCTTCAATACGCTCTCGCTGCTGCTCACCATCGGCACCACGCGCAGCAAGGTGTCGCGGCTCTACGACGCGCTGATGCGGATCGCGCGGGAGGGGCGCGCGCCGCGACGGCTGTACCAGGCGCCGGACATCCCCGAGTTCACGCAGCTCAGGTACCTGCCGCGCGACGCGTACTACTGCGGTGGCGAGGCACTGCCGATCCTCGACGATAAGGACCTCGTCAACCGCGCGCTCGTGGACCGGGTGTGCGCCGATCAGATCACCCCCTACCCGCCCGGCATCCCGGTGCTCGTTCCGGGGCAGATCGTCACCCGCGAGATCGTCGACTACCTGGCCGGCCTCCTGCGTTCGCAGAAGCAGATGGAGCTCCACGGCATCGTCCACGACGGCTACATCCCCTGTCTCAGGGTGCTCAAGCCGTCCGAAGAGCGGACCCTCAACCGGCTCGGTTAGCCGCGCCTCGGCCCGGGGCGCGGGTCGGCGGCGTGGCCTGCTGCTCAAAAAATAGGCAGAATTGCCTGGAGGCCGTCAAAAAGGTCCGCAGAATGAGGCCGTTGCGCTGTCCGCGTGAGACTAATCTGCTATACCCTCCCTAACTGCTTGATCGGGGGGCGCCATGGGACTGGCAATTGGCACGATGAAGTACGGATTCCGCATCCGAACGCGGACGGGTATGGTGGTCGAAAACCTCACGATCCACGGCAAGGACGAAGCCGACGCCGAGCGCAAGCTCCGCCAGATGTACCTGCACTGCCAGATCATCGAATGCCGAACCGTCGGCGTGCGGTCGCACGCCGAGCCCACTTTCGAGGAAGTGCTGCAGCTGGTCACGAGGTAGTCCGTCTCCAGTCAGACCTCCAAGAACCCCGAAGCAAGCAGTTCCTCCAGCAGCTCCTCGTAGTCCCGCGCGCCCCGGCTCTTGGGGTCGTGCGCAAAGATGTCCCGCCGGTGGTATGGGCTCTCCGCGAGCGCCACGCTCTCGGCGATGCGCGTTCTGCACAGCTCGTCGCCGAATTGCTCGGCGAGCGACGCGGCAATTTCGTGCGCCATCTTCCGCCGCGCGTCGAAGCGGGTGAGGACGTAGCGGCGCTCGACGCGCTTCTTCAGGACGTGCTCGAGAGCCTTGAGCGTGTGCTCCAGGGCATGCGCGCCTTTCACCGCGAGATAGTCCGCCGAGACGGGGATCAGGACCTTGTCGGCGGCGAAGACGCCCGCGAGCGACAGGACGCCGAGCATCGGGCAGCAGTCGATGAAGACGCCGCGGGCGTTGCCCCCGAGGTACTCGTCGAGGCCTTCCTTGAGGCGCTGGAGGACCTTCGGGCCCTTGCCGAAGAGCGAATCGACCTTCATCAGCTCGGAATGGCCGGGGACGAGATCGCCGCGGCCCTCGGTTGAGGCGAGCGGCACCGAGCGAGCCAGGTCGCGGAGCGGCTTCGATTCGCTGTAGTGGGCGAATACGCTGTCGCCCGAGCGCTCGGCGGGGCCCAGGATCTGCGAGAGGTGCGCTTGCGCGTCGAGGTCGAGGAGCAGCGGCGCGATCTTCCGGCGGGCGAGCGCCGCGCCGAGGTTGAGGGCGGTGGTGGTTTTGCCCACCCCGCCCTTTTGGTTGAAGACCGCGAGGCGCGTCATCCGCGGCATTCTAAGGAATGCGCGCGAACCAATTTCCGGGCCGGCGAATCAGCCGAGATCCGGCACGTTCCGCCCTGCGGTCAAGACCTTGGTGCTATTTCGCGGGATGCTGCGCAAAACCCTCGAGCGAGACGGTATACCTGCCCGCCCGATCCAGATAGCGAACGCAATACTTGGTCGGATAAGCGCCAGCGACTTGCCAGGCCTCAGGCTGCTTGATGTCCGTACACATGCTCGGGTTGCTGACGAGATACGCGTGGGTGATCATCGGCTCGAGAAAGGTGATGCGCCCGTCGTAGGCCCCGAAGATGAACGTGTGCGTGAACGGAGGGCCATTCTTCGCGAGCTCCGGTGCCTTGGAATTGATGAGGTGATTGCCCATGTCGGGCACCGCAGCGTCGACGTTGATGTGGTCGCGGTGAATGTACTTGGGCGGAACCTCCTTGGTGGCCTTCTTGAAGTCCTCGCAATCCAGCAGTTCGCCGCACTTGCCCGGCCGCAGCATCTTCACCGCATCTCTCTCCGCGATGTAGAAGTGGAAATCGAAATGAGGCACAGCCCAGGGCGGCGGGGCGGGCGGAATGTGATGGCCGTGCGGATTCCAGTTGAGGCTGACCCATTTGAACGGGGCGACCGCTTTCGCCGCCTCGCCCTCCGGCAGCGCGAAGATAAAGGGGTAGTCGCCGATGCATTCGTGCTCGTCCATCTTTCCGTTGCCGTTCTTGTCGAAACATCGACTCTTGGGGTCCGGCTCTTTGGGCAACCCCTCGAGCGCAGCCTT
>DATFVZ010000034.1:0-2024 GCA_035259785.1 Gemmatimonadales bacterium
GCATCCTGTCCGGCAAATACCGTGACGAGCCGGGCCGGTCGGCGTGCATGCTGAATCGCGAGCGCCGCCGCGGGCCGAGCATTGCGCGCGGCGCAGCCGCAGACCGAGTTGACGACGACGAGCGTCGGCGCGCGCTCGCTCGCGAGCGCGGCATCGACGTCAGCGGCAGTGCGGAGCTCTGCAAAGCCCAGGCGCGTGAGTTCCTCGCGCATCGGGCGAACCAGCTCTGGGTCGTACATCGGAACGTTCAAATCGCGCATGCTCTCCTCATTTTCTAAGAAACGCGCTCAACGCCGCCCGGAAGTCGGGCGTGCTGCGGCTCACCGCGTTGACATCGGCTCCAAGCCGCAAGCCTTCCTCGAAACCTAATCCGTCGAGCTGGTAGAACTGCTGCTTGGTGAACGCGAGCGCGGAGGCGCTCGCCTCGGCCAGCACGCGCAGCACCTCACCAGCCTGCTCTTCGAAATCCGCGTCCTCGTACACCCGCGACGCGAGCCCGGCCGTGGCGGCCTCCGTCCCATCGAGCAGGCGTCCCGTGGTCGCCAGGTCGAACGCGATCTTTTCGCTGACGGCACGGCGCAGCATCGTCATCACGATCGCCGGGACGAAGCCGCGCTGGACCTCGGGATATCCAAACTGGGCCGATTCCGATGCGAGAATCAGGTCGCACGCCGTCGCGAGCCCGCAGCCGCCGGCAAGCGCCCGTCCCCGCACCAATGCGACGACAGGCTTGGGAAGTCGGCGCATGCGCATGAAAACCTGGGCGAAGTGCAGTGCTGCCTTCCGATTCTGCTCGAGGGTATGATCCGCGGACGCCAGCAGTTCGTTGAGATCCATCCCGGCGCAGAAGTCGCGGCCGGCGCCACGAATCGCGACGACCCGTACCTCGGCATCGAGATCGGCGCGCTCGAGCATGGCGAGCAACGCATCGATCATCGCTGTGTCGATCGCGTTGCGCTTGTCTTCTCGGTTGAGCGTCGCGGTGAGAATGCCGCCGGCGACCTCGATGAGAACGCGCTCGCTCACCGCGCGATCTCGATTTCCATGCGCAGCAGCGCGGTGGAAAATACCTTTCCCTGCGCATCGGTCTTCAATGAAATTGTGCCGCCGCCATCGAGCGCGCCGTGCAATAAGAAGTTCAGCGCGTGAAGATTGGGCAGCTCGAAGCGCTCGACCGGACCCGTGATCATCCCCTTGAAATGCCGAGCCACGCGCGCGGCGGTTACCTGCTTCACGAGTAACGGGTAGTCCTTGGGATTGTTGGCAATCAAGCCAACGTTCGCGGTATCCCCTTTATCGCCAGATCGGGCGTGAGCAATGTTCACGAGGCGGACGGTCCGTCGTTTTGTCATGCTTCCACGATCTCGATCGTTGGCTGCACCACTGTCCTGTCGATCAATGCCGGCCAGTACGCGACGATCTCCTCGGGCCTCGGACGCCCACCGGCGAACCCAGTGACACTGGGTGGACCGTTGAGAATCAACGGTGCGATTTCCCGGGTAAACCGGTCCACCGGATTCTTGTCGGCTGCACGGACGCCGATACGTAACTGTACCTCGGGAATCTCGTTCCCGTCGACGTCCGCGAGCGCGAGGGCGCCATGTGTGGCCGACGCGCCGACGAACTCCGTATGAATGGCTTCGAACTTGAGACCGAGATCATCGAGCCGCCGACGGAGCACACGATCCGCGGCCTGAGCTTTTTTCAGCGCGTCAGGCCAGGCGTACACGAGCGTCCCCACGGCCTTGTAGCCATAGAAGTAGGCGATCGAGACTTTGAGTTTGTCTGTCGCGGGCTTCCCCCTGACACCTGAGACTCGCACCCTGTCCTTTGCCACCTGCGCCAGTCGGATCGTCGTGAAGTCCGCGATCCCATCGGGAGTTATATACTCGCGCGGGTCTCCCATCTCGTAGACGAGCTGCTCGGTGACGGCCGGCACGTCGATACGGCCCCCCGTTTTGGGATGTTTGATGAGCTCGAATGTGCCGTCGGCCTGTGCCTCGACAATCGGGTAACCCACGTTG
>DATFVZ010000035.1:0-22070 GCA_035259785.1 Gemmatimonadales bacterium
TCGGGTCGCCCTTCCGACTTCGTCCAGCGCGACGAGACCTGGTGGCAACGCGGGCAGGAGGGATTGTACGAAGGCGAGGCGACCTTCGACTCGTCCACAGGTGCTGCCTCACTCGAGATCGTCGTGCCGATCACGGCTCCCCGCGTGCGCGCACCAATCGGCGTCCTCAAAGTCGTCTTCGGACTCGACCGACTGACCGCGTTGCTCAGCACCGAGGAGTTTGCCGGCCGCGCCTACCTCGAGGTTGTCGACAGCCACGGCGACGTCCTCGTCTCGGAGGACCCGAAACTCGTACTGCAGCCGGTGCCCGATAAGGATCGGATCCCGCTGGGCGCCGAGCCGGCGAGCGCGCGGATCACGACAACTCGGGGCGAGGAACAGCTGGTCGTGTCGGTTCCCGCGAATCAAGGTGAATGGTGGGTGCTCCATCGCGAGCCAACAGCCACCGCGTTCGCCACCGCACGCAGTACGCAGCGCGCCGTGTGGCTGGGCGCGCTGCTCGTTGCCGCCATCGCCGTGGGGGCGTTGTTCTGGTTATCACAGCGACTCGGACGCCTCGTGACTGAGCCGGTGCGCGCGGCCGGCGCCATCGCGAGCCGGGTCGCGGGTGGAGATCTGTCGGTCACCGTATCCACGCACCGCGCCGAAGCCACTGAGGTTGCCGAGCTCTTGTCCGCGGTGCACTCGATGGTCGTGGCGTTGCGGCGCCTCGTCGGCGCCATCCGCGCGGCAGCGGATGAAGCCGCTGCGATGGCGACTGAGATTTCCGCTTCCACGCAGGAAATGAGCGCATCGACGGAAGAAATGGCATCGACGTCGCAGGACCTGTCGAGGCGTGCCGGAGAGCAGTCGCACCTGGTACGGGCCGCCGCCGATGATGCTGCCCGGATCCTCCAGATTGCCGCGAAGCTCGCACAGGGCGCCGAGGAATCCGCTCGCCGCAACGCCGATCTCTCGGCGCTCGCGCGACACCACAAGGAGGGGTTGGACCAGAGCACCGCGCGGCTCGCCAAGCTCGCCGATGAGGTCGCGAAAGGTGCGAAAGAGGCCGAGGCTCTGGCCCAGGCGTCCGCGAAGATTCAGACGTTCGTCGCCCAAGCGAAGGCGGTCGCGACCCAGACGAACATGCTGGCGTTGAACGCTGCAATCGAGGCGGCACGCGCCGGCCCGCAGGGTCGGGGTTTTGCGGTCGTCGCCGATGAGGTCCGCAAGCTTGCCTCGGTGGCTGCCGCTGCGGCCGGTGAGACGGGCGACACGGTCCGTGGCGTGCTCGCGCGCGTACAGGCTACGCGGGATCGACTGGTCCGGCTCGCCGAAGGGGGCGCGGCGGCGCGCGAGGCGTCACAGACTGCCGCCCAGGGTCTTGCAACGGTGGCTGGGGAAGCGGACGCCAATGACCGCTGGAGCCGCGAGATCGCCCAGTCCGCCGGCGAGCTCAAATTATTGGTCGAAGAGATCGCGACCCGTCTGGAAAGCGTTGCGACCGACACCTCCGGCCTCCTCGCCTCCGCCGAGGAGCTCGCGGCCTCGGGCGAACAACAGAGCGCTTCGACCGAAGAAATTGCATCCTCGGCCAATCAGCTCGCCGAAGCTGCCGATCGGCTCACGGGCGCGGTGAAGTCGTTTCGATTGCTGGCGGATGAGCAACAGCAAGCGGCTGATTAGCGGTATTTGTAACACGTAGGGCATGGATTTGCAGCGTTCCCCCGGCCATACTCTCTGACATGCCTGAGCGCCGCTACACCGACAAAGAGATCGCCGCAATCTTTCGCGCGGCCACGGACGGCCCGGCGAGTCCTCCCGAGGTCCCACGCGAAGAAGGCCTGACGCTCCCCGATCTGCAAGCGATCGGCCGGGAAGTTGGCATCGCGCCCGAGGCGATCGCGCGGGCGGCGAACGGTCTCGACGTCACGCGAGGGTTGGCGCGCTCGTTCCTCGGACTCCCACTCGGCGTGGCCCGCACCGTGAACCTCAATCGGCGACTCACCGATGACGAGTGGGAGCGCCTCGTCGTGCAGCTACGCGAGGTCTTCGACGCGCGCGGGTCGACGCGCTCCGACGGCTCGCTCAGGCAATGGACCAACGGCAATCTTCAGGTCTTGCTCGAGCCTACCGAATCAGGTCACCGGCTGCGGTTTCGCACCATGCACGGCGGCGCCCAGGCGTCGATCGCCATGGGCTTTGTCTGCTTCGGCGCCGCCGCCGTAACGACGCTGATCACAGCGCTGACCGGCTCGCTGGGTGAGGCGTTGGGTGGCATTGCGTTCCTCGGAGCCGCCGGGTCGTTGTTCGTGGCCGTGGGTGCGCTGCGGTTGCCGCGGTGGGCGCGGATCCGGGGCAAGCAGATGGACGCGCTGGCGGCGCAGATTGCCAGTCCGGGTCTTGAAGGGACTGAAGACCCGTCGAAGGGGTAGCACAAGTCTGGCAAAAATGACCAGATCGACGGCCGTCGTCGTTGTTGCTCTCATCGCCATTCCAGGTTCGGCGCGCGCCCAAGGATGGGAAATCGGCGCGCGGCTCGGTGGCGGGCCATCGATCGTGACGGCGAAATACGGCGGCGTGCCGGAGGGCGGTTTGCTTGTTGCGAGTGTATACACCACCCGTCCTGTGATGCGCTGGAAGGGGTTCGCGGCAGGCTACTTCGCCGAGCTCGCACCATTGGTGGTCATGACGAAGGTGCCTGCCGCATCCGGAAGTTGGTTCCGCAATCGCGATCGTACCGACTCCGTTTACATTGTCGCCGAGTGGGATTCAGGCGCAGTCGCGGGGGTCGGGTTTCAGCCGGTGGGGTTGAGATTCTCTCAACAGGTCGGCAGCGGCCTGCGCGCGTATGCCGAGGCGAGTGGTGGTTGCGTGGCGTTCGCGCGCGCAGTCCCTGATCCCGACGCGCGATCATTGAATTTTCTGGCGAGTGCTGGAGTCGGGATCCGGATCGGTAAGTTCGGTCACCGGTCCTACGCACTCGGCTATCGCTTCACCCATATCTCCAACGCCTACACCGCACACAGCAATCCCGGCTACAACGCGCATATTCTTTATCTGGGACTGACCATCCGTTAGAAGGCCATGCCACCATCGTACTCACCGAAGCCGCGGACCTGGACCGGCCAGATCATAGGGATCTTCGTCGTCCTCGCGGTGATTCTGTGGTTCATTCAAATGCGGCGCGCGCCGCTGCAGCTGCTGGAACGGCGAGACTGCCAGAATGCGTACGCCACCGCGCGGACCGCGGCGGATTCAGCGACCGTGGATGCGCGTCAGCCGCTGGGAGCGGATCGTCCGGACAGCCTGGCGCAGACCTGTGGAGAGTTGCGCAAAGCTGGGCGGTTGTAAGGCCGCATGAGCGGCAACGTCAGGTCGGGAGCCCAGCGAGCGGCTATGGCCGAGAGCTGTCGGAGTTCGGGATTCACGAGTTTGTGAATATCCAGTCCGTGTGGATCGGTGGTGACTCTCATCGGGCCGGGGTAGCGGCGGAGTAAGCGCTCGCTGTAATAAAGAGTGATGAAAACACTCCTCGTTCTGGCGCTTACCGCCGCGCCCAGCGTTTGTCTCGCCCAACAGTCAGTCACCGCGCGCGATGTCGTCGAGCGCATCAAGCGAAATGCCGGCGTCCCCTGGACCGAGCCGACGGTGGACACATTCAAGGACGGGGACTCGACGACTCGGGTAACGGGCATCGCGGTCACGATGATGGCGACGTTTGACGTGTTGCAGAGGGCCCAGGCGGGTGGTGCGAATCTCGTGATCACCCATGAGCCCACCTTCTACGATCACTTCGACAAACTCGAGGCGCTCGAGAGCGAGCACGATGCCGTGACCGCCGCCAAGCGCGCGTTCATCCGTGACCACCGGATGGTCGTGGTGCGAATGCACGACCATTGGCACAGGCGCCGTCCCGAGCCGATGACGACGAATCTGGCACGCGTACTCGGCTGGGAGCGCTATCGGAGCGCCGAGAGCGAGTTCCTCTACAGGCTTCCTGAAACCACACTCTCCGACCTCGCCGTCACGATTCGCCGGCGGCTACCGGCGCCGACGCTGCGCGTGGTGGGCGATTCCAGTTTGCGAGTCACGAAGATAGGCGTGACCCCGGGTGCCGCGGGGTTCGACATGCAGCGGCGGGCGTTCAGGTCGGACGGCGTCGAGGTGCTCGTGATCGGCGAAGGGCGTGAGTGGGAGATCGTCGAGTATGCGGCAGACGCGGTCACGGCGGGACAGAAGAAGGCTCTGATCGTCCTGGGCCACGTGCCGTCGGAGCAGGATGGGATGGACGCGTTTGCGCGCTGGCTCGGCACATTCGTTACAGAAGTTCCTGTGACGTTTGTGCCGACGGCGGATCCGTTCTGGGCACCGAGGCAGCCTTAGGAACCCATCGACTCGGCACGGTGTTCGGGTGCCATGAGCGCACGACGGGCGACGTCGTCCTTCCTGGTATTGTTACTAGCAGCAGTCTGGGCCTGTTCGTACGAGCCCACCACACCGATAACTCCACCGCCGCCACCCCCTCCTCCACCGCCTGTCTCGACCGGCCTCAAGGACATCGAGCACTCGAATCTTCCGGCGCCGTATTACCACTTCGAGTACGACTCCACCGGTCGCGTCAAATTCGTGTCATTCGCATCGGACTTCACGCGATATGACGTGTCCTACGCTGCCGGTATGATCAGCGAGATGCGCGACAACATCCTCGTGAATCACGACCGGCTGATCTATGTGTACGATGACAGCGGACGAGTCGGGCTGATCCGGGAAGTGAACGACAACGGCACCGTGTTCGAGCTGCTCGTCTTTACGTATCACGGTCAACAGCTGACAGGCGTCGAGCGGGACGTTCGAGTTACGGGCGGGTTCATCATCGACAAGACGATGGCTTTGTCGTACTGGCCCGACGGCAACTTGCGCGAGCTCGCGTGGCATCGACCCGCCATCGCCGGCTTGCAGGACGAACAGAACTACGCCGACTTGTTCGAGCAGTACGACACCGGAACGAACGTCGACGGGTTTAGCCTGCTGCACGACGACTTCTTCGATCACCTGGTGCTGTTGCCGGAGGTGCAGCTGCAGAAGGGGAACCCGCGGCGGGTGACGCGCTCTGGGACTCAAGAGACGTTCGTTGTGGACTACAGCTACAGCTACGACGGCAACAATCGTCCGCTCACGCGGAGTGGGCAGGTGACGATTACGAGCGGCCCCCACACCGGACAGCAGTTTCAGACGAGCGCGGTGTATACGTATTACTGAAAAGGCAGATCCCTCGTGGCTACAGCAACCCGTACACCACAACCTTACGAGAAAAGGTCGGCAGGTAGACGTGCCCATTCGCGACGGTGGGTGACGCGAACTTGGCATACATGCCCGCGCCATCGCGCGAGACATTCTGCCGATTGTTCCACAGCTCTCTCGTGACGTCGGTGGCCGAGAACGCACGCAGGATTCCCGGACTGACGAAGCTCTCCGCATCGCCCGAGTACGCGTAGGAGGCCCACAGAATCGCGGTCGAGTCGTTCGACCCGTTCGACGACACTGATAACACGGCCCCGCTCTGCCCTGTCGGACCGGAGCCGGTGTAGTCGATCTCCCCGGACTGATCGAGCAGGCCCGTGCCGGGATCGAACGGGATCGCGCGGAGCACGTCATTCTCGGACCACACGTACGCGAATTGCCGCGTGCTTCCCCCGTAATAGGCCGCCTGGCAGTGCATGTTGGCGGCGGAATGGGTCGCGACGACCTGCTGCACCTGATTTGATCCCGACATCCACCCGCCCATGTTGTCCTTGTTCAGGAGATAGAGGTTCCCGTCCTTGCCGCCGGTGAGGAAGTAGGCGGACTGCGGAATCAACAGCGAGCCCATCGTGCCGTAGTCGAGGTCGGCATCGTTCTGCGCCTGGTAGTTGAAGGGCGTGAAGTAGCTCGTGACCTGCAGGGTCGATCCGGACACGGTCAGTTTCAGCGCGCTGTTGCCGCGATTGGTCAGATTCGTTTCTGAGCCGCCGTCACCCACTGTGCCGTTGCCCGTCACGACGTACACGCTCTGCGCGTCGGCGGCCATCCCCATGCCGCTTTCCCACATGCCGCCCGCGTAGCCGTTGGGCGTCGCATTGTAGACGATACGGCGCTGCAGCGTGGCGGCATCGTATCCCAGGATCCAACCGTGATACGGCCCCCAATCGCAATGCGATGAGAACGACACGTAGACGATGCCGTTCGCGAGGGTCAGACCCTGTCGCTGGTTTTGTTTCTGATCGTCGAAGGCGACGACGTTGTTGACGCTGCCGTCGCCCGAGCCGGGGACGCTGGCGGCGATGCGCACGGGGCTGCCGCTGACTTCGGCACCGCTGACGATGTTCACGGCGTGGAGATCCTGGCGGTACAATCCCGCGCTGTTCGTACTGCGCGCCACGAAATACAGAGTCTGACTCGTGGCATCGACCACCGGGGTTCCGACGATCCCCATGTTGCCGCTGAAGTTGTTGTAGTTGCCACCGCAGGCGCCGGTCATGTCCGTGGCGCGCGGTGGCCGCATGCCGGCGGCGGTGAAGTTCTTCTGCCAGTACAGGCGCCCGTCGTCGCCGTCGAACGCGTAGACGGTGTTATTGACCGTCGCGATATAGACGACGTTGCGGGGCTGGCTGCCGACGTCGACGTTGCCCACGACGAGAGGTTGGGCGTAGACCTCGTCGTCGACGGACAGTGTGAACACGGCGCCAAACTGCTGCACGTTGACGTTGCTCTGCTTCAGCACGGTCTCCTGAGCGTTCCACCCGGCACGCGTGTTGTCATTGTGCTGGGTCAGTACGGAGACCGTCTGCGGGTTTTGAGGCCGAGTGTCGGTCGTGGTTTCGGAGCAAGCGGTGAGCGCAAGCAGGGCAAGCGGGACGACGGCGCGACGCACTCGCTAGTTTGCCATCGCGCGGGGAAGGTTGCAAGACTCAGTTTAGGTAAGTTCCCTTGCAACCTTCCTACGGCGTGGCTCTATCTACTAGAGCATGGTCGCCGTCACGAAGCGCCTTCCCTTCCTCGGCCTTCTCGTATTGGCGCTAGCTGCATGGTGGATCAGCGATCATACCATCACGCCCTGGATTCAACGTCTTGCCGGCTACGACCAGATCCACGACAAGGCACTCTCGATCCTGCTCGGCCATTGGGTCTTCGGTCAGCTACCCCGAGTCGTGCTGTGCGTTGCGGTGTGGCTGATGGGCGCCCGTTTCGGGCTGATGCCTTCGCTGCGTCAGTCGCTTGGATCGGGAATGTCGTGGCGCAAGGTCGTGGTCACGGGCCTGATCGCCACTGCCATTGGGCTGGTCCTGACCTTCGCGATTGCCGTCGCCGCGGGTGGCGCATTCGGCTTCCATCCCTACGTGCCGAAGATGGCCGGCGACCTTGTGAGCAATCTCTATGAAGAAATCGTGTATCGCGGCTTGTTCTTCTGCTCCTTTTTTGGAGTGGCCGCGGGCACACGCTTTCTACTCAGCGGCCCGCTCGATCGCGCCGGGCTCATCGTTGGGACCATCGGCTCCTGTTTCGTATTCGCGCTAGGACACGAGCAGTACGAGATGTCCTTGCGCATCGCCATTGGCGTCTTGGCGATCGTGCTGGTGTATCCCTGGGCCGCGGCGCGTTCGCTCTGGGCTTCCTGGATTCCGCATACGCTCGGCGACTTCATCACGGATTCGATCGTCACGCTGTAGCAGGGCACGGCGCCTCCAGATCACCGATTAATGCGTGGATCGATAATCACTTAGCCCGGTAGAACTTCGTGGTCGATTTATGGGTTCTTTGTTCGACGCTTATGGGAGAACGGAAGGTACCCACAGCAACCACGGAGGAACCATGGGCAGCCGTTTAACGACGCTCGCCGTGAGCGTCGCGATGATCGCAATCGTTGCCGTCGCCCCCGCGCAGACCGGTACGCCGCGAACAGGACACATCGACGTCAACGGGCTCAATTACTACTACGAGATCCAAGGCCGGGGACAGCCGCTGCTGCTGCTGCACGGCGGGCTGGGCTCGGTTGACATGTTCCGGCCGATTCTGCCGCAGCTCGTGAAGGAACGGCAGGTCATCGCGGTCGATCTTCAGGGCCACGGCCGCACGACGCTCGGCGAGCGGCCGATCAGCCTCGTCGCCATCGGCGACGATCTCGCCGCCATTCTCACGAAGCTCGGCTACGACAGCGTGGACGTGATGGGATACTCGTTCGGCGGCGGCGCCGCGCTGCGGTTGGCGGTGCAGCACCCGAACCTGGTGCGGCGCCTCGTGATCGCATCAGCGCCGTTTGCACAGGATGGCTTCTTCCCAGAAATGCTCCCGCAACAGGCCGCCGTGAGCGGGGCGATGGCTGATATGATGAAGGAAACGCCGATGTACAAATCGTACGTCGCCGTCGCGCCGCGGCCGCAGGACTTCCCGCGCCTGCTCGACCGCATGGGTGAGCTCATGCGCCAGCCGTACGACTACTCTGAGGACGTGAAAAAGCTGAAGGGGCCCGTGCTGCTCGTCTTCGGCGACCACGACATGGTTCGTCCCGAGCACATCGTGCGCTTCTATCAGCTGCTCGGCGAAGGCCAGAAGGACGCCGGCTGGCAGCGCGAGCACATGGGCAAGAACCGCCTTGCGATTCTTCCCAACGTCACGCACTACGAGCTCTTCATGTCGCCCTCGCTGGTCCCCACGGTGCTGCCGTTCCTCAACGGCCAGGAGAAGGCACCTGTGTGGACGGGAGCGTCGAACTAACAAAAACAGTGAACAGCAGCTATTGAGACTAGCCGTCGACGAGGCGCCGCTGGTTGCGGACCTGGTCGACGCGCCATAGGAGCCAACGAGAGCCGTTCCATGCTCGGCACCGCAACCAATCAACCCGGAGGTCCGTCTATCCAATTGACCATGCCGCCAACGCCTGTCTCCCATGGCCGCACGCGCCGCGCGATCACGGTCGGCCCCTACACCGTGACCGAGGCGATATACGCCCCGCGGCAACGCGTCAGCCGTCACGAGCATGGATGGCCGAGTTGGACGCTGGTGATGGAGGGCCGCTTCGAAGAGCGCTTCTCCCATGCTTCGTTGGTCGCAGGCCCAGGAACCGTTCTGACAAAACCGGCAACGGCCGACCACTCCAACGAATACGGTCCCGACGGCGCGCGCTGTCTCCTGATTGGATGTCGAGACGCGAAGCACGCCGGCTTCGGCGACCCGGCCGTGCATCCCGGCGGCATCGTGCCCGCGCTCGCGCGCCGCATCCACGCGGGACTGGGCGCAGCCACCTGCCCGACCGATCGATTCGCCCTCGAGGGGTTTCTGATCGAGCTCGCCCTCGCGACCGAGCGCGCTCGCTCCGCACGGCCAGTCGGCGGAAGAACGGCGTGGCTGAACAAGGTGAGAGAGCAGCTCGAAGCGGAGTTCCGCACTCCGCCGTCGCCAGGCGACTTGGCGCACGGGCGCGGCCTGCACCCCGCCTATCTCTGCCAGGCGTTCCGCGCCGTGTTCGGCACGAGCATGGGCGAGTTCGCGCGCCACGTGCGCTTCGAGTGGGCGCGCGTGGCCCTCCGCACCACCGAGGCGTCTCTCTCCGACATCGCCCTCTCCGCAGGCTACAGCGATCAGGCGCACTTCTCTCGCGACTTCAAAAGGCGGGCCGGGATTTCGCCGCGGCAGTTTAGGATCGCGACCGCCACCTAAACAGCGTACAAGACCGGTTCCCTTGCGGGGCATAGGTTTCTGCCTCAACAGAGGAGAAGCTATGCGTCGAATCATGTGCGCGACGCTGCTGGCGGGCACCATCACCTCGATCGCCGTCGCCCAGCAGGACACCAGCCGCGCCTACATCGTCCGCAACGTCCAGGTCATTGCGATGACTGGATCCGAATCGCCACGGACCGCCGACGTCGTCATTCGCGGCCGCACGATCGTTCAGATCGCACGCGCGGGCTCGGCCGCGGCACCCAGCGCAACGATCATCGAGGGCCGCGGGCAATATCTGATCCCCGGCCTCATCGACTCCCACGTCCACATCAAGGAGCAGGATCCGCTCTTCCTCTTTGTAGCCGGCGGCGTAACGACCGCGCAGAACATGTCCGGCCGGCCGTTTCACCTCGACATGCGCGCCCGCGTGAACGCCGGCTCGCTGCTTGGCCCTCGCATCATCACGGCGGGCCCGACGACCGCCGAGGCGGGCGTCAACACACCAGAGGAAGCGGAGCGGCTGGTCGCCGAGCAGAGCGCGCGCGGCTATGACGTCATCAAGATGTACGGCGGCCAGGGCGGCAACTTCACGCCCGAGACCTATCACGCGCTGATCACTGCCGCGCACGCCCGCGGCATGCGCGTGGTGGGACACGCGCCGCGCAACCTGCCGTTCGATGTGGTGTTGAGCGAGGGGCAAAATTCGATCGACCACATGGAAGAGATCGTTTATACGCACCGGCCGTTCGCGCGGCTCATCGGCCCCTACATCGATCTGCAGTTCGGCCGCAGCAGCGATGCCATGCGCGATTCCCTGGGGCGGGTGCCGGTGCCGGACGTCGACAAGGCGCTGCAACCGGAGATCGCCGAGCTGGCTCGCGCCGTCAAGAAGGCCGGCCTTGCCATGACGCCCAATCTCGTGTTTTTCCGCAACATCTACTGGATGACGACCGACAGCATCCAGGCGCTGCTGCGCGCGCCCGAGCTGGCCTACGCCTCTCCGCAGCAGCGGCTCAGCTGGTCACCGCTGCTCAATCGCTACGCCAATGCCTGGAGCAATCGCCAGCCGACGGTCAGCCGCTGGCTCGGCGAGGCGTACGATCTGGAGCGAGCGACGACGCTGGCGTTCTACAAGGCCGGCGTGCCGCTGATGGCGGGCACCGACGCCGAATTCCTCGGCGCGCAACCGGGCTTCGGGCTGCACACGGAGCTCGAGATCTTCGTCGGTCTGGGCATGAAACCGATCGATGCGCTGCGCGCCGCGACCGTCACGGCGGCCGGCGTGCTACGGATCGCGGATTCGGTGGGCACGATCGCGCCCGGCAAGGTGGCGGACCTGGTGCTGCTGGCCGCGAATCCGCTCGCCGACATCCGCAACACGCGGCGCATCAGCGGCGTGTTTCGCGCCGGCCGCTGGCTGCCGCAAACCGAGATCGCCGCGATGCTGGACTCGCTCGCCCGCTCGTATGGACCGGTACAGGAAGCGCTGAGCGCCTTCATGCAGGCGCTCGAAGCCCGAGGCGCCGCCGCCGCGATGGACGTATATCACCAGCGTCCCGCCGAGGAGCAGAGGCAGATCGCCAAGCCGGTCGAGAACGTGATCAACTCATACGGCTATCGCGTGCTGGGCGAGAAGAGGACGAAAGACGCGATCGCCATCTTTCTCTTGAACACGCAGAGCTTTCCCGATCAGTACAACACGTGGGACAGTCTGGCCGAGGCGTATCTGGCCGACGGTCAGCGCGACCTCGCGATCAAGTACTACCAGAAGGTGCTGGAGCTGCATCCGGGCGACGAGAACGCCACGCGGATGCTGAAGCAGATCGGCGCGCCGTAGCTCCTGTAGCCTCTGCTCCGCCCCAGAAGTCACAACGCGCGGGACGATTTCCACTTGCCCTGCGTGATTCCATGCGCCACGTTGGCCTTCGATGGCCACGATCACGCTCGGTTGGTTTCATCTGCTGGTGCTGTTAGCTGCCATCCAGGGCCTCATTTTGACGGGGGTCCTGGCGTTCCGCCGGCGCAATCGGACCGCCAATCGCATCCTCGCGGTGGCCATGCTCGCGTTCACGGTGTATCTCGCGACGTCTGTCTATCACGGCGCGCACCTCGAGCCAGTCTTCCCGCATTTCTTCGGCTTGGCCCACCCAACGCCTCTGCTGTTCGGGCCGCTCGTCTATCTCTATGCCCTGACGGCGAGCGATCACTCGCGTCGTTTCACAGGTCGAGACTGGCTGCATTTCGTGCCGGCTGCCCTCGCCGTGGTGGGCGCTCTGCCGGTGTATCTGCTGAGCGGGCCGGCGAAGCTCGCATGGTACGAGCACGCCGTGCAAACGGGCGAGGTCGGGTGGACCGTCATGGTTTTTACGCCGCTCAAGCTGCTTTCGGGCATCACCTACACGGTCATCACCCTGCTCTTCCTGCGCCGCCACCGCGGCAGAATCAGGGACAATTACTCATCGCTCGAGCGTGTCAATCTTCAATGGCTCCGGTGGCTCGCCACGGCCGCTGCAGGAGTCTGGGTGGTGGCGGTGGTAGTGAACGTGCTTCAGTGGCCCGAAGGACCCACATCGCAGCGCGGCGAGGATTTCATCACTCTCGGTACCGCCGTGGTGGTCTACGGCATCGCGTTCATGGCCCTCCGCCAACCGGAAATCTTCAGGTTCGACACAGCAGAGCACGCCGCAGCCCTCCCGGAGCCACGCTATGAGCGCTCGGGATTGAGCGACCGCGAGGCTGCTGCGTTGAAGGGCGCGCTGCTCTCCACCATGGAGCAGGACCAACCGTGGAAGAGCAAGGATCTCACGCTCGCCGATCTGGCGGAACGACTTTCGACAACACCGCACAAGCTATCAGAGGTGCTGAACTCACAGCTTGAGCAGACCTTCTATGATTTTGTGAATGGGTATCGCGTGCGATACGTGCAGAATCGGATCGGGGACGAAACGGTCAAGCACCTCAAGATCCTCGCACTCGCCCTGGATGCTGGTTTCGCTTCAAAATCGACCTTCAACGACGTCTTCAAGAAGCACACCGGCCGCACTCCCTCCGACTATCGCCGCTCCGTAGCCATCTAAGGCGTCCGATCCGATCGGATCGGCGGTCTTGGGCCTTCAAATCGGACGACTTCCCGCATTCCCGTCCGTAGTCTCCCACACCTACTGAAACCCCTGCTGGGGAGGAGACTATGAGAGCATCTCAAGGCATTACCGCGGTAATCGTCGGCCTGGCCGGGCTCCTCGCGTGCGAGACGCTGGACCCGACTGCTCCCGGCAACCTCGTGCCGCGGACCGTAGCGGAGGACCCGAACCTACCCGCGATCGACATGAACGGGTCCCGTTTCCACGTCGAAACCTTCGGCAACCCCGCAAATCCGGTGATCGTGTTCGTGCACGGCGGCCCTGGATCCGATTACCGGTCGCTGCTGCGCCTGGCCGAGCGGCATAACGGGTACAGCCTGACGGACGAGTACTTCCTGGTCTACTGGGACCAGCGGGGCACTGGTCTGTCGAAGCGGCACGACAAGAGCCTGCTGACGCTCGATGTATACAGGAGCGACTTCGACTCGCTCGTGAACCGCTACTCGCCGGGGCGGCCGGTGCTCCTGATCGGCGAGTCCTGGGGCGGAATGTTCGCGACCGAATTCATCAATCGGTCCCCGCAGCGTGTCGCGGGCGCGGTGCTGATCGAGCCCGGTCCACTCGACGCTGCCACGGCGGTGCGCATCGAGAACGACATCTTCGACCTCGATATGACCTCGGAGTGGCTCAATGACTTTGCGTGGGCCAGCCAGTTCCTCTCGCCCGATGATCATATCCGCATGGACTACGAGCGCATGCTGGGCGCAAAGAATTCCCAGCCCAAGTATCACGAGAACAAGGAGAACCCGTCACCGGTCTGGCGCATGGGTGCCGCGGCGAGCCGGTACATCGCCGAAGATGGACAAGATGAGAATGGCCGCTGGGACTACGATTTCACGACGAATCTCGCGGCGTTCACGACGCCCGTGCTGTTCCTCGCCGGTGCATGGAGCGAGGTGCAGGGCGAGTCGTTGCAGCAGGAGCAGATCCTGTTCTACCCATCGGCGACATTGCAAGTGATCGACGGCGCGGGGCACGACGTCGCGTGGGTCAAGACTCCAGAAGTGCTGGCGCAGATTCGAACCTACCTCGATGGATTGAAAGGAGCAGCGCGATGAACGGGATACTCCGCGGCGTGGTCACCCTCGTGGTCCTCGCCCTCGTGGCGCAGGACGTGGCGGCCCAGTGGAACGTCGAGCGGTACGGCACGAGTCACAATCAGGTGTACACCACCTTAGGACTCGATCCGGCACTGGTGACGTCTGTTGGATATGGAAGGAACATCAAGATCTTCGGACGGCCCTGGCAGCTCGGAGCGGAAGCCGGTGTCGTCGCGGCCGACTTTGACGTCCAGGATTTCCGGGCACGGCTACAGGCGCGCGGAACGCTACTCGGCTGGCGGTCGGTGCGTCTCGTCGGCAGCGCGGCATTCATCACCCGCGGCACCGAGAACGTCATCTACCGCGCGCTCAACTTCGGCTCCGACTTCACAGGCGCCGTCGGCGTGTACAAGCCGCGCTGGTTTGTGGCGGGTGAATTCGGCTTCGACAAGGCGATCATCACGTATCTGACGCACAGCGATTGGTATCGCCAGCACTACTATCCCGACGCGAAGAATGGCTGGTATCTGAATGCCGGCGGGACCTTTCATTACGGGCTGACGGGCGGTATGGCGATCGGTCGTACGGAGCTCACGGCGCACATTGGCCAGCAACGGACCGAAGACTTCAATGCGTTAACGCCGCCGCTCTATGGCAGTCTCGGCGTAGGGTTCGGGTTCTAGTATGCCAGCCGTCATGACTCGAGGGGTGCTGCTGGTCGCGTCGGGGTTCGCTTGCGCCGA
The DNA here is from genome assembly GCA_035259785.1 of Gemmatimonadales bacterium. GTDB lineage: Bacteria > Gemmatimonadota > Gemmatimonadetes > Gemmatimonadales > GWC2-71-9 > 20CM-2-65-7. The sequence continues at coordinate 14,602 of DATFVZ010000035.1, forward strand.
CAGCACCCCCCTGACGCGGCGGCGACGCAGAGCATTAGTCTTTGACCGTGCCAAAGCCCCGCCGCGTCATCGTGCACATCGGAGCTAGCGCGGACGGATTCATCGCGCGTCCCGACGGTGATTTGGAGTGGCTCACGTCACGCCCCGCCCCCGCTGGGTTCTACGGCATGAACGCGTTCATGAAATCGGTCGACACCAAGATTCTGGGGCGCAAGACGTACGAAGCGAGCCTGCACCTGGGGGCGAAGTTCGACGCGAAGAACCCAACCATCGTGTTCTCCCGTCACCCGCGACCGGCCGATGCCCCCACAGGCGTCGAGTTCGTGAGCGGGGCCATCGCTCCGTATGTGGACCAGCTGCGCACGCGACCCGGGAAGGACATCTGGCTGATGGGCGGTGGCGAGATCATCGCGTCCTTTCTCGACGCGCGAGCGATCGACGAGTTCGTGATCAGCTTGATCCCCGTGTTCATTGGGGAAGGCATCCCGCTGATCGCACGACGACAACGGCTTGTGCCGTTGGAGTTGCAGTCCACCGAGCGATTCGAGGATGGCGTGGTGCAGCTGCGCTACCGCGTGAAGTACGTTGACATGGCGCTGACTCGACGCGCGTAGCGCGTCGCGCGGGGCAGGCTTCCTTTACGAAATGCATTCGAAACTCGTCGTCGCGCGCGTGGGGCTGCTGAGTCTCTGCCTGGGATGCGGCAGTGAGACCGCGTCCCCGACACCGCCGGCGGAGTGGCCGCTCGCACTGCCCGTGCTCGGCCAGGGGGTCGCGCGCGAGCGATACACGGCCGAAGTCGCCGCGGCCGGAACTTGGGCGTACTCGACGACGTGGGGTTACCGCGTCGGCGACACTGTGGGATCGCCGGCGCATGCCGGCAATGCCGTGAAAGTCTGGGATGTCGCCGGACGCACTCCAATCCTCCGTGATTCGATCATCGTGACGGACGCGTTCACCCTAGGCGACGCCCAGATCTCCGATGACGGCCGGCTTCTTGTCGTGCCGACCGAAGGCTCGGTGGGCTCGATCGTCATCTTCGACCTGTCCGATCCAGCTCGGCCGACACAGCTCGCCAGGTTCTTCTCTCCGAAGATGCCCACCGAATCGCACACTGCGACACTGGGCCGCGTCGCCGGGCGCCTGTATGCATTCCTGGCGGCCGTGCCCCACCTCGTGATTGCAGACCTCAGCGATCCCGCACACCCAATCGAAGTGTTCGGCGACTCCCTTGGGACATCGTGGGTCCACGACATGTTCGTTCGCGACGGCTTGCTGTTCGCATGTCAGTGGGACAGTGGCCTCACGGTGTGGGACATAGGCGGGGGTGCGCATGGCGGTTCCCCGGCGAACCCTGTGCGCCTCGGCGGAATAGTCACCAAGGGCGGCGCCGTGCACAACGTGCTCTGGTTTCACGATTCAGTCACGAGCTCGAAGCGATATGCGTTCGTCGGCGAGGAAGGGTTTGGGAGCGTGGGTGATTTTTCGTCGGGCGACATCCACGTGGTGGACGTGAGCAATCTCGCGAAGCCGCGCGAGGTCGCGTTCTTCCATGTGAACGGCGCGGGCCCGCACAATTTCACCGTCGACGAGCAGAACGGGTTCCTGTACGCAGCGTACTACAACGCCGGTGTGCGGGTGCTCGACATCCGGGGAGAACTCGGCACCTGCAGCGCCTCCGAGCGCGCGCCCGACGGCCGCTGCGACTTGGGACTGATGGGCCGCGAGGCGGCCCGCGGCCTCGACACCGGGGACCCGGTCTTCGTGTGGGGAGTCGAGCGCGTCGGCACCGCGCTGTATGCCTCCGACATGCTGAGCGGGCTTTTCAAACTGGATGTGTCCGCTCTCACCCGGTCGCCGTGAAATTATGTTCCCGCACGGCGCGCGCGAGCGCTGCGGCTTTGATCATGTGCGACTGCTTGGGAATCTCGATGAACTGAGCCCCGGGCACGGCGGCGGCAGCGGCACGGGCCCCGGCCTTGAGACTCCCTGGGCTTTTGCCGCCTCCTGCCAACAACGTCGGAACGCGAATCCGCGCAAGCCGCGCCTCGGGAATCTGGAAACCGTTCATCGCCGCCGCGTCATACGGTAGCGTATGCGCGACGCGCCGCAGGGCTTTCCAGAACGGCATGATGCGCATGATGGCCAGGAGGAAGCCGGGGACGCCGACGGTACGCATGAACAGCTTGAGCGCACCGTCGCGGTCGCCCCGTGAGATCAAAGCCGTGAGCTCGGCTTCGAAGCGCGCATGGTCGGGGCGGCGGTGGTCTCCGACCATGTACGGCGGCTCGAAAGCCACGAGGCGGCTCATGGGTACTCCGGCGGCTGCCGCTTCGAGAGCCAGCGCGGCGCCCGATGAGATCCCAACGACGATCGGATTGCCTGCCTCGCGGCAAACCGCTGCCAGGTCTTCGATTTCCTTCTGGACGTTGAAAGGCTGCGTGTCCGTGCTGTCGCCTCGACCGCGGCGATCGTAGGAGTACACGCGGAACTCTTTGCCGAATTCCGCAGCGAGCTTCCGCAGATAGGGAAAGTCCTTGTAGCCCAACGCGCCTGCGACGACCACCAAAGCCGGACCGCTGCCCGTCGCCTCGAACGCGATCCGAGTTCCGTCGGTTGATACTACCGTTCCCATACCCTCTCCTCGGTTTTCTGTGGGTACTGTTGGCAGCTTCTACTGATGCGTCGTACGGGCGACTGTGAAATCGACAACTTGCGACGTTCCTGCCCGCCCGTCACGTTTGCTCCATGGCTCGCCTTTCCTCTTCATTGCTTGTGCTCGTGAGTGTGACGGCACCGCTCGCAGCACAAACGTCCTTGGAAGGCCGCGTGGACTCGGTGTTCCGCCAGTACACCTCGACCGAGACGCCGGGTTGTGTGGTCGGTGCCGCCCAGCGCGGCCGCGTTCTCCTGGAGCGCGCCTTCGGAATGGCCGATCTCGAGCGGAGCGTGGCGCTGACGCCCTCGTCCATCCTCGAAGCGGGATCGGTGTCAAAGCAGTTCACGGCAGCCGCCGTGTTGCTGCTCGCGCGCGACGGCAAGCTCTCCCTCGACGATCCGGTGCGGCGCTGGGTGCCCGAGCTGCCGGAAATCATGCAGCCGATCACGCTGCGGCACATGGTCCATCACATGTCGGGGCTGCGCGATTGGGGCTCGATCGCCGGCATCGGCGGGTGGCCGCGGAACTCGCGCGCACTCGACCACCGAGTCGTGTTGCAAATCATCGGCCGCATGCGCGAGCTCAACTTCCCGCCGGGCACCGAGTACGAGTACAGCAACTCCAACTACAACCTGCTGGCGATCGTGGCCGAGCGAGCGTCGGGCGAGTCGCTGCCGGCGTTCACCAAGCGCCGGATCTTCGATCCGCTGGGGATGACCTCGACGAGCTGGCGCGACGACGCGATGCGTGTCGTGCGCAATCGCGCGCTGTCGTACGACAAGGACAGCGAGTGGCATGGCGAGCGCGCGGTCGAGAACATCTACGGCAACTGCTGCCTGTTGACGACCGTGGGCGATCTGCTCAAGTGGAATGCCGCTTTCGACTCCACGCGACTGGGCGGCGCCGGCTTCCGCGCCGAGCAAGAGCGGCGTGGCGTGCTCAAGAACGGGCAGGCGATTGACTACGCCGCCGGACTGTTCGTCGGCACCTGGCGCGGCCAGCACTGGGTGGGACACAGCGGCGCGACGTCCGGTTATCGCGCGAACCTGGTGCGCTATACGGACGCGGGTGTCTCAGTCGCGGTGTTGTGTAACCGCGGCGACGCCGATCCCGAGGGAATGTCCGATTCTGTTGCCGGCGCGCTGGTGCCGTTTGGGGCGCGCGACACCGCCAATTCGCCCGTGCGCGTGTCCGTCCCGGCCGCGGCGCTCGCGGACAAAGCAGGTTTGTATCGCAACCTGCGCGACATGCGCGCGCAGCGCCTGCGCGTGCGCGACGGCAAGCTCGAGAACGAGAATGGAATCGAGCTCGTGCCGATCGACAGGGCGGGCACGACGTTCCAGGCGGCGCGCGGCGGCATGAAGATCGTCTTCGCTCGCCGCCCGGATGGACACTACAATGCGCGCACCGCGTCGCGGACAGCGGACACCGTGGCGGTCGATTGGGTGGCGGACGCCGATACGGGCCGCGCGGCGCTCGCGGCCTACGCCGGTCAGTACGAGAGTCCCGAAGCCGAGACGACGGTGCGCGTGGCGCTCGACTCAACCGGCTCGCTTGCGATGACGCGGCTTTCGGGGACGCCGGGAGGCCCGTGGCCGATGAAGCCCATCTATCGTGATGGGTTCGAAATGGTGCCGGGGGTGCCGGTGTTTACGCGCGACTCGGGCGGAAAGATCGACGGCTTCCGTTTCACGACGGGACGAGTCCGTAATCTGAGGTTCAACCGCAGCGCGCCTTGACCGACGCGGCGCCCCGGCGCATCCTTCCTGTGCGCTCGGGGCGCACGCGGGTCCGCGCGAAGGACTGAGTCCACCCTAGTTCGAATTTCCCCTGCACGGCAGTCTCCGTGCTGGCCAGCTTGCGGACCGCTGGCGCTCAGCATGGAGGCTTTATGGCCAGGCAGCTCCCTTCCCGTCCGGATCTCGAGCAACTCAAACGGCAGGCGAAAGAGCTTCAGCAGTCGGCAAACGTGCCTCTGCATGAAGCACAAACGCGGCTCGCGCGCGAATACGGGTTCGCGTCCTGGAACAAGCTGCGCGAGGAAGTAGAAGCGCGCGCGCTCGCATTCGATGAGGGTGTCAAGGCGTTCATCGAGGCAGCGACCGACGGTCGGCCCGATCGCGCCCAGCGCATTCTTGAACTGCATCCGAAGATTCGGACGGCGAGTTTTCATGCGGGACTCGTACTCGGCGACTTCGCCGGCGTAGACGCTCGGCTCATAAAGGATCCGTCCCTCGCGACCGCGACGGGTGGCCCACGCAGCTGGCTCCCGATTCACTACATCTGCTACACGTCGGTGGGGTCTGCCCAGGGCCTCGCCGACATCGCGAGCCGGCTCATGAGTCTCGGCGTCGACCCGAATACGCGCTTCCCCTGGCTGCATCACAACGTGCGCCGACCGGTGTTGTGGGGCGCCTCGCGCCACGCGCAATCGTTGCCGCTGGTCAACGTGCTGCTCGCGGCCGGCGCGGATCCAAACGACGGCGTCACGCTGCCGCTCGCCGCCAGCGCGGGTGATATCCCGGTACTCGAGGCGCTGCTCGCCCACGGCGCGCACGTCGATCAGCGCTGGGCGACCGATGGATCGACCGCGCTCTACGCGATCCTCCATTGGAGCCGCACGACGGACGGCGCACTCTGGCTGCTCGCGCACGGCGCCGATCCAAACGCCGTGTTCGCCGAGAACGGCGAGACGCCGCTGCACGTCGCGGCGCGCGCGTGGGATGTCCCGCTCATCGAAGCAATGGTTGCCCGCGGCGCCGACATCGGGGCCGCCCGAGCCGATGGGCGCACGCCCTATGCCGTCGCCGAGCTGAACGGGAACCGCGCTGTGGCGGACTGGCTGGTCGCGCACGGCGCGTCGCCCGAATTGTTGGACGTCGATCGACTCGTCGCCGCATGCAGTCGCGGTGATCGCGCAGGCGTTGATACGCTCCTGGCCAAGAACCCCGGATTGAAGAGCGAGATCACCGACGACCACTACATCGCGTTCCATCAGGCCGCCGAGCGTGGCGACGTGCGCGCGCTCGAGGCGATGCTGGCAGCAGGCTTTGATCCGAATCGCCCGGATGCCAGCATCGGCAAGACGGCCCTGCACTCGGCGGCGATGGAGGGATGGCCCGACGCGGTGCGAGTGCTCCTGGCCCACGGGGCCTCGGTACACACGCGCGATCGGGAATTCAACGGTCAGCCGCTGGTCTGGGCGGCGGAAGGATTCCGCATGGGCGACAAGAAGGAGAGAGACTTCGCCACGGTCGGCAAGTTGCTGCTCGATGCGGGATCGCCGGTGGATTGGCAGGCACCGGAGCCGGAGCCGGCGGAGGGGATCAGCGAGATTCTCGCGACGTGGCGGCGGTGAAAAGCAATCGCAGCTGTTTGCGTCGAATAATGAACACGATCGTCGCCAGCGTCAGTGGGACGATCTCGCTCGTGATATGCCGGCCGCCTTCGAAGATCACATGGGTAGCCATCGCGCCCAGCATGATCACCATGATCGTCATCGCCCCGAGCACTGCGGTGCGGCCGGCGATCAGTAAGAGGGCGGCCAGCAGCTCCAACGCACCGATGGTGATCCGAAACCAGTCCGGATAGCCCCAGAAGCGAAAGGCGCGCGCCCAGCCGCTCGAGTCATTGAATTTCGCGAATCCCTGGGGCACGAAGATCAGAACGAGGAGAATTGCGGGAAGCCAGGTGCCGATCACGCGGGCAGCCTTGATGAGTTGCGCTCGGGTCATGGACGCCATCATTGAGCCGCGATCCCGCCTGCACATCGGTCGAACGACCTAGGCCGACGCGCTGGATTACAGCATCTTTGTCAGAGATGAGTCAAACCAACCTGGATCGCGCGCTGGCCGGCGGCGTCGCGGCAATTGCCACGCTGAACACACTGTCGGCGCTCTCGATGCCGGTTCCGGATCGCCGTCCCGGCCTGTTGATCGTGCTCACGTGGCTGGCACTCCTATCAGTCCACGCGCTGGCGTATCTGTTCGGCGACCCGATGCGAAAGAGGTTCGGCCTCCCGGGCTACGTTTCAGCACAGGCGGCCCTGCTCTTCGGCATCGCGGTGGCGAATCCTCCGGGCCCGGTAACGGTCGCGCTGTTCATGGCCGCCGTGTCGCAGCTTGTGATCTTGGCCGGTTCAAGGTGGGGGACGATTCGTATCACCCTCGGCGCCATTGCGCTATTCGTGCTCGCCGCGCTGATCACGTCGGATCTTTATCGTGCGACAACGGCCGGATTGATGCTTGCAGCGACGGGCCTGATTGCGCACGCGATCGCGGCGCTCGTGCGGCGCCCGGTGACAGCACGCGACGCCGCAGTGCCTGTGAACCAAGTTGTAAGCCTCACAGCGCGTGAAATCGAGATCCTGCGCGAGCTGGCACGCGTGGGACGCAACGGCGCGATTGCGGAGAAGCTGGGGATCGCCGAGCGGACGGTGAAGGCGCATCTGGAGAGCATTTACATGAAGCTGGGCGTTGAGTCGCGCGCGGAGGCTGTCGCGTCGGCGATTCAGCGAAAGCTGATCTAGGCGGAGCCGTTAGTCTCCGAAGTTGGCCAGCCGCACATCCACCACGTCCGGCAGCGCCTGCAACTTGTCGAGCACCCCGTTCGTCAGCGCCTGATCGACGTTAATCGCCGCGAGCGCGTCCCCGCTGGCGGCGCCAGGCTGGGCCGAGCGCCGCGCCTGATGGTAGCTCGCGATGTTGATTCCCGCGCTGCCGAGCGCCGACCCGACTTTCCCGATCACCCCAGGCACATCGCGATTGCGTACGACGAGCATCCAGCCCACCGGTGAGATATCGACGTGGTA
>DATFVZ010000036.1:0-2767 GCA_035259785.1 Gemmatimonadales bacterium
TTCACGCAGCTCCGATCGCAACACGTGACGCCCGCCTGGATCTCGGACGGGACCACTCTCGAGCCTAAGAGCAAGGCCGTGCCGTACGTGTGGCGCTGGCGCGACCTGCGTCCACAAGCCCTAAGGGCGGCCGAGCTGGTCGGCACCGAACAGGCCGAGCGGCGAGTGCTCCGGCTGACCAATCCCGGGCTGGACCGCTCGTCGGCCAGCAATACCCTCGTCGCCAATATCCAGATCGTGATGCCCGGCGAGATCGCCCGGGCCCATCGGCATTCGCCGTCGGCGTTGCGCCTCATCATCGAGGGCGGGGGGGGTTACACGGTCGTAAACGGCGAGCGCATCCCCATGCATCCGGGGGACCTGGTGTTGACGCCGAACTGGACGTGGCACGACCACGCCAACGACACCGACGCACCGATGATCTGGCTCGATGGCCTCGATGCGCCGCTGGTACGGATGCTGGAGGCGGGGTTTTACGAGCAGTACGACCAGGAGACGCAAGCCATCAGTCGGGTCGACCCGTCCATCGCGAAATACGGCACCGCAGGTCTGCGACCGGCGTGGGAAGGGGCGCCGGCCGCCCGGTACTCACCCCTATGGCGTTATCCGATGGTCGAGGCTCGGGCCGCGTTGGATCGCCTCGCCGCTGAGCACGCCGGGAGCCCGTTCGACGGGACGATTCTCGAATATACGAACCCGCTGACTGGCGGCCCCGCGATGCCGACCATCGCGTGCCACATTCAACTGTTGCGCCCCGGCGAGCACACCCGCGCTCACCGCCACGTCTGCTGCACGAACTACCACGTCATTGAGGGATCAGGCTACTCGATGGTGGATGGCCGGGAGCTCGCCTGGGAAGACAAGGACGTGTTCACCGTGCCGACCTGGGTCTTTCACGAGCACGTCAACACAGGCAACCGTCCGGCCTTCCTGTTCAGCTTCACGGACGCGCCGGCGATGAAGGCGCTCGACCTCTATCGTGAAGAGGCCAAGGGTTGACGCGCGTGGGCTGCATCGCATTCATGCCCCTCTCAGGGACTCTGCGGTTCGGAAGCTTTGCGACTCGGGGGAGGACGTCACGAATCGCTTTCGCCGTCGATTTCTGCACTTGGCAGCGGGGACCGTAGCGCTCTCCGCCGCCCTGCGCCCCGCCCGGGCGCAGGCCTACCCGTCGCGGCCCGTGCGCATCATCGTCGGCATTACGCCAGGCGGCGCGAGCGACGTTCTCGCGCGCTTGATGGGACAGTGGCTGTCGGAGCGACTCGGTCAACCCTTTGTGGTGGAGAACCGGCCAGGCGCGGGCGGCAACATTGCGACCGAGGCGGTCGTGCGCGCGCCTGCGGATGGCTACACCCTGATTCTGGTTTTCACGTCGCACGCAATCAATGCGACGCTCTACGACAAGGCCAGCTTTAATTTCATTCGGGACATTGCGCCGGTCGCGAGCATCATGAGCCAGATGAATCTTGTGGTTGTCAATCCGTCAATTCCAGTGAAGACGATTTCCGAATTGATCGCCTACGCGCGCGCCCACGCCGGAAAGCTCACCATGGCGTCCGCGGGAAATGGGACCATTTCCCATATCTCCGGCGAGTTGTTCAAGATGATGGCCGGCGTCGACCTGGTACACATCCCTTATCGCGGTGGCGCGTCCGCGGTGACCGAGTTGATTGCCGGACGGGTGCAGGTCTTGTTCATCGGGCCCGCCGCATCGGTCGAGTACGTGCGAGCCGGCAAGCTGCGCGCGCTGGCGGTGACTAGCAAGAAACGCTGGGACGTGCTTCCGGAGCTTCCAACGGTGGACGAATTCGTGCCGGGTTACGAGGCGAGCGCGTTCTTTGGCCTAGGAGCACCAAGGAACACTCCCGCACAGATCGTCGATAGACTCAACCAGGAGATCAACGCGGGCCTGGCCGATCCCAAGATCAAGGCGCGGCTTGTTGACCTGGGTGGCACCGTGCTTGCAGGTGCGCCGACTAACTTCGGTGAGCTGATCGCGGCCGAGACCGAGAAATGGACCAAGGTGATTAAGTTTGCCGGCATCAAGGCGGGGTGAGCATCGGCGAATCCAGAGGACGCCGTTCTTGTTTGCCAAGGCGCCGGTCCCGTTTTGGTCACAGCGCCGCCTCTAGTCACTGATCTCGTAGGTTTCGCCGGCGGATGCGTGCGGGGCCTACGTCGGGTTCGTCGGGCCGGAGTAGTGCGCGGGAAACATTCGGCGCGCTACCGCTCAGCTCGTCACCGTGAAGCTCGTCCCCGCACCGCCGCAACGATCTTCGCCAGCCGCTTGCGCGACACCTCGTCCGGACGCGGCGTAGCGGCGGCGTCGAGGAGCCGGCGCTCGATTTCGGCGGCCGACGTCGCGGCGGCGGCCTGCCGGCTCTCCATGGCTGCCTTCAAGGCGAGCAGCTTCAGGCGCTGGCGCGCGGCCGAGAATTCGGCCGGGCTTTCGATCCCCAGGGTGGCCTCGAGATCGAGCAGGAGGTCGGGCAGGCCGGTGCGCGGCGCCTCGTTCGTGTCCGCCCGGAAACGCGCTTCTACCCGGGCGTTCCAGGTGTCGGGCAGGTCGTCGACGGCGTTCCAGCGGGCTTCCAGTTCCGCCGTTTCTTCGTCCGTCATGACGCGACCCGCATCCCGTGCCGCTTCGCGCTCGCGGCAGAGCTCCATCTTTGCGATGAGCGCGTCATAGCGTGCCTGCGCCGCGTGCGCCGCCAGCTCACCGAGCCGCCTCGTCGCAGCGTCGCGCGCGTCACGATAGCGCCCCTCG
>DATFVZ010000037.1:0-2322 GCA_035259785.1 Gemmatimonadales bacterium
AGATCTGTGGCATCGGACCTCCTGGCCGGGCCCGGCCGGCGCACGCGCGGCGGCACTCTTGTCGGGATCGCGGCTCTGCCTGCTACTTGAGCATCGGTCTGTTTGTAGCAACACGGGCGCATTACTATCACTAACCAGGACGTCGGGCTGCGACGCGATCAACTACCGTCCGGAACCGCCGGCTGCGCCGCAACACCGCAAACCGCTTTCTCGCGGTGGTGTCGCGAGGCCCTGAGTTGGGGTGTGGATCCTGTGCGCTACTGTGCGCTACAAGCCACGTAAACAGAATAAAACACTCCCCAGCAGCGGCGCGCGGTTGCGTGGTGTCTTAAGGGGCGGTTAATTACTTTCCGGTGCAGAAATGAACGATAACATCGAGCGAGGGAGCGGGGTTGAGGTTCTGGCTGGCGCCAGACCTCTCAATGCCGCGTTTCTCGCGTTCACTTCATCCATCTCACTTGGTCTTCGCCGCGTCCGTGCTGTTCTAGGTCGGTCATGGCCCCGCCCGGGCGAGCACGAGCAGGTCATTGGCGAGCACCCCCAGCCCAACCCATCGCTGCATGCCACCAGCGCCTCGATATCGGCATCGTCGGAGTCCGTGACGGCGTTGGAGTGCGCTGATACGTCCTTCGCTGCCGGTGCGCCAGCGGAGGGCCGCTCGAGCAAGTCGCGAGCGTTGCTCGCGCGGCTGGCGCGGCAGCACGACGTGCCGGACCCCGCGCTCCAGTGCCGCCCGCTCATTGCTCCGGGACGCGAAGCCGCCGTCGGCGACCACCCGGTGCGGGGCGTGATTGAAGAGCGCGATGTGCCGATCCAGGGCGGGCGCCCAGAGGGTGCGCTCCGCCTGCCCCCGCTCACACACTTCGTAATCGGTGAGGAACTGCGCCTCGGCCGCTTGGATCTTCACCACCCGGCCGAATTCGGTCGGCTTGGCCAGCTTGCCCGTGCGGATGATCTCGGTGTGCGGCTCGAAGAGACTGACCACCTTCCCCGGAAAGCGCGGATTGCCGCGGAGCACCCGGGCCCGGGTCTGCGCCACCACGCGTTTGAGCAGATCGATGGTCGCCGGAAGTTGCGCCGCGGACCGGCGGTCTCGGGCCCTTGCTCGCACACCGTCGGCTTGGCGCAAGACGGCCCGGGTGATCCCCATCAGCTGTTGGTAGAGAAGCTTCATGCGCGCCTTGCTCTGCGCGCGCACCTTCGGGCTCACCCGGGGGCCGGCCGTGCGACTGCGCTGCGCGATCTCGAAGACCCGGCGGCCGACCGCGCGCGTGCGCTTTCGGACTCGCTCGCCCAGCCGCCGCAGCGTGCGCGTGAGCACGCGCACTCCATCCGCCAGCAGTGTGGCGTCCGTCGGGTAGTGAATGTTGGTTTCGACGACGGTCGTATCGACCCGCAGGCGCCGCCCCTGCACGACCCGGCGCTCGCGGCCCCGCGTCACCAACTGCGCCAGCAGATCCTTAAGGACCGGCTCGTCCAGCAGCTGGGCCAGCCGGATCAACGTCTTGGCGTCCGGGACGCGCTCGCCGTCGATCCGGCAGAAGGCGCGGTAGACCAAGCTCCCGCGCACCTCCCGCTCGCACTCATCGAAGCTCCAGTCGTGCAGATGCTTGAGGACCAACATGCGGAGCACGACGTCGGCGGGTGTCCCCAATCGCCCGCGGCACTGCCTCTCGGGATGGCGCTGGGCCAAGGCCTGCGCGACGCGATCAACGAGCGCGCCGTCGTCCAGAAGGGCGTCGATGCGTCGGAGCGTGGGATCCCAGAGCTTATCGGCGTCGGGCAGCAGCACTTCCACAAGGGTGCGTTGCCGGTACGCTCGCCGCACCATGGCGCCTCCGGTGAAGCCGCTCGGCCTCAGAGAGTGCACCGCGTGAGCTGCGCAGTCGCGCGACCCGCGACGTCGCGCGGCTCCCTCACCATCACGCAAGATGCGCACGTTCGTCAACGAAAACTATGCATTTCGACCCGGCGACGACCGGCCGGCTCGCAGAAGCACGGGCCGCGCTCGGTCCAATTCGCACCGGAAAGTAGCTAGATTTGGAGGTGATAGGTGGGGGTACACACACCCCCGGATTTCTGACAGGTTGCTGCCGGGCACACAGCCCCCCGGCGGTGACAGGTTCCCTGGCCAGTCAGCGGGGCTCTAAACCGAGATCGTCAGCGCCGGCAAAGCTACTTCTGCAGCCGACCGTTCTCGTCGGGCGTGGACAATATCCTAGCGGTTTCGTTGTTAGGTCGACCTCTGCTGCATCCTGACCTCTGCTGCATCCTGTTGGGGCCATCAGTTCGAGCGGCCCGAGTCACGTGACGGTGTCGATT
>DATFVZ010000038.1:0-2708 GCA_035259785.1 Gemmatimonadales bacterium
ACGAGGGCGTGGTTGCCGCTGAGCAGCACGTTGTCGGGCTTGATGTCGCGGTGCACGATCTGCTGCGCGTGCGCGTAGGCAAGCGCGTCGCACACGTCGCGCAGGATCCGCAAGGTTTCCGGCAGGGGGAGGGGCGCAGCATGCTGCGCCCCTACGCCATCCCGGAGCCGCGCGCCGAGCGAGCGGCCCTCGATGTGCGGCATGATATAGTAGAGGAGGTCGCCCTCCGAGCCCGCGGTGAGGAGCGAGACGATGTGCGGGTGCTGGAGCCGGGCGGCGAGGGCGATCTCGCGCTCGAACCGTTCGACGTTCACGCCGGCGCCGAATTCGGGGGGCAGGACTTTCACCACCACCGACCGGCTGAACCGCACTTCCTCGGCGACGAAAACCCGGCTCATGCCGCCGCCGCCCAGCTCTTTTTGGACTTGATAGCCGGAGCCGAGGCTCGCTTGGAGCCGTTCCCTGAGATCCGCCACGCTACTGATTCTGCATCGTCCCCGTGGCCCGAGTGGCCGTTCCACTCTTCACATAACGGTCGAGAAACTCGAGCGCAGTGCGATAGGCCCTGATGTTGTTCTCCTTCTTGATGAATCCATGCCCCTCATCGGGGAAGATCACGTACTCGGCGATGCCGCCACGCTGCTTGACGGCCTCCACGATCTGATCGGACTCCACCTTCAGCACTCTGGGGTCGTTGGCACCTTGGAGCACGAGGACCGGCTTGCGGATCTGATCGGCGTGGAAGAGTGGAGAAATCCGGTAGAGCCGCACGGAGTCGGCGCTGTTCGGATCGCCCAGCTCGTCGTACAGTGCTTTGCGGAACGATTCCCAATACGGGGGAATGCTGCGCAGCGTGCGCACCCAGTTGGAGATTCCAAAGAAGTCCACGCCCGCCGCGAACGTCTCGGGACGGTAGGTCACGCCTGCGAGTGTGAGGTAGCCGCCGTAGCTGCCGCCCCCGATTGCGACTCGACTCGTGTCCACGTAGCCAAGACTCGCCAGGTAGCGCTTTGACCAGACGATATCGTCGAGGTCGGCCTCGCCATGGCGCCGGTCGTCTTTCTTGTAGAACGATTTGCCGTAACCTGTGCTGCCGCGGTTGTTCACCGCGAGGACGACGTAGCCGTGATTCACGACATACTGCACGAATGCGCTGTAGCCCACGCGCGATTGGCCGCCCGGGCCGCCGTGAATCCAGAGCAACGCAGGAGCTTTCGCGCCGGCGCTGGCCGTTTGGGGCCGATACAGCAGCGACGGGACCTTGAGGCTGTCGTATGACGTGAAGCGGATGACCTGGGGGTCCACGAGATTCGCGGCCTCGATGTCGGGGCTCAGGTTTTGGGTCAGCTGCCGCATCGAACGGCTGGCGAGGTCCATGACGAACAGATTGCTCGGCGCGCGACTGCCGTTGATGTACAGCGCCATCGAGCGCTCGTCGGGCGAAATCTCGACCCCGGTGATCTCTCCGGTCGGGACCTTCGGCAGCTGCACGCGCCGGTTCGTCGCTGTCTCGTACAGCCGGATCTCGGTATGCGCGTCGACATTGACGCCGATCACCCTGTATTTGCCGTGTTTCGACTCGTAGGCGAACCACACGTCCCACTCCGGTCTTTCAACCGTGTCGATCTTTCCGGTCGTAACATCGAAGCGCGCCAACCAGGCGAACTCGCTCCCCTCATCGGTCGTGAAGTAGAGATAGCGGTTGTCGCGGCTGAAGCCTTGAGGGTTGAGCTGTACATCCGTCTGATGGGGGCTGATCTCGCGCTGCTCTCCCGTCTGCGAGTTGCGAACGAAGAGCTGGCTGTTGTTGGTCGTGATGGTACGTTGCAGCGCCAGCCACTTCCGATCATACGAGGGCACGACTTGGTAGCCGGTGGTGTCCTGGAAGACGAGCCGCGGCGTCCAGCTCGCGAGCGGCATTTCATACACGTCGAAATAGCGCCGATCGCGGCCGTTTGTCGCAAAATAGAATGACGTGTCGCCGGCGGCCCAATCGATAAAGGAGGCCTTCAGGCTGTCACCGGGCGTGAGGTCACGCGTGGTGCCATCGGTGTTGCGGAGATAGAGGTGATCATTCTCGTTGCCGCCCTTGCCCTGCGAATAGAGCAGCCGGGCGTCGCCAGGCAGGTAGCCGATCGCGAAGACGCCGTCGGTGGTCGAGGTCGTGAGCGGCTCGGGCTTGCCGCCGTCGAGCGGGACGCGGTAGGCGTTGAAGATGCCAGACTTGTCGCTGGTCACGAGGATCGATTTGGCATCGGGGGCGAACGAGGCACCGAACATCGCCGTCGTGTTCATGAACTGTTCAATCGTGTATTGCGGCACCGTGGCGCGGACTTGGGCGGTTAGCAACAGAGCGAGTGCGGCGAGCATGCGACCACTCCGGCTGGGGAAGGAGGGGAAATCTAGTCTCAGGCCGCCACGGCCGCTGGCGCGGCGTGACGCTTTAGGTCTACGTTGGATGCGATGTCTGAGCCATCAGCCGTCGGCATTCAACAAAACGCTTCCGCGCCGACCGGTGGGCAACTGTTCTACTGGTCTCTCACCTCCGCCCTCGCCGGCTTCCTGTTCGGCTTCGACACCGTCGTCATCTCGGGCGCCGAGCAGACGATCCAGCAGCTGTGGGCCTTAAGTCCGGGTGTGCACGGCATCGCGATGGGCGCCGCGCTCTACGGCACCGTGCTCGGTTCGCTCGTCGGCGCATGGCCCGC
>DATFVZ010000039.1:0-11065 GCA_035259785.1 Gemmatimonadales bacterium
GAAGAGCTCGGCGATCGCTGGCTGAAGCCCGCGTTGTTCCGGCTCGGCGCGAGCTCGCTGCTCACCGACATCGAGCGCCAGCTCGAGCACTTCGTCACCGGCCGCTACGCCGCGGCGCACCGCCATCCGATGGTGTGATGACGACCGTCGCCAAGATCTTCGAGACGATGGAGTATGGGCCGGCGCCGGAGAGCGCCGCGCCCGCGCTCGAATGGATCCAGCAGCGTGACAACGGGCGCTTCGGACACTTCATCGGCGGCCGCTGGGTCGCCCCGACCGAAGGGGCGTACTTCGAAACAATCAATCCTGCGACAAAGGCCGTGCTCGCGCGCATCGCGCAGGGCGGCAAAGCCGACGTCGACGCGGCGGTGGCAGCCGCAAATGACGCCGCGCCGGGGTGGGCGGCGCTTCCCGGACACGCCCGCGCCCGCTATCTGTACGCGCTCGCGCGCGAGGTGCAGCGCCACTCGCGTCTGCTCGCGGTGCTCGAAAGCCTCGATAACGGCAAACCGATTCGCGAGACCCGCGACCTCGATATCCCCCTCGTCGCGCGCCACTTCTATCATCACGCCGGTTGGGCGCAGCTCCTCGAAACCGAGTTCCCGGGGTATCGAGCCGTCGGTGTCGTCGGGCAGATCATTCCGTGGAACTTCCCGTTGCTCATGGTGGCGTGGAAAGTCGCGCCCGCGCTGGCGGCGGGAAACACGGTTATCCTGAAACCCGCTGAGTTCACGCCGCTGACGGCGTTGTGCTTTGCGGAAATCGCGCAGGCGGCGGCGCTGCCACCAGGCGTCTTCAACGTCCTCACCGGTGACGGCGCGACGGGCAAGTTCCTGGTGGAGCACGAAGCGGTGCACAAGATCGCGTTCACGGGATCGACCGAAGTGGGCCGCATCATTCGCAAAGCGACGGCGGGTAGCGGCAAGAAGCTGACCTTGGAGCTCGGCGGCAAGAGCCCGTTCATCGTTTTCGACGACGCCGATCTCGACAGCGTGGTGGAAGGTGTCGTGGACGCCATCTGGTTCAATCAAGGCCAGGTCTGCTGCGCGGGCTCGCGCTTGCTCGTTCAGGAAGGCATCGCCGACCGGCTGACCCAGAAGCTGCGCGCGCGCATGGAGAAGCTGCGCGTCGGCTCGCCGCTCGATAAAGCCGTGGACATGGGCGCCATCGTTGCGCCCGTGCAGCTCG
Source organism: Gemmatimonadales bacterium (assembly GCA_035259785.1). Classification (GTDB taxonomy): domain Bacteria; phylum Gemmatimonadota; class Gemmatimonadetes; order Gemmatimonadales; family GWC2-71-9; genus 20CM-2-65-7. Next base: position 1,189 of record DATFVZ010000039.1, read on the forward strand.
AGCGTATCCGCGGCTTGGTGGAGCGGGGCGTCGAAGAGGGCGCAAAGATGTGGCAGCCCTCCTGGGCATGTCCGACCGAGGGATACTTCTACCCGCCCACGTTGTTCACCGATGTCTCGCCCGCGGCGACGATCGCGCAGGTCGAGATCTTCGGGCCGGTGCTCGTCAGCATGACGTTCCGCACGCCGAAGGAAGCCGTCGACCTGGCCAACAACACGCCCTACGGTCTGGCCGCGAGTGTCTGGACCGAGAACATCAATCTTGCGCTCGACGTTGCGCCGAAGCTCAAAGCTGGAGTGGTCTGGGTCAACTCGACGAACCTCTTCGATGCCGCGGCCGGGTTTGGCGGGTATCGCGAGTCGGGGTTTGGAAGAGAAGGTGGACGAGAAGGGATGTACGAGTACTTGAAACTGGGCCTGGGGCCTGGGGCCTCGGGCCTGGGGGGTCGATCCCAGGCGGCTGACACGAGCACCCCCCAAGCCCCAGGCCCCAGGCCCCAGGCCCTGCCTCTCATCGACCGCACCTACAAGCTGTTCATCGGCGGCAAACAGGCGCGCCCCGACCAGGGCTATTCACGCAAGATCCTCGGCCCGGACGGCCGGGTGCTCGGCGAAATCGCCGAGGGCAATCGCAAAGATCTCCGGAACGCGGTCGAGGCGGCCCATGCGGCGGCTGGATGGGGGCGCGGGAGCGGTCACACCCGGGCGCAGATCCTGTACTTCATTGCTGAAAACCTGGCGACGCGGGCCGATGAATTCGCGATCCGAGTGGGTCGGCCGGAAGTAGAAGCGACTATCTCGCGCCTCTTTACCTACGCGGCGTGGGCGGACAAGTGGGATGGCGCCGTGCATCACACTCCAATCCGCGGCGTCACGCTGGCGATGAATGAGCCGGTCGGGGTGCTCGGCATCGCCGCACCCGATGAATTCCCGCTGCTCGGCTTCGTCTCACTCGTCGCGCCCGCCATCGCGGTCGGCAATACGGTCATCGTGATTCCCTCCGAACCGATGCCGCTCGCCGCGACAGAGTTCTATACCGTCCTCGAGACGTCGGACGTTCCCGATGGTGTCATCAACGTCATCACGGGCTCCAAGGACGCGTTGGCGAAGGTCCTGGCGGAGCATGACGACGTCGACGGCGTGTGGTATTGGGGGAACGCCGCCGGCGTGAAGGCCGTCGAGCTCGCCTCGGCCGCGAACATGAAGCGGACCTGGGCAACGGCCAAGAGCCGGGACTGGCTCGACCCGCGCCAGGGCGAGGGGCGCGAATTCCTCCGGCGCGCCTCCGAAGTGAAGAACATCTGGATCCCCTACGGCGAATAGCGCCACTCCGGCGGTGATCAGCGCGGTCTTCCACCGCGTCAATTACTCGGAAACAGACCAGATGGGCTTCGTGTACCACGCGAACTATCTCATCTGGATGGACATGGCGCGTACGGAACATCTTCGTGAGAGGGGGATGTCGTATAAGCAGCTGGAAGACGAAGGCACCTACCTGACGGTCACAGATGTTCACATTCGCTACCGCCAGCCCGCCCGCTATGATGACATGATTCGCATACGTTGCTGGATTCGGGATTTGGCCTCACGGCGCGTAATATTCGGATACGCGGTCGAGCGGGCAGAGACCGACGAGCTGCTCGCCACCGCGGAGACGTCGCTGATCGCGCTGAACCCGCAACAGACTCTAACGCGCATTCCGGAGCACGTGAGTGAGCTGCTCAAGCCCACGGCGGATCCCGTTCGTCTCTAGCGTCGTTCCTTTCCTCTTTCTTATAGCGTCCGGGCCGACCGCTTTGGCCGGCGCGGCTCGCCAACAGCCCCGGGCGCCGGACGAAGCCACCGTCACCCTGTTGGCCTCCGTGCTCGCCGCCGCCGACGCCCGCCGCTTTGATGCAGTCGTGTTGCGGGAGGGGCTGGGTCATGCCGGCCCCGGCGTGCGTCGCCAGGCGGCGCTCGCTGCCGGACGGATCGGCGACCCAAACGCGGTCGACCTGCTGCTGCCGGTCCTCAACGACTCGGTCGCCGGCGTGCGGGCGGCTGCTGGATTCGCCCTCGGGCTCTTGAAGGACACGCGTGCGATCGCTCCTTTGCTGCAGGTCGTTCGCGGGGTAGCGGCGAACGAGATTGGCGCTCCACAGCTCGAAGCGGTGACCGCGATCAGCAAGATCGGCGGAGACGAAGGGGCGCGCGCCCTCGCCGAAATCATCGCGACCGGCTCTCCCGCGGCGGCGTCGCGCGTCGTCGATCAGGCGCTCCTCGAGGCGTGGCGGCTCGGCAGTCGCGCTCCGGTGCCCGACCTCCTTCGCTTCTCGGACGCGGTCGACGCAGCGATCCGCTCGCATGCGCTGTACTCGCTCGCCCGCCTGCGAGCACCTGGCGGTGCCGCCCAGCTGATCCGCGCACTCGGCGACCGCGCGCTGTCGGTTCGTGCCGTTGCGGCCCGCGGAATCAGCAAGGCCCTCGTGGAAAGCGCGAAGCTCGACGCCCGGAGCGCTATCGACGCGCTGCGCCCGCTGCTCGATGACCCCGACGCGCGTCTGCGGATAAACGCGCTACGCGCGCTCGGGTCTTTTCGGGATTCCACGCTGGCTGCCGCCGTCACGCCGCTGATCGCGGACCGCGACATCGGCGTCGCCGTTCAGGCGGAGACGACGCTTGGGGTGCTGCGAGGTTCGGTGGCCGTCGCGGCATTGCGCGAGCGGCTCACGAGTAGTGTCTTCGCGATTCGGCGCCAGGCGATGATTGCGCTGGGGCAGGCGGACAGCGCCGCGGGCGTAACCGGCGCGGCCACCATTGCCAACGACGCCGACTGGCGGTGGCGCAGCGTGGCTGCGGAAGCGTTCGGCGCGGCACGCGCACGCGACCGGCTCGAGGGCCAGCTCGCTGATCCCGACGGGCGTGTCGTCGCGCAAGCGTTGCAGGCGCTGCAACGCATCGTGCCGGCCGGCCCCGATTCGTCCCTGCTGCAGCGAGCGCGCGGGCTGCTGGCGCATGCCGATCCGGCGGTCCGCAGTGTGGCGGCCGAATTGCTCGGACAGCATCCGAATGTCGAGGATGTGGAGTCCCTGGTCGGCGCCTACAGGCGCGCGGAGGGCGATCCGTTCAATGACGCCCGCCTGTCGGCGGTTGCGGCGATGGGCGCGATCGCCGCGTCCTCCGCGAATGGTCGGCTGCGTGTCGCGACGAGGTTCGTCTCGACGGTGCCCCGGCCCGACGACTACCTCGTCAGGCGACTGGCGGCCGATACCCTTCCCGATACGCGGGACACCTGGGGGCCGGTCACGCCGATCGTGACCGGACGCGACGCGGCCGACTATCGAGACATTACGCGGCGCTGGCTGACCCCCGCACTAGGAGGTAACAATCCTCACATTTTCTTGGAGACGGACCGCGGTATCTTGGAGATCGAGCTGCTCCCGGCCGAGGCGCCGATCACCGTCGCGGCATTTCTCACTCTCGTCGAGCGGCGCTACTTCGATGGCTCACGCTGGCATCGCGTAGTTCCGAACTTCGTGATTCAGGACGGCGATCCCCGGGGTGATGGGTGGGGTGGCCCGGGGTTTGTGTTGCGGGACGAGATCAATCCGGTACGGTACGAGGTCGGTGCAGTCGGCATGGCCTTGTCGGGTCCCGACACAGGCGGCAGCCAGTTCTTCATCACTCACTCAGCGCAGCCTCATCTGGATGGAACGTATACGATCTTTGGCAGAGTAGTCGCCGGTATTCCAACACTCGGTGCGATCGGCCAGGGTGATCGCATCAGGAGCATTCATAGGTGAAAGGGAAGGGCCTCTCCTGTCTCGTCGCGCTGTTCGTGCTGTGCGCCGCTACCGCGGCGGCGCAGTACGGCTATTTCGGACAAAACAAGATCCAGTACCGTCACTTCGAATGGCGCGTCCTGCGGGGAGAGCACGTCGACCTCTATTACTATCCGGAAGAAGAGGAGCTTGGCCGAGTCGCGCTGGCGTACGCCGAAGAGAGTTATGACTCGCTCGAGCGACGCTTCAATCACGCCGTCGTTCGCCGCATCCCATTGATCGTCTATGCATCGCACACCGATTTCGAGCAGACCAACATCCTGCCCTTCATTCCTCCGGAAGGGCTGCTCGGCGTTACGGAGTTCTTGAAGCGGCGCGTTGCGTTGCCATTCCGGGGCAGCTACTCCGAGTTCCGGCACACGCTGCGCCACGAGCTGGTGCACGTTTTTCAGCTCAGCCTGTCAGGACAAACCTTCAGTCGATACCCGCGCTTCCGGCAGGTTGGCCTGCCGTTGTGGTGGACCGAAGGACTGGCAGAGTTCTTTTCCGAAGGCGAAGACAGCCGCGACGAGATGTTCCTCCGGGACATGACGATCTCTGGCAGGCTGCCGTCGTTGCCGGATCTCGCGTATGCCTATGGCGGCCTGGTCTATCCGGTGGGCGGCAGTATTCACCGCTTCCTCGCGGAACGATACGGTGAGTGGCGGATTCTCGAGCTCTATGGAGACATCTGGAAGTACCCGAGCTTCGACGCTGCTTTGCTGGGCGTGTACGGACGACCGATCGAGCAACTGTCTGAAGAATGGCACTACTGGATGCGGCAGCACTACTACCCGGCCGTCGCGACCCAGCCTCCGCTCGCCATCACCGCGGACCGCCTCACCGAGCTCGCGATCAAACCGACCGCCTATCGGCTCCCGGGCGATTCGATTCCGTCGTTCCTGTTTTTCTCGCCGGCCCGCGGGTACACGACGATCTACGCGCAGAGCCTGAGGGGACACAGCAGGCGCGCCGTCGTGGAAGGGGAGCGCAGCGAGCAATTCGAGTCGTTCCACTTCTTTGAGTCTCGCATCGACGTCCGCGAAGGCATCGCCGCCTTCAGCAGCAAGTATGCCGAGCGTGACGCGCTGTTCTTGTGGGACCTGAGAAAGTCCCGGGTGGTGGGTCGCTATCAGTTCCCGGAGCTCGTGTCGATTCTGTCGCCCGCGTGGGCGCCGGATGGCCGGAGCGTCATCTTCAGCGGCCTGTCCGTGTCCGGCTACTCCGATCTCTATCGCTTGTGGCTCGCCGACGGCACTCCAGGCGATTCGACCGCCGTGGCCGGCCGCCTGGAACGACTCACATCCGACCGGTACGAGGACGTCGATCCCACCGTCAGTCCTGACGGTCGGACCGTCGTCTTCTCCTCCGATCGGACGGCATTCGGTCGCCAGGGCGCGCGCAACCTCTTCGCCCTCGATCTGACCACGAACGAGATCCGGTATTTGACCTACGGGAAGTGGCGCGACGAAACGCCGCGCTGGGGACCTCCCATGCACTCCCCGGAGGACGACAGCACGGCCGCGCAGATCTATTTCTCGAGCGACCGCGATGGCACGTCGCAGATCTACTCGATCGATCTCACGGGCACCGGCATGCAGGAGACGCAGACCATCAACGGAGCGTTCGATCCCCAATGGGTGCCGGGCGATCATGGCGGTCTGCTGTTCGGTGGGTTCGCCGACTTGAGCTTCAACATTTACGTGGCGTCACCGCTCACGGAGGTGGCCGGCACCTTCGCGCTACCGCCGAGCGACAGTCTGTTACCAGCGTCGTGGACCTGGGGCGAGTTGTCCCATCCGCAATACGCGCGCGCTGATGGGACCGCATACGAACGCAAGTTCAGCCTCGACTTCGCGGCGGGCGACGCCATGATTGCGCCGGGGCTCGGCGGCGCGCAGGGCGCCGTCTTCATGTTCAGCGACCTGCTGTCGGATCATCTGCTGTTCCTGACGATCTCCTCGTTCCAGGGCGCCGACTGGGGGAGCTTACTCGACAACGTCAACGGGACGGCGTTCTACCTGAATCAATCGCGCCGCATCAATTGGGGCGCCGGAGCGTTTCGCCAACGAGGCCTCTTCTACGAGGGCGACTACAACACGCTGTATCAGGAAACGTCCTACGGCGCATTCGCGCAGATCCGATATCCGTTCAACCGGTTTCGCCGCATCGTGGGCGAATATCGCATCGAGCATTCCGACCGCTTCGATCTCTTCGCCGATCAGATCACAGAGCCGCGCCGGGTCGGTTGGCTCGCGTCCAACTACCTGTCGTACGTCAAAGACAACACGCTCTGGTTGCCGACAGGTCCCATCGACGGTGAGCGCTATAACCTGACTGGCGGGCTCGTCAACGACTTGAGTAATGGACGGTTCGACTCGTGGATGGTGTCGGCCGACATCCGCAAATACCTGCGGACGTCCTTGCAAACCGGGTTGGCGGTGCGAGTGCAGGGATACATGTCCGGCGGTGAGCGGCCGCGGAGCGTGAATATCGGAGGGTCTTGGGGGCTTCGGGGCTATCCCAACTACGGGTACATCGCCGGAACGCACGCCTGGTTGTTCAACGCCGAGTATCGATTCCCGATTCTCGACTTTCTCACGATCGGCTTCCCCTTCGGCGCCGCGCGCTTCCCGGGCGTGCAGGGCGCGCTGTTCCTTGACTACGGCCGGGCGTGGACCAAAACCACGACGCAACGTCCTGTGCTCGGCGCGGCCGGCCTGGGCCTGCGCATGCCGCTGGGACCACCGCTCGTCTTGCGGCTTGATCTCGGGTACCGGCTGGGGCTCTCGGAGCTCGAGCGATACAGGTTGCCGAACAGCTCGGACCATCGTCGCTTTGTGGACTTCTTCTTTGGCTTCAACTATTGACCGGGCGGCGCGCCCTTTCCTACATTGGCGCCTGCGCGCTGCTCGCGGCGTGTCCGGGACCGCGCAAACTGGCGCCGCTCGTTCCGATGGCGCTCGCACCGGCCGATCGAGACAGCGCGGCGCGCTGGGCTCGCAGCACGCCACCCCGCACGCCGACCGCGATCCGTTTTCGGTGGCGGTATCAGGACGAGCGCGTGAAGTACGCGGGGCGGGGCACGGCGAGGATCGCGCCACCGGATTCACTGCGGTTCGACTACGTCGGACCGTTGGGCTGGGGCAGCGGCGCGGCCGTGGTGATCGGAGACTCGGTTGCCTGGGCGGATCCGGACAAGAACTTCCGCTCACTGGTTCCCGCCATTCCGATGCTGTGGGCGTCATTCGCGATGGCGCGGCCGCCCGGTGGCGACGCGGCAGTGTTCGGCACTCGTCTCGTGGACTCGACGAGTCAGCGCCGGCGCACCATCTGGCGCTTTGCGCAGGTCGAGGATACGCTCGAGTACGTTGTGACCGACAGCGCGGGCCGCGTCTTACGGCTGGAAGCGGAATGGCGGCGACGAGGTACAACGGTGGCGCGCAGCCGTTCCCAGCTCGACCCGCTGGGGAGTGGACACGCCGCGGACGCACGCGTGGATTTTCCGGAGGCCCCGGCCAGACTTGAGCTCACTGTGGTGGCGGTGGATACAGCGGCGGTCATTCCGCCGGCTCTGTGGCGCAGTCGTCGCTAGCGCCTGGAGCTTGGGCCTGGTCGGCTGCCCCTACGGATTCCAGGGCGGCAGCCTGCCGAATGTCAAAACCGTCGCGATCCTTCCTTTCGAAAACGACACCTCTGAGCCCGCGCTGACGCAGGAAGTGAGCGAGGCTGTTCGTCAGGCGCTCGAGGGGCGCCTGGGACTTCGCATCGCCACCGAACAGGCTGCCGATGCACTCGTCCGCGGCCGCGTCGTTCGGTACGACCCGGACGTACCGAGCGTGATTCGGCCGGACGTGGGCTCGGTCACGGTCCCCAAACGCAAAGTGCAGCTCACTGTCGACGTCGAAATCGTGAATCAACGGGACGGCACGACCGTGTGGAAGGGGCAGGGACTCACCGTCGACGGAGAGTACAGTCCACCGGCCGATAAAGAAGGGCGCAAGATCGCGATCGATAAGCTCGTGACACAGATCGTGGATGGAGCGCAATCGCAGTGGTGAGCGCCAAGCGGCACGAGCGTGGTGCCAGCTCGCGCGGTTGCCTCATGTCGCTGTTGATTTTTGTTGCGGTGCTCTATTACGGCGTCAACATCGGTGAAGTCTACTTCCGCTATTACCGTCTGATCGATGAAATGCAGACTGAAGCGCGTCTCGCCGCGGGCCTGGACGACGGCACGATCCGACGCCGCATTCAGGCTGCGGTCGAGGAGATCGGATTGCCCGATTCAGCCGGTGGACGCCAGCTTCGGGTGCTCCGCACGGCCTTCCCGCGTCAGATGGTGATCGAGTCGCACTACAGCGAGTCGGTGACGCTGCCCTTCTTCAATCACAACTTCTCCTTCCACCCCAGAGTCACTCAGCCGCTCTGAACACCGCCACGAAGATCCGCACGCCCGAGGCCGCAGCGACCTGGCGACGGACACAGGGAAGGGTCGTCTTTACGAATGGCGTCTTTGATCTGCTCCACACGGGGCATGTCACGCTGCTCGAGGCGGCGCGCGCTGAAGGCGACGCCCTGGTCGTGGGCGTGAATCGCGACGCGTCCGCCCGGCGGCTCGGCAAAGGATCGGATCGCCCGGTCGTTCCCGAGGCGGAGCGCGCGCGCGTGATCGCGGCGCTCGCCGCCGTCGATTGTGTGGTGCTCTTCCATGAGGACACGCCACTCGAGCTGATTCAGCGCCTGCGACCCGACGTGCTGGTCAAGGGGGCCGACTATGCGCTCGAGAAAATCGTCGGAGCGAAGGAGGTCGAGGGTTGGGGCGGTCGGGTGGTGCGTGTGCCGCTCGTCAAGGACAAATCCACCACGCGACTACTGCAGCAACTTCGTGGCGGCGGATGAAGCTATTCGTCGGCACCCGCAGCGTCGGCAAGACCCGGGAAATCCGGGAGCTGTTTGCCGGGCTCCCGTTCGAGCTTGCATTTCCCGCGGAGCGGTTGATGGAGCGGTTGCCGGAGGAAGCGGATCTGGAGCGGAGCACAAGCTATTCCGAGAACGCCGTCGCCAAGGCACGCTATTTCGCCACGCGCGCCGGGTTGCCGACCGTGGCCGACGATTCGGGGATTGAAGTCGAGGCCCTCGGCGGGGCTCCCGGCCCACGATCCGCCCGTTGGTCACTCGAAGGCACGGATGCGGCCAATAACGCGCTTCTTCTGGAACAGCTCGCGGGCATCCCGGATCCGCGCCGCGCGGCTCGCTACCGCTGCATCGTGGCGTTCGTGGCGGCGCCGAGCGCCGGCCCGGAAATCGTCGAAGCCACGTGTGAGGGGTTTATTCTTCAAGGGCCACGCGGCACGGCCGGGTTCGGTTACGACCCGCTGTTTTATTCACCGGAGCTGCACATGTCGTTCGGTGAGGCGCCGGCAGCCTCGAAGCATCGGGTCTCACACCGGGGCCGCGCATTCAGAGCGTTGATCGAGGTCTTGCTCCGCCGCGGTCCGTAGTGTTTTGCGCGTGTTGCCACGTATCTTTCTTTGACGAGTTCCATTTGACGTGGGTCGCTTCTACGTCTTGTTTTGACGTTGTCGAGCATTTCGGGGCGTGGCGCAGTCCGGTAGCGCGCCTGGTTTGGGACCAGGAGGTCGCGGGTTCGAATCCCGCCGCCCCGATTCTCGGATTGCGGATTTTGGGACGTGAGATTCTTTGATCCACACCCCCAAAATCCGCAATTCGCAATCGGCAATCCGCAATAGCAGGCGCCCGTAGCTCAGGTGGATAGAGCAGCAGCCTTCTAAGCTGTTGGTCGGAGGTTCGAATCCTCCCGGGCGCATAGACTTACGAAATCGTTTTCTGAAATAGTCGCCAATCGTGTGACAAACTGTGGGACTCGGCTCCGATTTCTCGGGGCCGAGTTTTTTTCGTGCTAACGCGAGCGCGCGACGCGTATCTGCCCGTGGGGCTCCCAAACATTCGGCGACGATGCTAACCAGTACCAGTCGGTTGACTCGAACCCGTGTGTCGATTATTTTGACATCGTAGTTTAGCGGCCGTTTTGGCCCGCTGGCTTCCAGACACTCGCGT
>DATFVZ010000040.1:0-2429 GCA_035259785.1 Gemmatimonadales bacterium
TCGAACGGCCGCCGGTCGAGAATTTGGAACTGCACAAGATGGACGTGAATCGGATGCGCGTCCCCGGTCGTGTTGACGAGGCGCCATTCCTCGACCGTTCCCGCCTTCGGGTCCTCGGTGACCGGATCATCCCAGTGCAGACGAACGCCTTGCTTGAATTGCTCCGGATCGGCAATAGTGGTGATGTTGGCCTGGATCGGCGCCTCGGTGTCCGGCGCGTCGTCCTCGCTGAGCACGAGATGCCGCGTCCTGACCGGAGGATCCTTGCGTGGATCAAGGAACCCGGCGTTGAGCTTCCCGGGCACCTTGCTGTCATCGAACCTGCGTAGCGGCCGGTTCACCTTGAACATCATGATCTCGGTCGGGACGACGTCGTCGCCGTCCGGGAACGGCGCCCGGGCATCGTTAGTGAGGACAAAGTGCTTGCCGCTCAGCCCCGAGAAATCGATGACGACATCGAGCCGTTCCGCCGGCGCGATCAACAGCTCCGTGCGCAGCACTGGGGCGGGCAGTAGCCCGCCGTCGCTGCCGATCTGTTGAAAGACCGGGCCGCGCCGGTCTTTGGGCTCGCCGCGTGCGTCGGTCTCCTGGAGGGTCATGTGGTAGAACCTGGCGTTCGAGGCGTCGAGGATCCGGAAGCGGTACTTGCGGGGCTCGACCTCCAGGAACGGCCAGACCTTGCCGTTCACGAGCACGGTGTCGCCGAAGAATTCCGGAATCCAGATCGGCGGCACGCGCGGATCCGGGTCGGGGTCGGCGACCGGATAGAGGAGTGATCCGTCGCGGTTGAAAAACCGATCTTGGATCGAGAGCGGGATCTCGTACGGGCCGCTGGGCAGACCGAGGGAATCCTCGTGGTCGTCGCGGATCAGATAGAAGCCGCCGCCGAGTCCGGCATAGACGTTCAACCGGGTGATGCCGAGCGCGTGGTCGTGGTACCAAAGCGTCGTCGCTTGCTGATCGTTCGGGTACTCGTAGACCTGCCGCACGAAGAACGGACCCCGCTGCGCAAAGCCATTCGTGAACCACGCCTCCGGATAGCCATCGCTGTCGGGCATCGTCTTGGAGCCATGCAGGTGGACGACGGTACGGACCGCGGGAACCCCCGCTTCGGCGCCGTGGATCGTGTCGTCGATCGGCAGGAAATGCGTGCCGGGAAGGCTGTTGGTCCACTTCACCGCGATCGGCTTTCCAGTCCGCACCTCGAAGGTCGGCGAGGGATACAAGCCGTTGTAGCCCCAGAGCGCGGTGGCCGGGAGGTCGCGGTGCAACTTCTTGAAAAGCGGCCTCATATCGACCTGGAAAAAAGGGACGCCATTCAGCTTCCCGCTCGGCGCAAGGGTCGGTGCGATCGGCAGCGCGTCGACGAACTTCGCGAGCGTCTTGACGCTACCGCTCTGCGGCGGCGTGCGATGGTGCTTTTTCTTCTGAGCGAGCGCCGCTGGCGGGAAGAGAGCGGTCAAGAAGACGCTGCCGCCAGCAGCTCCCCCGACGCTTAGAGCACCGCCGGCTTTCAGTAACCGGCGCCGCTTGGGGTCATGCTGACTGCCGTTGTCACTGTTGCTCATGGCATTCCCTCCACGTTGGTCAATCATCGAAGCATCGGTGCTTGACCTCTCGTGCAAGGACGCGCGCGCACCCCATTTTTTTGCAACCGTCTCGTGCAATGAGGGATCTGCTTCGGACGAAGCGGGCGGGCGGGCGAAACTTGCGTCAACGGAACCTCCGCTATGACGCCGTCATCTAACGATATGACGCTGTCATGAGCGTAGGCGTGGCACCAGCAGGTGTCAACCCGAGCGGGCGCCCAATCAGGCGTTCAACAAGATCAATCGCAGGTCGGAATCGCCCCCGGTCGCATTGCCGCAGCGCAAAATCGGGCGCGAATGCACAATCAAAATGAGCACTTGCTAATCAACGGGGTCGGACGAGGCCGAACTAGGGTTTTTACTAGTTGAGCGTATGCTCATTAATGCAGTCGATAATGATTATTCATTTGTCATATTTTTGTAGACGCCTAGCCCGGCAGTCGCCGGGGGGCTAGCCGCGGAACGCGGCCAGGTCGAGGGGCGCCTCGAACGCGCGCCGCGCGAACGCGAGGAATTGATCCGCCCGCGCGTCGCTCCAGCCGCCGTAGCGCGCGTTGCCGCGGAACTTCTGCTCGATGTCGGCGCGCGACAGCGGCTCGTGCACGCCGCCGCGGATGTGCGGCTGGCGTTCCTCGAACACGCGCCCGTCCTTGAGCGTCATCCGGACGTGGCCGGTGTAGGCCCTCGGGTACGGGTTGTCCGGATCGACGACGTACTTCACCTTCGACGCGAGCGCGAGGATGCGCGGATCGCGCACGGTCCGCTCGCTGAAAGCGTCGAGGCCGACGCCGCCGGTGACGAACGCGACCGCGATGTTGAAGGGCGTGCTGAACTTCGCGG
>DATFVZ010000041.1:0-5190 GCA_035259785.1 Gemmatimonadales bacterium
ATGCGGCCGCCATTCCACCCCACACGATGAACCCGACATCCACCACGAGAATTGCGATCCAGGCCCCGCGCCGTAACCGGTTCATGTGGGGAGCTCTCCTTTGAGCTTCATGATCCAGCGCATGCAGGTGTGACCGAAGTCGACGCCCGCCCCGTACATCATTGGACAGCCGCCCGCGATCACGGAGATGTCGTGCTTGCGGCAGAACTCGACCGCGGCTGGCGAGACGCTCGATCCCTTCGCGAGCGACTTGTGCATCCACACGCGGCGGACTCCGGCCGCGCTGCAATCGCGCACGATCCGCTCCGTGGTCTCAGGTCGCGTGACGATGACCACTCCATCAACGCGTCCGGGAATCGCCTGGAGGTTGGGATAACAGCGATCGCCCTCGAAGCTTTGCATGGTGGGATTCACCGCGACCACATCGTGCCCCGTCTGCTTCAGCCGACGATAGATGAGATTGGCGGCGGGGTGATGCCGGTTGTCCCGCGAGACACCCGCGACCGCGATGCGCTTCTGCGCGAGAAACTCGTCGATTGCTGTCTCGAATCCGTTGGTGTTCATGTTTGGCGCGCCGCCACGCAGATGGTTTCGATGTCCTGAGCCGAGAGCCGGGCTTCAGGATGCAGCCATGTCCAGGCGCTCCCGGGCATTTTCCCCACAGAGGCATCGTGGCACGATGCCGCGAGCAGCAACCGCCGCTGCTCGCTTGGATACGCGGCCCATTCTGAGAAGTTGACCGCCCTTCGGCCTTCCTTCACGCCGTACACCATGAGCCACGATACGGGCGCGACTTCCGTGTACCACGGCCACACGGTGCGATTCGAGTGACAATCGCCGCACGCGCGATCGAGAACACCGACCATGGCGTTTCCCATCCCGACGTGCGCTTGAATTGTGCGACTCGAATCGATCGGTGGATTCGCGCGATCGGGCCGAATGAATTGCGCGATGGCGAAAACGCCAAGAATGGCGACAACGACTTGTAGTCGTCGGCTCACGGCTCCTCCTCGTGACGTGTCTCGAGGTCTGACGGGGAACGCGGAGCAACGGATTCAAAAATGCCCCGACGGGAAATGAAGGAACTTTGAAATCAGTATTAAAGGATCTTTCGCTGCGTCACTTTATCAGACGCGCGCCGTACGTTTCGTCCACAATCAACGGGAGGACGTTCATGCAACGTGCTCTGATCGCTCATGTGACAGCAGCTGTGATGGTCGCGACCTCCCAACCGGTCGCGCTCGCCCAACAACCCGACGTCACGCTGCACGTGAATTCGCGCTGGAAGCAGTGCGCGATTCAACTCGACCCGTCCCTGTCTCAATCGGCCTGGCATCAGTTCACGCAGGACGTAGGAGTCGTGGGCTATTTTCGTCCGCTCACCGACGCGCGTCCGCTGGGAACGGGGAACTTTGAAGTGTCGCTCCTCCAGTGGGGGACGAAAGTCGATGAAACGACATCTGCCTGGAACGACACGTTCGTGCACCCGGATTCGATGCATTGGCTGACGGACGGCGGATCGCTGGCCATACCAGGTCTCCTGGTGCGGGCGGGGATCAGCGATCGGATCGACGCCGGCGCGTATTTCACAAAGAACGTGCAATCGAACTACGGGCTGTGGGGTGGGCAGGTCCAGTACAATCTGTTTCGCGATGCAAAAAAGAAGTTCGCCGGCTCGGCACGGTTGAGCATGGTCAGCGTCTACGGTCCCGACGATGTCGACGTGATGATCTACGGCCTGGATCTGATGACTAGTGGGACCTATCCGGTCGGCAAACGGATCAGCGTCTCACCATATGCGGGCGTCTCGACCATTCTGTCGACCGCGCATGAGAAGTCGCCGGCGGTAGACCTCGCCGATGAGCGTACGGTGGGCGCGATGGGGACGATCGGGGCGGTGGCTCAGTACTCCGTTGCCCGCTTAGCGGTGGAGTACAACGTGGCGACGGTAAACGCGCTCTCGTTCAGACTGGGTTTCGGGCTCTAACGCGCGTAGTGCAGCCCGACGACGCCCGTCGGATAGGGCGTCGTCGACTGCAGCTGGAGCTTCGTCACAACGAATTCGTGGACGATGAGCTTTCGCATGGTCTAGCGCTCCATTGTGGTTCAGAGAGGCGTCGAACGAGGTCTTGGAATATCGACAGGTTTCGCACGAATCCCGAAACCCAAGACAATGAGCGGAACCGTGGCCAGGGCGGCCAGCAACGCCAGAACCGGAAACCCCCAGGCGCTCATGACCACACCCGACAGCGCGCCGGCCGATGCGCCTGCTAATCCCATGATCAGATCCGACAACCCCTGGGCCGACGCGCGCAGCTCGACCGGCGTCGATTCACTGAGCAACGTGGAGCCTGCCACCATCGTGCATGACCACCCAAGCCCCACAAGCATCAGACCGGCACCCAGGCGCGCGGTGTCATAGCCGGCGGTACCTGTCAGCGCACACGCCGACAGCAGCAACACGATCCCGGCTACGATCACCGGTCGGCGGCCGAGGCGATCGGTCAGCCAACCAATGAGCGGTGCGAAGGCGTACATCCCCGCGATATGCACGCTGATGACGACGCCGACAATGCGCAGCGTGAGCGCCGCGCCGTGCCCCGCGCCACGAATGTGCACCGGCGTCATCGCCATGATGCCGCTCATCACCATTTGCCCGACTGCCACCGCTGCGATGCCAAGTATGGCCGGTGGGGAAGTGCCGACGGCGTGCAGCGCATCACGCAGTCGTCGAGGCACACCATCCCCCCCCGAGGTTCCGGCGACCAGCGCGGGGTCGGGGCGGAGCAGGGCCAGCAGAGCCAGCCCCGTAATCACGAAGAGCACCGCGGAGAAGAAGTACGGAGCGGCGAGCGTCGGGATGCCGAGGCCCGACAGCGCCAGGCCGGCCGGCGCCGCGAGATGCGGTCCTGCCACCGCGCCAATCGTCGTCGCCCACACAATGATCGAGAGATGCCGCGCCCGCAGTGCTGCCGGCGCAAGGTCAACCGCGGTGTACCGAGCCTGGTAATTGGCCGCCGTCGCGCCACCGAACAGGAAGTAGCCAAGGAATAGAAGAGGAAGGGAACCACGCACCGCCGCGACGACCACGAGCAGCGCTCCCACCGCCGCCACGCCGTAGGCGGTCGCGAGGCTCGGCCTCCGGCCATGACGGTGCACGATCGCGGTTGCGGGGATCGTTGCCAGCGCCGCGCCGATGACGACGGCGCTCTGCGCGAGACCAGACAGTCCGATGCCGACCAGCTCGGCGGCGAGCAACGCGCCAACTGACGACCCGATCGACACCCCCATCCCGCTCACGATCTGGGTCGCAAACAGCAGCCGCAGCGTGCGGCGCTGGATGACGGCGGTGGTGTCGGACGCGATGGTGCCAGCCATCCCCAACGCTACGCCATATTGGCCACCGCCGCGCGGAGTGTGTATCTACCGGTGTCAATTTCCACGGTCGTCGATCGTCGCCTAGGTACCACATCATATGGAGAGCCTGTATGCTGCGAACTGCTTTGATTGCCGCCGCGGTCCTGCTCGCGAGCCCCGCCTGCGGCGCCCCCAAGCAGCCACAGCCGGTGAGCGGTCGCGTGGCAGTCAACGGGATGCAGATGTACTACGAGGTGTCCGGTCAGGGCGAGCCACTCGTCGTGCTGCATGGCGCTTACATGAACATCCCGGGCATGGGTGCGATCATCCCACACCTCGCTAAGACTCACAAGGTCTATGCGCTCGAATTCCAGGGCCACGGCCGCACGACTGACATCGACCGGCCCATCACCTATCCAAACCTCGCCGATGACGTGGCGGCATTCATGGACGCTGTTGGACTCCAGAAGGCCGACGTGTTCGGCTATTCCATGGGCGCCGCAGCTGGGCTCCAGTTCGCGATTCGTCACCCGCAAAAGGTGAACAAGCTCGTTGCGGCGTCCGGCGCATACGATGCCCGTGGCTGGCAGCCGGAGTTCACGGCCTTCATTCCGCAGATGAAGGTGGAGATGTTCGTCGCAATGCCGTTCGCGGCGGAGTATCGCAAGCTGGCCCCCAACCCGGACGGCTTTCCCGCCCTGGTTGCGAAGCTGATCGCTCTCGAGAAGGAGCCGATGGCGTGGGAAGCGGACGTGCGGGCGATCAAGACTCCGGTGCTCATCATCACCGGCGACGCCGACGTGGCGACGCTCGAGCATTCGGTCGCGATGTTCCGCCTGCTCGGCGGCGGCGGGATGGGCGACATGGGAAAGCCGCTGCCGGCCTCGCGGCTCGCCGTCCTGCCGGCCACATCACACACGGCGGTGATCACCCAGCATGATCTGTTGTATTCGGTTATTGAGCCCTTCTTGCGCGGCGAGACGCCAAAGGGATTTTTCTAGATGCTCCGAGTCCTCGGGTCCGCCGTGGTCGCGTGTCTGCTGCCGTTCAGCGGTGCGGCGCAGACGAGCCCCGCGCCCGCCGCCGCGCGGCCCGATTCGCTGGCTGCCGTGCCGGTCCTGGCGCCGCTCATCGGACGCTCTGGCAGCGAGCTCGCTGAGGTCGTCGACCGGTTCACCGCCGATCGCACGGTGCTGATTCGCCGCTACGACGCGGATGATTCGCCCGACCAGCGCCGGCGGATGCGCGCCCTGTACACGGGGTGGCAGGCGCGATTGGCCGAGGTGGACTTCGGCAAGCTGTCGGAAGAAGGGCGCGTGGATTACGTGCTGCTCGCCCGCTTCTTTCGGCATCAGCTCGCGCTGCTCGACCGACGCGACAAGATGCGCGCGGAGGAAACGCCGCTGCTTCCGTTTGCCGATCGCCTGCTCGCGCTGCAGGATGCCCGCCGCAGTCTCGTGACCATCGATCCACCGGCCGCCGCGCGCGTGCTGTCGCAAGCCAGCAAAGAAATCGACAGCTTGCGCACGTTGTTCGAGCCCGCGGCACGCGGTGACTCGGCATCGCGATCACGAGCGGCTGCGCCGACGGTGACAAAGACGGTCGCTAATCGCGCTGCCGACGACTTGGACGACCTGCGGAGCGTCGTGGGAACCTGGTTCCGATACTACGACGGATACGATCCTGTCTTCTCGTGGTGGGTGAAGGATCCCTGCCGCAAAGTCGACGAAGCGCTCACACGATACGCGCGCACGCTTCGGGAGCGCGTCGTCGGAATGAAACCGACCGAAGGGGGACGAGGGACGGGGGAGGGGGGAGGAGGATGTGGCGTGG
>DATFVZ010000042.1:0-2699 GCA_035259785.1 Gemmatimonadales bacterium
GAGCAAGTGGGAGAAGGACTCGTACGAGTGCACCCGCGACGCGCAGGAGGCCGTACCGACCTACCTCGGCCGTCTCTTTGGACGGACCCAGATCCACGCCGAGCGATGCATGGTCGCGCGGGGGTACACGCGCCGCTGACGACCGCCACGGCCGCTCGTGCGCGTCCACGGCGATTGACCATAGCGCGGACGTTTATTGCGCAGGTCGCAGAGAATCAACCAACTCGAAATCGCGGCGCACTGCCGTGAGCAGCGAGGCCAATTGTGCATCGTCGCGGAGCACAGAGATGCGACAACGCCGCACGAGAATGACGATGCCGCGGGAGAACTTCAACACATAGCCGTCACGCGTCCGCTCCAGATCGGTCAGCGCAAATGTGTCCCTGCGCGCGCGGAGCGCGGTCTCGAGCTTCCGCCGGACGTTGCGTGCTCGATGTGTGCTGGGGCTCATGGACGAAGACCGCTGATGCGTTAGTGCCAAGCGCGGATGCTTTTAGCGTACCACTCGTGGCCAAGCCGCGCGAGCCGACCCCCGACTTAGATCGAACCGCCGCCGATCTTCGTGCGCTCAAACTCCCAGGCCGCCAAGCATCTGACATGCAGGTGGAAGCGATCCAATCCGGGCTGTACACCGTGGCGGTTGAATTCGATCTCAAACTCGGTTTCGCCTGACGTCACCAGTTCACCGCAAACGGAACAGGGCCGGTTACTACCGGACCCACCGAATGTGCGGTCAGGCCGACGCGTCGGCAACCTGCCGCTTCGGATCGCTTCGCGAGCTTTGTCGCGGAGCATAGCCTCGTCGGGCATGTCGGCCTCGCTCGACCTCTGACCTGAAGTGCGCTTTACGCCAGATGGCACCGGCCCCGACCGCCGCGTCACCCACAGGCAGGCCCTATGGCAGGCGGCGGGAGATTAGTCGATGTCCGATAGCTTGCGCAAGGCCCATCGCCACGAGCTCCCGGCCGATAGGTCGATACAGCGCAAAGGGCTACGATGTGCAACTCACGCAGTACGATGACCGAGGATGGCGGGCAATCTTCTTACACGACCGGGATGGAGCACTCGCCTGACGTGAATATCACGGCGACTGCGAGGTCGAGTCCGTCGAGTATTGTGACGATGCTCTGATGCTGCTGCGTCGTTCCCCGCTCAACGCTCCTTGGGGGACCTGGGCCCACTTTGAGTTCGCCGACTCTTCGGATCGGCAGTCGCATAGCCTGGAGCTTCCTGCATAGGCACTTGAGATCCAATGTCGGCTCGGCGGCAGCGAAGCTCGGCCGCTCCCGACTCGGCAGGTCCCGAGATGTCGATGCGCTCTCTCCAAGACCAAAGTCGTGTGAACGCCCTACCCAAGTCCGACATCGCGAAGCGACTTACGTTGTGGTAGACATCACCTCTCGGATCTGAGTCTCGGAACCTGAGGCGCGTGGTGGCGTCCTCGAGGCGATGTGGACGCGAATGCTGTGGCGACGCTGGTCGGGGATAGGGCTCGTCGTCGAGTCGAGCACCAGGAGATGAACGATGCCTGCCAAAGTCGTCCTTCCCTCTGTTACGCTCGCCCTAATGAAGGCGCAGGCTGTTACGTTCGCCCTAAAGGTACCGACCGCTGGTTCGATCCGGAGACTCACCCAACTGTTTCTTTGCGTTTCGCTCGGGGCGTTGCCATCGCTTGCCTTGGCCGGTGCGCCAATCAGCGTAGGCGACGGGACTGCGGCGAGCTGCACGGAGGCGCCGCTGACAAGCGCCTTGAGTCTCGCGGACGCTCAGGGTGGTGGCACCATCCAGTTTGACTGCGGCGAGGATGCCCTCGCCATAATTCTGACCGGCACGGTGACGGTCCCAGACAATACGACTATCGACGGAGATGGACGGATCACCCTTACTGTCCAGTCCATCCCATTTACGACGGTTGATGTGGTAGTTCGTGTGAATCCCGACACGGCCGCAGTCATTAGGAACTTGAGCGTACGCGGCGGCTTTACAGGTGTCGTTAATTTCGGTGCGCTCGAAGTCCACCACAGTGCGTTCTCGGCCGCCATCCTCCACAACGTCTTTAACTCCGGCACACTCACCGTCCACAACAGCACGTTCTCTAGCGAGATCGAGGACGTGGCTGGTGGCGGCATCCTTAACGCGGGCATGCTGATCGTCCACGACAGCACGTTTTCTTTTAATTTTGGCGGAGGCATCTCCAACGAGGGAACCGCGACTATCGAAAACAGCACCTTCTTCCAGAACCAGTTCCCCGAATTTGAGGGCGGCGGAATCCTCAACTTTGGCACCCTCACCGTACAGCACAGCACGTTCTCCGATAACTTCGGCGGGGCTCGCGGCGGCGGCGTCTACAACCAGGGGATTGCCACGGTCCGCGACTGCTTCTTCTCCGGGAATGATGCTGACTTTGGCGGCGGCATTTTCAATGGAGGTACTCTTAATGTCGTCGACAGCACGATTATTCAGAACAATGCGCCGTTCAGCGCGGGGTTTGGCGGCGGCATTTTCAATGGGGGTCCGCTGACAATTGCTAACAGCATCATTACTCAAAATACTGCCCGCAGCGCTGGCGGAGGGATCTATACCTGCGTCGCAGGAGATGTAGTGGGACAGAATTTCGGTGTGGCCTGCGACGGCACATTGACCCTCAGTGACACATCGGTCACGCAGAACACACCGGACAATATTTTCCCGTGAGCCGG
>DATFVZ010000043.1:0-3259 GCA_035259785.1 Gemmatimonadales bacterium
CAGGACGGAATCGTTGGGCGAGCGGTGACTCCGTGACTTCCTTCCGCCTGTTCGGCGCAAGAAGATCGAGCACGGTGTCGCCGAGAGGATGACCGGCGCCGGCTTCAAACGGCAGGAAAGTCGGCACGGGGTTCATTTCCAAGCACCACCAGACTCCCGCATGGTCAACGCGGAAGTCGAAGCCAGCCAGCAGCAAACGCTGTGCATGGGCAAACGAGCGGCAGCGGTCGGCGAGATCGCCTGGCGCGTCGACAGGCGCGAAGGACACCCGCGAGGTGTCGAATCGATAGTCCAGGGCGTCTGAATCGATTCGCGTAGCAAAGATCCGGTCGCCGCTGACATGGATCCGAACTTCATGACCGTCGACGTATTGCTGGATCAACACGGGAGCCGTTCCACGGGTCAAGCGCTCGAGAATCGACCCGTCCATTCGCCTGACATGCGAGCGGAGGCCCGAGCAGGCTTTCACGACGGCATCGGGGTAGTGAGCGAGAAATTCTTCGGCGACTGCCGGCTGATTCGTAGCCACCCACGGGGGAACGAAAAATCCGCCGGAAACGAGCTGGGCCATCTGGAAGGGTTTGGAGCCGTTCGCCCGACCTGCCGAAGGCCGGTTTATCACGACGAAGGGAAGCGCGTCGAGGAAGAATTGCAGACCGGCGCGCCGCTCCTGAAGATAGATCGGCTTTAAATCCTCGGGGATACTCAGCGCATCGCTGACCGCGGGTTCAGGGTTGAGCCGTACGAAGGCTCCGGTCGTGCGCTGAATGGGAACGACACGACCGCCGGCCAGCGTGACTCGTATACCGCCCCGACGGTCCGACCCGAACCACCAGTCTAGACCGAGACGGTCCTCTCGAAGGCCGAGAACACTGATGCCGCGCTGCTCGGCGAGCCAACCCACATAGGCGGCCGAGAGATCGTCAGGATCGCCGACCAGCCAGATTTCCATCGATGTACCGGGCCAGGACATTCGCCACTGTCGGCGCCATCAGTTCCGAGATCGACGGGATCGTATTCACCGCTGCGATGCGGCCGTCTACGTCGACATCGATGGAGGCAAGAGCCACACCGTGACTGGTGAGCACGTTCCCGGCGTGCATCACAGCGCCGTCGCGCGGCCCGTCCAGCACCGACCCGACGCACCACAGCGAGCGCGTGGGCCTGTCTCCGAGAACAATCGTGGCGGCAAAGCACCGAGCCGCGAGGAGATCGGGAGCGGCGCCTACACCGCCTGTCCACTGCATCCAGTAGCCCCGCTCGTCGACGACGTGGTCGCCGACTACGATACGAGACAGGGGCACCCCCGCAGCACCCAAGCGACGCCGCCACACCGGCCACTCCGACGAGACGAACCAGAGATCGCAGTCGCCTCGGTTGATCGCGCATACCGAGGAAAGCGACAGGAGATGAAGCCACACCGCACGGGCCTCGGCGGAAGAGAAGCCGGCATCCTCGTCGGTGAACCCATCGGCGAAGCTTGCCGTAGGCACGGCACGAAACACGGCGGCTTCGATCGGGGATCCAGACAGCTCACAGGATCCTGCATCCACTCGGACATCACTCAAGGCAAGTGCTCCCGGACGCAGGAGTTGGGCTTGGCGGCCGGCGGCGGCAAGGCACACCATGAGCGGCCCGATCAGAGGATCGCGTCGATCGTCTCCAACGACGACGGTGAGAGAGGGCCTCAACCTCGGGCGCGCAAGCTCTCAGCCACCTGCCGAGCAATGTCCTCGATTACACGGGGATCAACGAAGCGACGTGTCGGGTCGATGACGTCCTCGACGTTGCGCTTCAGGTCTATTTCGAACTTGAACTTCTCGAGCTCGAGTTTCTTTTTCTCGCGCCGCAGCCGTTCGATCAGCTCCCCCACGGGAATCTTCGGGAGCCCCCCTTCATCGACCCACAACTCGTACTTTTTCTTGTCCGGCAGAATCGCCAGTGCACCCTTGTCGATATCCGGTCGGTTAAGTATGAGAATGAACTCTGCAGCATTCAGCTGCCCGAGTGGGCGGTCGAGGGCCTTGTCGTCAGCGGGGATCGCGGCTCTACTCTCTGGCATGCCCTATACCTCCTCATTCACGTTGGCTTCAAGGCACGACAAGCCGGCAGCATCACCCGGAGAATTGACGATTGCGGCTGGTCTAGTAAAGAGATGGAACTGCTCATCTGATGGACGTAGCTGCTGCGGTCCGAGCAATGTTCCGCGACAAAACGGTCGATGAAGTACCGGCAAACATTGGCGAATCCGACCTCAAACCGACAGGTCGATCGCTTGCCGCGCTTCACTCGTGACGGGCAGAGACAACGTGCGCGTCGGCTTGCGCGTCTGTCGCGGGCACTGAGCAGCCGGAGCCGGTGCCTCCATCCGCCCACTACGGCTTGTCTCAAGCCGCGGCGTGCGTACCGAGGCGCGCCGCCGTCGCTTCAGACGCCGACGGTCTTCCTGATGCTCCCCATGTGCTCGTCGATGTGCGAGACCAGGCCGCCCATGATGAGCTGCTCGGCCGTCATCGGTGGCACGTCGCTGAACACGATGCCCGTCTTCGCGAGCTGATCGTCGGACGGTGCGTCAGACTCTCGCGAGCTCGTCGGTCATCAGTCTCAGGAAGGCGTCCTGGGCGATCTTGCGCGCCACGGCGCCCGCGAACGCGCCGGCCGCCGCGGCGACCAGCGGGTTGGTCTGGAACTCCGCGACGCCCTGGGTCCCGACCTCGACCGCCCGCATCGCGCCCGACTCGGCCATCGACGAGAAGCCGCGGAACCAGGTGACGAACTTGGAGACGATCGCCTCCTGATCGGCGGGTTTGGGCTTTCGCGCCTTGAGCTTGGACACCACGGTGCCGTAGCGGCCGGTGCCCTTGGCGGCGTTTCCGAAGTCGCGCAGGGCGTCGTAGGCGCTCTCGACGATGACGCGGATCGTGTCGCGCAGATATTGCTCGGCCGTCAGGGTTTCGCGAGCTCGTCGGTCATCAGACCCAGGAAGGCGTCCTGCGCGATCTTGCGCGCCACGGCGCCCGCGAACGCGCCGGCCGCTGCGGCGATCAGCGGGTTGGTCTGGAACTCCGAGACGCCCTGGGTCCCGATCTCGACCGCCCGCATCGCTCCCGACTCGGCCATCGACGAAAAACCGCGGAACCAGGTGACGAACTTGGAGACGATCGTCTCCTGCTCGGCGGGCTTCTGCTTGCGCGTCTTGAGCTTCGACACCACGGTGCCGTAGCGACCCGTCCCTTTGCCGGCGTCTCCGAAGCCGCGC
>DATFVZ010000044.1:0-6646 GCA_035259785.1 Gemmatimonadales bacterium
AATTCGTAGTTCCTAGGCGTGAGCCGATCGCAGAGCGGCATCTTGCACAGGCGGATGCTGCCCTCGAGCAGCTGCTGGACGGTCTCCTGCGGGTCGCGCGAGGTGATGGCGTGGACGTCGCTGAAGTTGATCTCCGAGCCGCCCCACATGGTGGGCTCGATGTTGCGCACGAGCTGCGGGTTCACGGTGATCACGTGGCCTGCGGCACGACCACGGATGCGGCGGAAGAGCGGCCCGTTCACGGGCGGCCCGCCAGGAAGTAGAACAGGCCAGCGAAGCCAAAGATGAGCAGGCCGTAGATCGGCAGGATCAGGCTCACCACGTTCCACGTCGTGGGCAGATGCGAAAGATGCGCCTTCACTACGGCCAGATCGCGCTCGATGGCAGCCAGTCGATCGCCATGCGCGACGAGCTGGCCCTCGACGCGCTCGAGCCGGGATTGAGGGTCCATACTAGACATCGGGGGTCTTCACCTCAGTACAGGTGTTGGCTTCCAGGGCCCGTCCGCGTCTTCCCGCGGGCGGGTCTGTTGTTCTCAGCCACGTAGATATTGTATTGCGCCCGCGCATGCAATGCAACTAGAATGCGTGGCATGACGACCACTGAGGCCAACTTCGGCCAGCGGCTGCGGCGCCTGCGTGCGCGCGAAGCGCTCAGCCAGCGCGAGCTCGCCGAGCTGGCCGGCACCAATGTGACCACCATCGTCCGCTTAGAAAGCGGCGAGTTTCAGCCGCGGCCGAGCACCATCCGCAAGCTGGCGCGCGCTCTCGGCGTCAAGCCAGCTGTGTTTGTCGGCGAGACTGGCTGACGTACAAAGAAAGGCCCCGCCGCGCGAAACGGCACGGGCGGGGCGCGCAGATCATCATCAACCAACTTTTGGGGAGTAAGGGAGTTGACCTGCAGTGAAAAGTGTAACCCGCACGCCGGGCGCCCGCACTGAGCGCAAACGCTACGTGCGCAAGGACGGCACCGAGGTCGTCTACGAGTACAACGTCGCCAGCGTCGACCTCGGCACGCTCAACGGCAAACGCAAGCGACAGCACATCCGCGGCGAGACCAAGACCGAGGTCTCGAAAGAGTGGCGCAAAATTCGCGTCGAACGCGACCATGGCCTGCGCGGCGCCGGCGGCAGCACGCTGATCGCCGACTGGTTCGATCACTGGCTCGAGACGGTCGTGCGCCGTCGCCGCGACAACACGTACACCAGCTACGAGACGTCCTTTCGCGTGCATGTCCTGCCGACGTTTCTGGCTGGCATGCGTCTGGATCGCGTCGAGCCGCGCCATATTGACATCTGGACCAGCGACCTGTTGAAGACGCTGGCGCCGGTCACCGCGCGGCGCGTGCTCGTGGTGGTGCGCATGGCCTTCAAGTACGCAGTGTGCCAGGGCCTGCTCGGCCGCAACCCGGCCGACGCCGATCTGGTCGCGCCGATCCCGGTCGAGCGGACAGAGACCAACCCGCTCACCGCCGAGCAGCTCGAGCGATTGCTCGCGGCAGTGCGCGGCAAATCCGAAGAGCCACTGTACGTGCTCGCGTCGGTGACGGGCATGCGCATCGGCGAACTGCTCGGCCTCGTCTGGGCGGACGTCGATTTTCCGAGTGGCCGGCTCTACGTGCGAAAGCAGATGCAAAACGGCAAGCGCGTTGAGCTCAAGCGCGCCTCGTCGCTGCGCACCTACGGCCTCGACCCTGATGTGCTGCGGGTCCTGCACGCCCAGCAGAAGCAGGTCCTCGAGTGGAAGCTCAAAGCCGGCTCTACTTGGGCTGAGCACGGTCTCGTCTTTCCGACGCACACCGGGCGGCCACAACGCGACGGCAACGCCTGGAAGTCATGGAAGCGGCTTCTTGTCCGCGCGGGTCTGCCGCCCTCGGTGCGGTTCCACGATCTGCGACACACGGCCGCCACGCTGGCGCTCGCCTCAGGCGTGAGTCTGTACCACGTGGCGCGCATGCTGGGGCACTCGAGCGTGCGCACGACCGCCGACGTGTATGGACATTTGACCGAAGAGGGCCGCGACGAGACCGCGCGCGCGATGGCTGAGGCGGTGCTCAGGCGCCGAGGGAGTGTTAAGTGAGTAAGTGGGCCAGATGTCCGGGGTCAGGTTTGCCGTTGCGTGAGTTCACGTACATCGTTCGGCGAATTACCGATGAAGATCGCCAGGAGCACTCGAGGTTGATCACACGTCTGGAGGCCGGTGCTCAACGAAGCGCTGAACGGCGCTTCTCGGATCCTGATGAGCGCGCACAAGAGCTTGCAGAGTTGATGACTTCGATAGATGCAAGAAAGCGGCGTTTCGCGCGCTGGGAGCGAGATCAGGGCACCCCCAGGCAGGCAACCGAATGTAGCGTCTGCAAACACCCGTGGGTGTCAGCGACCAGAGATGGTCGGGCGCGAGGGCACAAACGGTACGACTCGTGGGCATCCCGCGCAGTGGTGGGATCTTGGGACCGAGTGGACGACCTCATGGAGCAGATCAAGGTACTTCACGGCGAGGTCCAACGACTTCAGGAAGAAGTCCAACGGGAGATGCGCCTCCTTGATCGCGGAGGGGAGTAAGCGTGCCGAAAAGGCCCATTTTCCTTGCCGTTTTCTGGCCCGCGGATGGCCAATTGTCCAAAAAACGTCACTTTTGGACGGCGTCAGCGTGGCGTTCTGAACTCAGGATGGTGGCAAAAGTGACAAAAACGGGGCGCCCCTGGACTCTGGCTTACTCCCCTCCAGGCCCCAAAACCGCATATTTTGAACTCAAAACAGAGGGCACAGCCGCGTCCAAAGCGATTTTTCTTGCCATTTTCTTGCCAACTGATTTTTTCCGGACTCGCCGCTCGTCACGCGTACTCCCCTCCGTCTTAGCGGCCAATGGCCATCAGCCGCGTGCGCGCGTCGCCCATCGCGCGGGCCAGAATGCGGTCGGGATCCCGCTCCGCGAGACGCTCGCCGCGCGCTAGGCGCTCGAGCTCGGCCTCGAAGATCGCTCGGTGGACGAGCCAGCGGCCGCCGAGCTTGAAGGCGCCAGGGAACTCGCCTTTTCCCGCGAGCTGACGGCCAAGCGACTGCGAAATGCCGAGCAGCCCGCAGGCCTCGGGCACGCTGATGGTGATGGACAATTCAGACACGCAGCAGCGAGTCTGGCGCGCGCCGAGGAGGCCTGTGGTGGTCAAACGTGCAACGAATCCGGTTTGCTCATTGGCTCGTTGGGCGATGGTTCCGTTCCACCGCTGAGCACGTTGAGCACCGACGTGTTCAGCCAAGCCCAAGGTTTGCCGGCATGTTCATAAGCATTTACACGATCGTGATGTATCGTTAAGGTTCAGCAACGATCAAATTCCAACTTTTGCGCGTTTGAGCGACACGGGCCGGGGGGGGTCGCCAACCATAGAGCACCAACACGGCGTCTGAACGCACCTGGCATATGGCTCCGAAGGCGCCGCGCATCCCACTGAACTAGGGGGTTCGGACCGGTGCACGAGGCGGCTCCGCGCTACGAGTTCGAGGACCTCGAAGACCAGAAGCTCAGATATCTCATTCGGCTAGACGGCACGTTCGCGGCCATGAACGACTTTGGCTTGCGGATAGTTGGCTATAGCCGCGACGAACTCATCGACAGCATGGCTCGGGTGATCATGCGGCCGGACGAGAATACTCGGAGCGAGCCCGAGATCGAGCGAGCGTATGCCGAGGCGCGTGAGCATCCGGGCACGGGGGTTCAGGTGCCCGCGGGCTGGTTCGAGACGAAGTCCAGAAGGCGCGTTTGGGTCAATCCAAGGATCGTGTGGTTACCCGAGCGACAGGCGTGGCTGACCGAATGCGAGATTCTGGATATCCAGCCGCCCCACAATCGCCTTAGTGACCTGCAACAACAGATTGAGTTGAGGATTGAGGAGCGGCTCCTTCAGATCCTGGACAGAGTTGCGGTGCAGGCGCGTTTGCCGGGCATGCCGGCTGGTAAACCACGTCGGCCCAGGCGCGATACGCGTAAGTACGCCCAGTTTGATGCCTTGACCGCCGGCCTGCACCACTCGTTCGACGTGATCGGCGATATCCCGGATGCCGAGCCGACCCTCGAGCTCACCGCGGCCAACTTTCCGACGCCGATCTCCGCGAACACGTTGCGTGCGCGTTTGCTCGAGCAGGGTTTTGTCCCGAAGGGGTCCGGCAAGCGCGACTACGCGCGCGTGTTGCGGCGCCTGTTCGACGAGTATCACAAGCGCATTGTGAAGGCGGTCGCCGCGTTGGTTGGGTACAGCACACTGCTGGACGCGGCGGATGGAAGACTCGACGGCGTGGTGCGCGCGATGTCCTGCGTGCACCAGGTCCTCAGGTAACGCGCAAACGAGCAATCCGGACCGCTTGCTCGTTTGAGCACCCGCGGCGGACCCGCGGCGTCCACACTGGGCGACCATGCCGCGCATGATTGTGGAGCTGAGCAAAGCGGACCACTCGTGGGTGTTCGAGCGGGCCAGGCGCGAGGGCGTTTCACCCGCGAGCTTGGTGAGCTGGCTGCTCAAGGAAAAACTCACCGAGCTCGCACGACAAGCAACTGAATCAGCTGAGCCCGAGCAGGCGGCCTAGGCCGTGGCGCCACAAGGCCCTGGCGTCAGCTTGCCCAATGAGATCGCCGACGACGTGCGCGGCATGTACTACGCCTGGCGCGCCACCCACCCGGTGACGGCCGACGACGACCAGTACGAAGCCGATCCCGATCGCGCGCGTCTCGCGGCATTCGCGGCGGGCGTGAAAGCCGGGCGGCGCGCGATGTTCCGCAGCTCCTCTGCCTGGATCAACCTCGAGCCTATGCTCGAGGACCTGCTGAACGAACTGGTCGAGCTGCGCCTCGAGCGCGAGATGGAACGGTTGCCGTGGACCAGGTGAGTGCCAGCGTGCGGCATTGGCCGATCCCGCCGATGAGCGAAAAGCACTTCCAGCAGCGGGTTGTCGACTACGCGCGCCTAAGGCACTGGCGCGTGCAGACACAGTGGTTGGCGGTGCACTCGCCGTCCGGCTGGCCGGATGTGTTCATGGTCAGAGGCGGAGTGGCGATCGCCGCCGAGCTCAAGATCGACGGCCAGGAACCACGGGCAAACCAACAGGCATGGCTCGACGAGCTCGACGCGGTGCCGGGCATCGTTGCGGTCTGCTGGCATCCGTCGGACTGGGACCAGATCAAGCGAGCGCTCGCGTGAACGAGCGACCGGGGATGGCCTGGACCTGGGGCATCGCGATCGCGGTGGCGTTCAGCACGGCATTCTGGGCCCTCGTGCTGCTCATGCTGCGGCGGCTCATGGAGGGTCACTGGTGAAGTTCGCACTCCTGGTGGTTTTCCTGTGGCTCGCGTTTGCGACGAACCTCATCTGCTCGCGCTACGCGTACGCGCAGACGCTTTACACGGGCGATGAGGTCCTGGCCTGGATCGACTTCTACTCCGCTCACTACGCCACCGGAAGCTACCCATACGAGCGCCTGGTGCGTGATTCGGTCCGTATCGCTCGCTGCGAAAGCGGCGGGTTCGATGAGCGCGTTATCAACAACACGCGCCGCGGCCGTCTCGGTGAGATCGGCACATTCCAATTCTTGCCGGGCCCGCGATCGATCTTCTGGGTGACGCCCACGGCGGCCGCCGGCTGGGACTACTGGGATCCTGAGAGTAACGTGGCGGGCGCCGTGTGGCTGCTCGCCAATGGCTACGGCCGGCACTGGAGCTGTCGGTGAGGTCCAGACAGGCTGAGCCGCGGATCCGCGGCGCGCTGTATCTCGAGGACCGGCCTCGGCAGCACAGTCGCCGGCGCGCGCATCGTCCGTACGTGCCGCCGCAGGCCACCCGACGGCGTCGTGCTCGAGGGCGCTGGCTGGCCGTGGTGTTGGTGGTGTACGTCGCGTTGGTCGTTG
The DNA here is from genome assembly GCA_035259785.1 of Gemmatimonadales bacterium. Classification (GTDB taxonomy): domain Bacteria; phylum Gemmatimonadota; class Gemmatimonadetes; order Gemmatimonadales; family GWC2-71-9; genus 20CM-2-65-7. The sequence continues at coordinate 5,891 of DATFVZ010000044.1, forward strand.
CCCTGGCGTGGCTGGTGGTCACGTTGCTGTCTGCTCAAGTGGAGGTACCCGTGTGAGTTGGTTGTGTGACGGCTGCCATTTGCCCATCGATGAATGTGCCTGCGACGAACTCGAGGTCGAGCGCGAAGAGATGTACGGGCCGATCTGCGCTGGCTGCAACGGTGGCGAGGACGACGGCTACGAGCAATGCGAGTTCGCCGGCTCGGGTGTCTACGAGCCCGGCCCGGGCTCGGAGGATACACACGGATGCCCACGCGTGACGGGCACATTCTGACCAACACGGAGGCGCGTATGACACAAGCCTTAATTCCGGCCCCGCCCGCGGACGTCGCGGTCTACGAGAAGGTCGTGGCCGAAGGTGATCTGCAGAAGCTGCCCCCGGCCGATCGCGTGAAGTACTACGGCGCGGTCTGCGCCAGCCTGGGGCTCAATCCGCTCACGCGGCCATTCGAGTACATCCAGCTCAGCGGCAAGCTGGTGCTGTACGCGACGCGCGCCTGCACGGACCAACTCCGCAAAATCCACGGCGTCTCGATCACGAAGCTCGAGCGCACGACCCAGGGCGATATTTATCTGGTCACCGCTTCGGCCGTCGACAAGAGCGGGCGCGAGGATACCTCCACCGGCGCGATCTACATCAAGGGTCTGGTTGGCGAGGCGTACGCCAACGCGGTTATGAAGACCGAGACCAAAGCGAAGCGCAGGGTGACGTTGTCGCTGTGCGGGCTCGGTTGGCTGGACGAGAGCGAGATCGAA
>DATFVZ010000045.1:0-6804 GCA_035259785.1 Gemmatimonadales bacterium
GCAGCCGCAAGCTGGATTCTGCGCGAGCCCAAGACTGTCGGTCCGCTGGAGATTCCCGGCCTCGCGCAGCTGTTTCCAGGACTCTCGGACGCTGGGATAGCAATCGGCGCAGCACTGCTGCTCTTTGTCTGTCCGGTTTCCTTTCGCGAACGATGCTTTGCGCTCGACTGGGAATCGGCTGCGCGCATTCCGTGGGGCGTCCTGATCCTGTTCGGCGGCGGCTTGGCGCTCGCCGACGCCTTCACGAGCAGCGGGCTCGCCGAGTGGATCGGCCAGCGGCTCGAGGGATTGCGCGGGGCGCCAACAGTCGTCGTCATCGGCGCAATCGCTCTCTTGTTTGTGTTGCTCACGGAATTGACATCCAACACGGCCACGGCAGCGATGGCGATGCCGATCATGGCGTCGCTCGCCCCTGCAGTCGGTATGTCACCGCTCGCGTTGATGGCGACGGCGGCGCTGGGCTCGGCGCTGGGATTCATGCTCCCGGTAGGAACGCCGCCGAATGCGCTGGCTTACGGGACAGGAGCGGTCACCAGTCGCGAGATGGCGCGGGCAGGCGTGTGGATGGATCTCGCTTCCGCGATCGTGATTACCCTGGCAGTCTTGCTCTGGATGCGCGGAGGCTAGGGCGACCTCAGTATGCGTAGCCTTCGATTCCCGCGGCGCGCCAATCGACCGAATACAGTACCGAGACGACGGTTCCACCACCGCTCGCGCGCGCTGATCGAGCGTGGCAAATGTAGGCGACCGGAGTGCCGAGGTGGACGATCGCCGTGGTGCTTACTGCGTCGCACCCCACGAACGACCATTGCCGGTTCGGCGCCACCAGCCCGCGATACCAGTCGTTCAGATCCGGACTGAGAAATTGCCGAAACCGCCGCGTGATGCGCGCGCTATCGGGATTCGCCACGATGGAGCGCAGCAGGGCCGGAATGGCAGCCGGCGGCTCCGGGCCCGACCAGGTCGCGAGATGGGGAGCCGCGAGCGACGCGTCGAGCATGCCGGCAATGCCGTACGCGATCGCGCCCACCTGCGCCTGCGCGAGATTCGCCAGCACGACGACCGTGATCCCTGATTCGGGGTAGCGCGCGATCACCGTCCTGAACCCCTGCCAGCTTCCGGTATGGGAGATCCGCGAACGGCCACGCTGATTGAAAATGGACCAACCGAATCCATACGGATATGTCGTTCCATTATTCAGCCGCACCGGCGTCCACGCCGTATCGAGCGCGGACTGACTCGGCACGCGGCCGTGATTCAACGCGACCGCCCACTTGGCCAGGTCGCGCACCGTGACGTACAACGCCCCGTCAGCGGTCGTATTGAGCATCGGAGCGACCCATTCCTGATTCTTCAGCACGCTGTCATCGAGCACGTACCCATCGGCGCGATTCGGCACAATGTCGGCTTCGGAAATGATGCGGGAATCGCGCATGCCTAAGGGCTGGAACACAGAGTCGCGCAGCAAGTCTCCGTAGAACCGCCCACTCACGCGGTGAATCAGCGCGCCGAGCAGCACGTAGCCCGTGTTGCTGTAACTCCAGCGCTCACCGGGACGGAAATCGAGCGGTCGCGACGCCGCGAACTTTACCAGCTCGTCCTCCGTGTAGTCCTTGCGATAGTCGAACGTCGAGTCCGTGTATTCCGCGACACCCGACGTATGCGTCAGAAGATGGCGGACGGTGATGTCCCCCCAGACGGATGCGCCCTCCGGAAACCAGCGCGCGATCGGATCGTCCAGCCGCAATCGTTTTTGCTCGACCAACATCTCTACCAGGGCGGCCGTGAACTGCTTCCCCATCGATCCGGACTGGTAGACCGTGCTGTCGGACGCCGGGACGCGCAGCTCGACGTTGGCGAATCCATAGCCGCGCGACATGACGACGCGATCGCCACGCAGCACCGCCAACGAGAGACCGGGAATGTGCTGGCGCTCCATCTCGGTCTGCACGTAACGATTGATCGCAGTTGTGTCCTGCGGCTGCGCGGCGAGCAGCCCCGCCAGCAGCGGCAGGCTGGCGCTCGCGATGATGGTGGACTTACCGCGGGTCATAGACTCCCCAGACTCCTCGCAGCACGTCGCTGATCTCGCCCAGGGTCGCACGCGCGCGCACGGCATCGAGTATGGGTTCCATCAGAGGAGCATCAGGCTCTCGGGCGGCCGATTCCAGCGCCGCCAGCGACCGTTTCACGCTTCCCGTTTCCCGTTTCCCGCGCAGTTCCGCCAGCCGCCTCTTTTGCTGCTCCGCGAGCGTCGAGTAGTCCGGGGCCGGAATGGGGGGAACCGGCTCGCCCGTCACGTACTCGTTGACTCCCACGACAACTTTGTTGCCCCCCTCGACCTTCCGCTGGTGCTCGTAGGCACTGCGCGCGATCGCGTCCTGGAAAGACCCTCGCTCAATGGCTTTCACTGCACCACCACTCGCGTCCACCTCCTCCACTAGCCGTCGCGCATCCTTTTCGATCTGATCCGTCAGCGTCTCCACATACCAGCTCCCGCCGAGGGGGTCAACGACATCGGGGACACCGGTCTCGTGCGCCAGCAGCTGTTGCGTACGGAGCGCGAGCGTTGCACTGCGCTCGGTGGGGAGCGCCAGGGCTTCATCATAGGAGTTCGTGTGCAGCGATTGCGTGCCGCCCAGCACCGCTGCCATCGCCTGGATGGCCACGCGAACGACGTTATTGAGGGGCTGCTGGGCGGTGAGCGTCGCGCCGCCGGTCTGGGTATGAAACCGCAGCCGCGCCGCGCTGTCCGAGGCGTGGAACTTCTCCTTCATGAGTCGGGCCCACAGCCGGCGCGCCGCGCGGAACTTGGCGATTTCCTCGAACAGGTCGGTATACGCCGCGAAAAAAAACGAGATGCGCGGAGCGAAATCGTCGATCCGCAGTCCGGCCGACTGCGCACGGCGCACGTATTCCAGCCCGTTGGCAAAGGTAAACGCCAGCTCCTGCACCGCCGTCGCGCCCGCCTCCCGCATATGATAGCCGGAGATCGAGATGGGATTGAAGCTCATTTTGGCAGCGGACGTGAAGCGCACAATGTCGGTGACGAGTCGCAGCGACGGTGCGGGCGGATAGATGTAGGTCCCGCGGGCGATGTACTCCTTCAGAATGTCGTTCTGCAGCGTGCCCTGCAGCTTGGTGAGCGGGACGTTCTGCTCTTCTCCCACCACGATGTACATCGCGAGCAGAATCGCGGCCGTGGCATTGATCGTCATCGACGTTGACACCCGGTCGAGCGGAATGCCGTGAAACAGCCGCTCGAGATCGACAACGCTGTCGATCGCTACTCCGGCTCTCCCGACCTCGCCTTCGGCCATCTGATGATCGGAGTCGTATCCCATCTGCGTCGGCAGATCAAAGGCCACGGACAGCCCCGTCTGCCCGGCTTCGAGCAAATGCTTGAAGCGGGCATTGGTTTCTTCCGCCGTGCCGAAGCCCGCGTACTGGCGCATCGTCCACAGCTTGCCGCGATACATCGTGGGGTAGATACCGCGGGTGAACGGCGGCTCGCCGGGAGCGCTACGGTCGCTGAGCGGACCCGGCACCCAGTCTTCCGTCATGACCCCATAATCACGGAACGTGCGAACGCCACGTCCTGCTTGGAGCCGATGATCAACGGCGTGCGCTGATGCAGTTCCTTGGGAGGGATATCGAGAATATCGGTCGTGCCATCGAAGGCGGCACCACCCGCCTGCTCCACCAGCAGCGCGAGCGGCGCGGCTTCGTAGAGCAAGCGCAGCTTCCCGCTGGGCGCGTTGGTGTCGGCAGGATAGAGAAAGATTCCGCCCGACATCAGATTGCGATGAATATCGGCGACCAGTGAACCGATGTAGCGCGCATTCTTCGCTGCCACCCGCCCGGCGTCGCCATTCTTGAACGCGGCGACCGCCCGTTGCACCCCCGGCGCCCACTTGTTCCAGTGACTTTCGTTCACGCTGTAGTACTGCCCCACCTCGGGACAGCGAATGTCGGGATGCGAGAGCAGAAACTCACCGATCGTGGGATCGAGCGTGAAGCCGTGCACCCCCTGCCCCGTCGTGTACACCAGCATCGTGCTCGAGCCATAGAGGATGTACCCCGCGGCAACCTGTGCGCGGCCAGACTGCAGGCAGTCGGCGAGAGTCCCGGGTCCGCGTTTGGAAATTCGGCGATGAATCGAAAAGATCGTCCCGATCGAGACGTTGACGCCGATGTTGCTCGAGCCGTCGAGCGGATCGTATAGCAGCACGTATTTCCCGCTGCGCCGGCCGGGGGGCAGCTTGACGGGAATCGGATGCTCTTCCTCCTCAGAGGCCACGATGCAAACGCGACCGGTGTGCTCGACGCTGTGTCGCACCGTATCGTGCGCAAACACGTCCAACTTCTGCTGCACCTCCCCCTGGACGTTGATCGCGCCGACCTCGCCGAGGATGTCGGTCAGCCCGGCGCGGCGAACCTGGCGCGAGATGATCTTCGCCGCGAGGCAGAGATCGTAGAGCAGGTTCGACAGCTCGCCCGTGGCTTCGGGGTGAAGCCGCTCCTGCTCCATGATGAACCGTTCAATCGTGATGACGGACGTCGGTGATTGTGAGCGTGCCATGGCTCGTCGCGGAGAATGTGATGGTGCCTACTTCATCGGTACGATACACGGTGACGCCATGCGCCCGCAGCCGCGCGAGCGCCTCGGGCGCGGGATGGCCGTAGCGGTTCCGCGCGCCGACGCTGATGACCGCCTCTACAGGCCGCAGCTCGTCGAGCCAGCGATCCGACGTCGCCCAGCGGGAGCCGTGATGTCCTACCTTCAGCACGCTGACACGCCCGATGCGCCCCGCCAAATGCGCCTCGGTGGGCAGCCCGGCGTCGCCTGCGAGCAGCAATCGGGTCGCTCCGTACGTCACCAGCAGAACGAGCGACTGCTCGTTGATATCCGTCTGCCGCACAGCCCACGTGGAGTCCGGACTCAACACCTCGATGGTGACCCCGTCCAGCTCCAACCGGTCCCCGCGCCGCGCTGCTCGCCACTCGGCACCGTCCCGCTCTACCGCGCTGAGAAAGCCGAGGTAGCCGGCGTCCGGCACGGGCTCGCCCGGCTCCAGCACGAACGCCGGGTCGAACGCGTCGAGCACTGCATGGAGCCCACCGTAATGATCGAGATGCGCATGTGTGGCCACGACGGCGGCTATGCTGGTGGCGCCGTGCCGGCGCAAGAACGGCACGACGACTCGCCGCCCCGCATCGCCCTGTGGACCCCGGGGACCTCCGTCGACCAGCACCCAGCGACCCGCAGGACTCCGCAGCGCAACCGCATCGCCCTGCCCAACGTCCAAGAAACTTACGGTAAGACATTGACACTCAGAAAGGAGTGTGAGGCTGCGGGCCAGCGTCGTCCCCGACACGAGCACGCTGACGAACGCGATCCGGGCCGCGATGAGCCAACGGCGGCGCGGCGCATTCCAAAGCCACCATGCCAGCACAAGGATCGCGAGCCACACAAGGGCAGCCCGCGCGCCGGCGATCATGATGACGTGGCCTCCCGGCAGCGCGGCGGCCGCTTGCGCAACGAGGTCGAGCAGCGCGAGGCAAAGTCCGGCGCCGGCGGCCAGCCAACTGGACGAAAGCAGCATTGCCACCATGATCCCGGGCACGGCCACGCCGGCGAGCGGGATGGCGAGCACGTTCGCGAGGATGCCGATCGGAGCGACGGTGCCGAAGACGTACGCGGTGATCGGCGCAGTGACCAGGGTTGCAGCGGCGGCCGGCGCGAGTAGGCGGACGAACTTGGGATGTCGCTCCGTCGCCCGCCCGGCCCAGATCACCGCGGCAACCGCGGTGACCGAAAGCCATGCTCCTATCGAGAGCACCGACCACGGATCGGCGAGCATCACGCAGAGAGCCGCCAGCGCGATGAATCCGCGCGGGGTGACCACGCGCTGGCGCAACTTGGCAATGTCGAGCAGGACCAGCATGGCCGCGGAGCGCGCCGCAGGCGCGGGGAAGCCGAGCAGCCAGACATAGGCGAACATGACGGCGGTCCCGGCGAAAAATCGTCCCCGCGCGGAGAATCGCAGACGCACCAACAGGACGTTGAGCCACGCCGCGAAGAAAGCGACATGCAAGCCCGAAATCGACAACAGATGAGCGAGTCCCGAGCGCGTGTACCGCTCGCGCAGCTCCGCGGCAAGCTCCGCGCGACGGGCAATCACCAGCGCGTCAACGAGTGGCGCTCGCTCGCCGAAGAGCCGTCGGCTCCGCTCGGTGATGCGATCGCGCAACGCGCCGCGGCCGCGTGGCTCGGGATCGAGCTGTCGCAGGCGACGGGCGACGAGCACGCCGCTATTGGCATCGCCGAGGAATCGCCCCGCAACGACCCACGTCGTGCCCCCGCGCGCGGCATAGCCCGGAGGCCACCGAATGGTGAGGGTGCCGCCGCAGGCACCATTGCGCACCACACCCTCGGTGACGCCACCCTTGGCTGAGATGGGGTCGGTGAGGCGGACGGTGACGGCGCGAGTGGCCCCGGGGCGCGGCCCCGGGGCACCCCACCGACCGACGCATGATTCGCGCTGTTCGCGTAGCGCGGACGCCCCCCACACCAAGCCTGCGACGAGCATGACGCCGAGCGCTGCGCCGAGAGGTGCTCGTCGCCACACCACGGCGGCACCAACGAGCACGAGCAGTCCCGCAAACGACGCACTGCGCCCGGCGTACGCGTTGAACGCGACGCCCAATCCGCCGCCAAAGGCTATGGTGAGATAAAGGATGGGCGGGCGCAGACGCCCGCCTCAGTCTAGAGTCGGCTGGGTTTTGCCCCGCAGCGCGGCG
>DATFVZ010000046.1:0-7967 GCA_035259785.1 Gemmatimonadales bacterium
GCCGATGCGCGGCAGATGGTGGTCGACGGCTTAGGGTTCGACGAGCATTCCCCGTTTTCGAGGCAGATGTCGGGGTTGTCGCAGACGCCGGAGGGGTCCGGGTCGCCGCACGGCTCACCGGGGGTGGGGATGTGCACAACCTTGATATCCTGGCAGGTGCCACCATCGCAGTCTACGTTTGCCTCGCACGTCTTCAGCGGATCGTTCGAACAGGTGCCCTGGCACACATCTCTGGTGCAGGGGTTGTCGTCGGGAAAGGCGATACAAGCGCCCGGCAATTGCCCGCAATTGCACTTCGACGGGGACCCGGCTTTCACGTCCGCCGCCGAGGAGCAGACGATGTTGGCACCGGGCTGGTTCCAGGTCTCGCAGTGGTCGACGTCCACTTTGCCGTCGTGGTTCGCGTCCTTGCCGCACGAGATCGTGATACCCAATCCAACACAGGTGTTGCCGGCACCGCAGTCCGCATCGGACAAGCAGATCAGGTTTGAATTGTTCGAGCATGCGCCCGCGCCGAGCGGCGACGTGGCCGGCTGCGTGAGAGGGCTATGCGCAGCGTCGATGTCGCCGCACTTATCCCCGTCGAGACTGACATAGGGCGGGTTCGGTGTAGTCGCGAGGATGTCTCTCACACATTGGCCGGTCTGGGCTCCGTCACCATTCGGGTCGCCATCGGTCGAGATGAAGGTCCCGATGTCGAAGCGCTCCTGGGTCGTGAGCTCGTAGATCCCTTGGGCGATGAAGGTGACCGTGTCCGACGTGGAAGTACACCCGTCATCCAAGATCACGAGGCTGCCCGCGACGATGTCTGTGAGCGCCACGTCGTTGGCGGTGCAGCTGATGGAGGGCAAACTAGACGCCTCCTTCACGCAGCCGCCCACCACCGGCTGGCCTGCGACGGGTGAGGCGGCCAGGAACACGGCCAGCCCCAGCATCAGGGTCAGCGCGCCCCTCTAAGCCCCTCCGACGAAGGGCCCCGGTCGATACGGCCGGCTCCCTTCAAGTGTACGGTCAAAGCCCTCTGTACCTGACTCGACGATGACCATAATGTGTCCCTCCCCTTAGTTGCGGACAGATATTGCGACTGGGTATGGCCTATTCCTTATGGGCCTTTCCACAAGAAATTTATCTGATTCACGTCTTTCTTCTCTCGTCCTCCCCTACCGAAGCATGTGCTCTCCACCCAAGGATGGACGATAAGGTACGACGAAGGGTGCATCTCCGAAGAAGGTCGGCCCGCTGCCAAGGTCGTACCCGAAGGCGGTCACGACACTGGAGAAGGACGCCGACACGTCGCTTACGTTCTTCGACTTCCCCGCCGAGCACTGGAAGCACCTGCGGACGTCGAACGTGATCGAGTCGCCGTTCGCGACTGTGCGGCTGCGTCAGCGTGTGACCAAGGGGGGCGGGATCGCGGACGAAGGGCCTCCTGATGGCCTACAAGCTCCTCGACATGGCGCAGGCCCGGTGGCGGAGACTCGACGGCGCGCACCTGCTCCGCTCGTACGGGCCGAGATCACGTTCGTGGACGGCGTGCAGCATGCGATGACGCGCCACCGTTCGAGCGCGCGGGCCGCCTGAACCGGCTGTCCGAATCCCCCGCGAACACCAACTCCTGTCCGAGGCCTTTGGGAAACGGCCTTACGCCCAGATCGGTCGCATCAGGCTGCAAGAGCGGGCATGCTGGCGCCGTGGACGACGACGTCGTCGCGCGGTGGAACGCGCAGCGCGCGGGCAACCGGCGCGTGACGCTCATCGACCTGTACGCGATGGTGGCCGGCCCGCGCGGCCTTGCACCGCACGAGTTGCCGCGCGAGGAACGGCGTGCGCTCACCGAGCAGGCGATGGGAATCATCGTCCCCGGGCACGCAACGATCCCGAGCAGCGACACCACCAACCAGCCGATCGAGGTCGTCGCCGCGGATCCGGAGTGGCGGACCCGCTTCGAAGGCTACCGCGCCCAACTCGCGAGTGTGCTCGGTCCGGTTGCGCGCCGGATTGAGCACGTCGGCTCGACCTCCGTGCCGGGGCTCGACGCCAAACCGGTAATCGACGTACAGATCAGCGTGCGGGACCTCGCCGCCGAAAACGCGTACGTCCCCGTGATCGAGCGGATCGGGATTGAGTTCCGCAGCCGCGACGATGAGCGCCGTTACTTCCGTCCCGCGCCGCCCCGCCCACGTGACGTCCATGTCCACGTCTGTGCCGAGGGCAGCGCATGGGAGCGCGACCACCTCTTGTTTCGCGACTACCTTCGAACGCATCCCGACGCGTTCAAGCGGTACGCTGCCACGAAGTGGGAGAACGCCGAGCGCTGGCGCGACGATCGCTGGGCGTATACCGAAGCGAAGACCGCGTGCATTCTCGACCTGCTCGAGCGGGCCGAGCAGTGGGCCGCTGAGACCGGCTGGGTTGTCTAGAAGCGGCCAAACTGAGAGGCCGGCGGCAGACGTAGACCGAGGCGACCTCTCGGTACGATGCCCGCCGGGATTCCCGTGTTGGAGTCGGCGGACTGTTCCGCATCGCCCCCAATCGATGCGCTACGGTGGCATTGCCGGACACGGCCCTGACATCATGTGCGTCGGAAGTCTGCAGTGCGCGGGGGCTGCGCCACGGATCCACACCTTTTGACAATACCTCGACGACGTGCGAGCCAGTGCGTCCGCGGTTGCGGATGAGAGACGGCAGTCCTTCAGACGAGGTTGATACGCTTCGCGGAGGGACTCTCGACGAGGCGCGCGCGACTCTCATGCCGGCGCAGATGCCGGCATCCTGGAAGAGGTGGCGCGTCCCGGGGTTCGAAGAAGTTCGCGCGCCCTTCGAGGCGCCGCGTCTCGACCTCGGATCTCCCAATCACGTGGACGGGATCCCGCCGCCGATGAGAGGTATTGTCAAAGGTGTGGATCGCGTCGTAGGCACGTGATCCGTCGTTCGCTCCGCCCAGGCTGCGCGGAGAAGGCCAATCTGCTCCATATTAGAGCAAGTTGACGCGCCGAGCGGTTGACCGATCCCGTCCCGATCCGCTCCAAACTGTCGATTTCTCTTCCGGCCGCCGGGTCAGTCGTGGTAGACGGCGCTGTGCAGAAGGAGCAACCCGTGTCCAGGTCCGTCCCGCAAGTTGGCCAACCTGGTCGGATCTGTCGAGTTCATCGATGTTCCTTGACGGTGGCCGGTGAAGGTGAGCCTGTCCACGGGAACCTTGATTCCCGGCTCTGCTGACCGTCGTGGCATCTTCGTAACCAAGCCAATGCGTGGTGAGTCCCGGCGAAGATCACTGAGCTGTGCAGCATCGACTGCCGCCGGGACGGGCGGCAGCAGAGTCCTTCCATGAGCCCAACCAGACCTCATGCGCTCGTCATTGGCGGTTCGCTCGGCGGGCTGTGCGCGGGCGTGTGCCTTCGCGCCGCTGGCTGGCGCGTGAGCATCTTTGAGCGTTCGCAAGGCGTGATGGACGACCGGGGTGCGGGCATCGTGCTCCAATCCGAAATGCTGAACCTGCTGGAGGGATTGAAGCTCGCCACTTGCGCGGACATCGCCGTGGAGTCACGCGAGCGGCAATACCTCAACAAGAGCGGTGGAATTCGCTCGAAGGAAGGCGGGATTCACTCATCTCGGCCGAGCCGCCAGTTCATGACTTCGTGGGGTGCGCTGTTCAACAGCTTACGGCGCCGCTTCCCGGATGAGGATTATCATGCTGGTTTCAAGTTGATTCGATTCTGCGCAAAGGAGTCGCGCCTCGTCGCAGAGTTCGAGAACGGTCGAGAAGGAACCGGCAGCTTGCTCGTTGGCGGCGACGGTGCATGGTCAACGGTGCGTCAACAATTGCTACCGGAGCTCTCGCCCGAATACGCGGGTTACGTCGCGTGGCGCGGACTCCTCTCAGAGAACGCTGTGCCCACCGCCTTGCTCGAGACCTTCCTCGACAAATTCACATTCTTCGAGATGCCGGGCAGCCATATCCTCTGCTACGTGATTCCCGGCGCGGATGGCGGTGTCGCCGCAGGCGAACGGCGATTGAACTGGGTTTGGTATTGGAACTGTCGGGAGAGCGACGAATTGCCCGCGGTGCTCACTGACCGTATGGGTCGCCAACACCACACCTCCGTCCCACCGGGCATGGTGTGCGCGGAGCAATGGAAGAAACAGATGGACATCGCCCGCGCGCAACTGCCGCCCCAGTTTCGCGAACTGCTCGAAGCGACCGCCGAACCGTTTGTTCAACCCATCCGCGATCTCGCCGTCCGGCACATGGTATTCGGTCGTGAGTGCCTCGTGGGGGAGGCCGCGTTTGTGCTGCGTCCACACACCGCTGCCGCTGCTGCCAAAGCCGCTGCCGATGGCATGATGCTCGGTGAAGCGTTGCGGGGCGGAGACGCCGACCTCGCGGAAAATCTGCGCCGCTTTGAAGTGTCGCAAATGCGGATGGGACTTCAGCTTCGCGAGTACGGCATCCGCGTCGGCAATCAATCGCAGTTTCCCCACGGTAGGCGCACAGTTTGAAACATCCGACTCATCCGAATCACAGGCAGTCGCCCCGCCGCCCTGGCCAATTCCATCCAAATTCTCGCCAGGGGGGTATGGCCGAGTCGTCGATGGATTCGGACATGCCTTGATTTTCGCGGTCCGCGAAGTAGCTGAGATCAGGTGCGCAAAAATGGAAGCGGACATTGTGCCTGCTTCCGTGGTCAAGCCGGACAAATATCGGTTTTCGCGGAGGGATTCGGACAGGCGTTCAGGCAGCCCGCGCGCGAGAACGGCGGGCCGTCGTGGGTTGCTGCACCCCGTCCACGAATGTGATCCCGGCCCGGACGAGCGGGAGCAAGTGTGCGCCGTCGAGTCGCCGCCACCGCGCCTGCGCCATGGCGAGAAGCTTGTAGGCCATCAGGAGTCCCTTCGTCCGTGAGCCGGCGCCCTTCGTGACCCGCTGCCGCAGCCGCACCGTCGCGAACGGCGACTCGATCACGTTGGAGGTCCGCAGATGCTTCCAATGCTCGGTGGGGAAGTCGAAGAACGTGAGCAGGGTATCCGCATCCTTTTCCAGGGTCGTCACCGCCTTCGGGTACTTCGCGCCGTACTCCGTCGCGAACCGGGTGATCGCCTCACGCGCATGCGCGCGGGTCTCGGGGTGCATGACCTCGTGTAGCGCCGCCTTCGCGCGCAGCTGGAGCCGCCGGGGCAGCGTGTCGAGGATGTTGGCGAGCTTGTGGACCCAGTCCCGCTGCGCGCGGGTCTTGGGCCAGACGTCGCGTAGCGCCGCCCAAAAGCCGAGCGCCCCGTCACCGACGGCGACGACCGGCGCCCGCATCCCACGCCGTTTTAAGTCCCGCAGCACCGCCTTCCAGCTCTCCGCACTCTCGCGGTAGCCGTCCTCGACGGCGAACAGCTCCTTCGTCCCGTCGGAACACGCGCCGATCATCACCAGGGTGCAGAGGCGATCGTCGTCGAGCCGCACGTTGAAGTGCACGCCATCGACCCACACGCAGACGTAATCGCGATCGGCCAGGCTCCGCTTCTGGGAGGCGCGGTACTCGGCCTCCCACTCGTTCGTCAGCCGGGCGATGTTCGTGGAGGAGAGGCCAGTAGCGTCCTTCCCCGAGGAGCGCCGCGAGCGCCTCGCGGAAGTCGCCGGTCGAGAGCCCGCGTAGGTACAGCACGGGCAACACCTCGGCGACCTTCGGGGAGCGCCGCATGTACGGCGGCAGAATCCGGCTCGTGAACCTGCACCGCTGGCCGTCGGTGCTGATCCGCCGGTCGTTGATGCGCGGCGCGCTGACGCCGATCGCCCCCGCGCCGAGGGTGACCTTTCGGGTGCGACGCCGGCCATTGCGAACGACCAAGGCGTGACCATTGGCATCGCGGTCGGTGACGTGGGCCTCCAGGTACGCGGCGACCTCGGTCTCCAACGCCGCGAGGAGCATGCGGCGCGCGCCTTCACGGGCGATCTCGTCGAGGAGCGAGCGCCCGTCGATTTCCTCGCCTCCAACCTCGTCCCCGGCCACCGTCAGCATGGATGCGGCCTCCTTCCTGCCGTGTGCGCCATGGCGGTGGTTGCTCAGCCGGGAGGATACGTCGGCGGTGTCACGGGCTTCACGATCCACAACATCCCGTCATACCTCCGCCGATGAGCAGTCCAGCGCATGGTCGCACGACCCGCGTCTTTCCGTAGCCAGGTCGCTGCGATCAACCACTGACTCTCAAGTCCCGCCGCCCGGTGCACCCCGATCTCCTGCACGTGCAGATCTGTCGCGATCGCCACGAAGGCCGCCCGTGATGGGTATTCGACGAGCCTTTGGGGACACCGAGGCCGCGGGGGGGGACCGAGAGCGACCGCGCGACTGGCGCTCGTGCGACCGGCGAGATAGGCAGCGACTGCGGAGTCCGGATCGCGGGCACCGTCGATGCGATGCGATTCTCCTACGCCGAAGCGCTCTGCGACCCCACACACTATCTGCCGCTCGCTCGCGCGGTGGAAGACGCGGGCTGGGATACTTTCATCGTCCCCGACAGCATCTGCTATCCCGAGGTCTCGGACAGCAAGTATCCCTATACACCCGACGGAAACCGTGAGTTCCTCGAGAACAAGCCCTTCATCGAGCCATTCTCGCTGATTCCCGCCATGGGCGCGGTCACGAGCCGGCTCCGCTTCACGACGTTCGTGGTCAAGCTGCCGATCCGTCAACCGGTGCTCGTCGCCAAGTCCGTCGCCTCGGTCGCCGTCATGACGCAGGGGCGCTTCGGTTTCGGGGTCGGGCTCTCACCCTGGCCGGAAGATTTCGTTGTGACAGGGACGGACTGGAAGACTCGCGGCAAACGCATGAACGAAATGATCGCCATCGTCCGCGGGCTGCTGCGCGGCGGGTACTTCGAGTTCGAGGGCACATACTATCGGGTGCCTCGCATCAAGATCTGCCCGGTGCCGCCGGCGCCTGTGCCCGTCCTGATCGGCGGGCACACGGAGCCCGCGCTCCGTCGTGCGGCGCGTCTCGGTGACGGCTGGATGCACGCGGGAGGCGACCACGATCTGCTCGTCGGCTACCTCCGGCGACTGGCGGAGCTTCGACGTGCCTACGGACGCGAGCGCGAGCCGTTCGAGACCCACGTGATCTCGCTGCACGCGTACACGGCCGACGGCGTGCGCATGCTCGAGGATCTCGGCGTCACCGATGTCATCGTGGGCTTCCGCGATCCGTACCACATGCCCGACACGCCGCTCGCCGAGAAGATCGACTACTTGCGCCGCTACGCCGACGACGTGATCGCGGCGGTGCGGTGAGTGCCGAGGCGAATATGAAAGCGATCCTCTACGACGTGCACTCCTACGAACGCGCCGCGTTCGATCGAGCCAACGACGCCAAGATGCATCAGCTCACCTATGTCAGCGCCCCGCTTGATCCGACCACGGCACGCCTGGCCGAGGGTCATCCCACCGTCGTTCCGTCCCTCAGCGACGTCGTCGACGCGGCGATCCTCGACGCCTTGGCGAACCTCGGCGTCCGGCTGATCGCGCTCCGCAGCGCGGGCTACAACAACTTCGACGTAACGGCTGCCGCGCGGCTCGGCATCAAGGCGGTGTACGTCCCCACCTACACGCCGCACTCGGTCGCCGAGCACGTGTTTGCCCTGACCCTCGCGCTGCTGCGCCACGTCCCCCGGGCCGTCGCGCGCACCCGCGACGCCAACTTCGACGTCGAAGGCCTGGTCGGCACACTGCTCGACGGCCGCACGTTCGGGATCGTTGGTCTCGGCAATATCGGCCGCGTGGTCGCCGGAATCGCGAAGGGGTTCGGCTGCAGCGTGATCGCGCACGATCCCCACGCGAACCCGCAGGAGGCGCCGTGCCCGCTGCTGTCGCTCGACGACCTGCTCCGTCAGAGCCATGTCGTCTCGCTGCATGCGCCGCTCACCGCCGAGACGCGGCATCTCATCAACGCGGAGCGCCTGGCCCGCTTGGCGCCCGACGCCGTCCT
>DATFVZ010000047.1:0-44511 GCA_035259785.1 Gemmatimonadales bacterium
CCCACCGACCGCGACCCTGTGCCGGCATCCATGCCGGCCGGACATTGACCGGGAGAGCGCGATGACACACGCGACGCACACCCTCGATCAGATGCGGCCGCCCTACCCGGCGGAGCCGGGCGCGGGGGTGTACAGCAGCAAGCTCGGAATGTGGGTGTTCCTGGCGAGCGACGTGATGTTCTTCACGGCACTCATCGGTTCCTACGTCATTCTGCGCTTCGGCGTGTCCTCGCCGTGGGCGCGGCCCGGCGCGGTGCTCAACGTGCCGCTGACCGGCCTCAACACGTTCCTCCTGATTTGCTCGTCCGTGTCGATGGTGAAAGCATATGCCGCGATTGCGGACGGCAAGAAATACTTTCTGCGCAAAGTGGCGGGGAAGACGCTGCAGGACGGTGGTCTCAAGTTCTGGCTGCTCGTCACGATCATCTGCGGCGCCGCGTTCGTAGGCGTGCAGGTGTTCGAGTACATCAAGCTCGTGGGCCACGGCATCACCCCGGCCGGGTATCGCGAAGGCTCCGAGCTCGCCGAGAAAGCCCTGGCCGACCCTGTTAAATACGGCGCCAATATCGCGGGGTTGTACGGATCGACGTTCTTCACGATGACGGGGTTCCACGGCTTTCACGTCACCTGCGGCGTGATCAGCATGCTATACCTGTACTTCACCAAAGTGCTGCCCGAGAAGTACTCGGCCCAGGACTACCGCGGCATCGAGGTCATCGGCTTGTACTGGCACTTCGTCGACCTCGTGTGGATCATCCTGTTCACGATCGTCTACCTGATCTGAGGAAGGCCCAGCGCCTATGACGACATCTCCGGCCACGACGCACGTTCGCCCAAACTACATGCGTATTTGGCTGTACCTGTTCGTAATGACGATCGCCGAGGTGTTGCTCGCGTTCGAGCTGCCGGTCTCGCAAAACATGAAGCTGATCCTGCTGCTCATCCTGGCGGTCTGGAAAGCTATGCTCGTCGCGCTGTTCTTCATGCATCTCAAGTTCGAGCGTTGGCGCCTGCGGCTCATCTTCATCGTCCCGCTGCCGCTCGCCGCCATCCTGGTGCTCACCGTGATCATGGAGCACGTACGGTAGCGCTGCTCGAGCTGACGAAGCCGCGCATCACGCAGCTGGTCCTGCTCACAGCCGCGGCGGGGTTCTACCTCGGCGCCCGCGATCACGTGAACCTCGCGCTGCTCGCGCACACGCTGCTCGGCACCGCGCTCGTCGCCGGCGGAACGAACGCGTGGAATCAGATCCGCGAGCGCGACGTTGACGCGCGCATGGCGCGCACGCGCCGGCGGCCGCTTCCATCGGGAAGACTCACCCCGGCCGCCGCGATCTGGTTCGCGACTGCGATCACCGTCGTCGGCGTCGCGTACCTCGCCGTGATGGTCAATCTGCTCACGGCGACTCTCGCGGCGCTGACCTTTGCGAGCTACGTGCTGCTGTACACGCCGCTCAAGCGGACAACGTCGCTCAATACCCTCGTGGGCGCCGTACCGGGGGCGCTGCCGATCGTGGGAGGGTGGACCGCCGCCGGCGGAAGCATCGGCGTCGGAGTCGCGGCGTTGTTCTGGATCCTGTTCTTGTGGCAGCTGCCGCACTTCCTCGCATTGGCCTGGCTGTACCGCGACGATTATCGGGCCGGCGGCCTGCGGATGCTGAGCTTTGCCGACGACGATGGACGCGACACAGGTCGGATGGCTTTGCTGTACGCAGCGGCGTTGCTGCCCATCAGTCTGGTTCCGACGCTGGTCGGCGTGACCGGCGCCTGGTATTTCTTCGGCGCGATCGTGCTCGGCCTTGCCTATCTCGCCGCAGGTACCGGCCTCCTTGTCGCCGCCACGCCCGCTCGCGCCTGGCGCCTCTTCTTCGTCTCGATCATCTACCTGCCCGCCCTGTTGACGCTGATGGTGCTCGACAAGGCTGTCTACTTTCCAGGCCCCAGGCCCTAGGCCCCAGCCCCCGATGGTCCAGTTTCACCGCATCCTGATCACCACCGGCATCGTGTTCTGCGCCGGCTTCGCCCTCTGGGCGATTTGGCGCGGGCAGATGATCCTGGGAATCGGGTTTGGGGTTTTAGGCCTGGCACTGGCCTATTATCTCCGCCACCTGCGGAGGTTCATCGGGCGATGAGTCACGGCGACGGCGTCGACCTCGTTTATTTTTGGGGCTCGATCCTCATGGTCGCCCTTCCACTGGCCGTGTTTGGTGTGCTCACGTACTTCGTCGTAAAGGGATATCGGAACCGCCAACGCGGTTAGATTCGAAACCATGGGTTCGCCTTCCACTGAAAAGCGCCAGGTCGTCCGCTACGCGTTCTATAAGCTCGATCCCGCCTGGCGGCGACTGACCGCTGAGCGCCAGGCCTCAGCCAAGCTCGAGTTCGGCGAGACACTGGAGCGCTACCACGGGCGGCTCTTGCTGCGGCCCTACGGCCTCGTCGGGATTCGCGGCGACACCGATTTCCTGCTGTGGCAGGTCGCCGAAGACTTGGACGCACTGGTCGAGCTGCAGACTGCACTCAATCGCACCGACTTGGGCGGCTACCTCACCATTCCGTACAGCTATCTCGCGATGACCCGCCGCTCGATCTACGAGTTCCCCGCCGATCCGGGCCACGAGAAGCGTCTCGTCATCAAGCCCAGCGCTGCGAAATACCTCTTTGTGTATCCGTTCATCAAGACCAGAGCCTGGTACGCGCTGCCCAAAAACGAACGCCAGCGCATGATGGACGAGCACGTCCGGATCGGCCGCAAGTACCCGACGATCCGCCTCAACACCACGTACTCCTACGGGTTGGATGACCAGGAATTCATCGTGGCGTTCGAAGGCGACAACCCTGGTGAGTTCCTCGACCTCGTCATGGAGCTCCGCGAGAGCGAAGCCTCTTCGTACACGTTGCGCGATACGCCGACGTTCACGTGCGTCCAGATGTCGCTCTGGGACATGCTCGATACGCTGGGCGGGGCGGGATCGGCGCAGGCCGTATCGCGCCGGCCGCCGCGGAGCGACGGTTTCACGCCGGTCGCTATGCTCAACGAGTTGCCGCCGGGGGCCGCGAAACGGGTCTATGCGGCAAACGAGGCGGTGGCCCTGTTCAACGTGAACGGCACGATCTACGCAATCGCGAACCGTTGTACGCACGCGCGCGCCAGCTTATCGGAGGGAAGCATCGATCCCACGCGCTGCGCTGTTACCTGTCCATGGCATGAAGGCGTCTTCTCCCTGGAAACCGGCCGCGTGCTTGGAGGTCCGCCGGTACATCCGGTTGTGACATACCAGGTGAAAGTGGACGGCGATACCATCCTCATCGCCCACGAGGGAGGGGCTCGAGAGCCTGCGGTTTCTTAAGGCGTGCCGCCGGGAGCGCACCGACGTCACGCCCGTCTGGTTCATGCGACAGGCCGGCCGGTACATGCCGGCCTACCGGAAACTCCGCCGGCGTCATTCCATCCTCGACCTGTGTCACAATCCCGAGCTCGCGGCGGCCGTGACATTGCAGCCCGTCGAGCGCCTCGGCGTCGATGCCGCAATCCTGTTTGCCGATATTCTCCTTCCCTTCGAGCCGTTGCGGCTCGGGCTGAGCTTCGCCGCCGGGGAAGGTCCCAAGATTGCTCGGCCCATCAAGGACGCCACGGACGTCGAGAGGCTTCCGTCTTTCAATCTCCAGGCGGAGCTCGGCTATGTGTTCGACGCGGTCCGGCTCGCCCGCCGCGCCTTACCGGCCGACGTGCCGCTGATCGGCTTCGCCGGAGCCCCGTTCACACTCGCCAGCTACGCCATCGAGGGCGGCGCCAGCCGGACGTTTACCAGGACCAAGCAGTTCATGTATCAGGCACCCGACACCTGGCACCTGCTTTTGAGCAAGCTTGCCGATCTGGTGGGCAGTTATCTCGCCGAGCAGGGGCGCGCGGGCGCGCAGGCGCTGCAGCTGTTTGATAGCTGGGTAGGATGCCTGTCGCCCCAGGACTACCGCACCGGGGTGCAGCCGCACAGCACGCGTGCGCTGCAGCTCGCGGGCGCAGCCGGAGTCCCGCTGATTCATTTCGGCACGGGGACGGCAACCTTCCTCGAAGACTTCGCCGCGGCCGGTGGGGACGTCATCAGCGTGGATTGGCGCATCCCGCTGGATGCTGCCTGGTCGCGAATCGGCCCCAAGGCAATCCAAGGGAATCTCGAACCCGCGGCGTTGCTGGCGCCTGCCGCGGAGCGCGACCGTCAAGTCCGCGACATTCTCACGCGCGCGGACGGCCGGCCCGGACACATCTTCAATCTCGGCCACGGCATCCTGCCCGAAACCGACGTCGCCGCCGTGCGCGCGGTCGTGGATCTGGTGCATGACACGTGAACAAACTGCCGTCCTCATCATGGCGTACGGCGGGCCCGATAACCTCGATGACGTAGGGCCGTACCTCAAGGACATCCGCGGCGGCCGGGTCACCCGTCCGCAGCTCATTGAAGAGATCAGCGCCCGTTACGCCCGCATCGGCGGCCGCTCGCCGATTCTCGAGCTCACACGGGCCCAGGCTGCGGGTGTTGCCAACCAGCTGGGTGACCAATTCACCGTCTACGTGGGGATGCGTCATTGGCATCCCTACATCCAGGACGTCGTGGACGACATTGTGCGCGCCGGCCACCAGCGTGTGGTGGGTGTCGCGATGGCGCCGCATTACTCCGGCATGTCCGTCGGGGCCTACGAGAAAAAGCTGCTCCAGGCGGCCGACGGTCGTTTAGACGTCACGTTGGTACGGTCGTGGTGGCGCGAGGGGCCATTTCTTGACGCAGTCGCAAAACGGGTCACGGAGGCGTTGCAGCGCTTCGCTCGCCCCTCGAGCGTTCAAATCATCTTCACCGCGCATAGCCTGCCGGAAAAGATTCTCGCTTCGGCAGACCCCTATCGGGATGAGCTCAGCGCGAGCGCCAAGGAAGTCGCTGAGCGCGCGCGCATCTCCGGCTGGCACTTCGCGTTCCAGAGCGCTGGAGCCACATCGGAGCCGTGGCTCGGGCCGGACGTCGAGGATGTGATAACGGAGTTGGCCAAGAACGGACACGAGGCGGTTCTCCTCGTCCCAATCGGATTCGTGTGCGATCACGTCGAAATCTTGTACGACATCGATGTCGAGTGTCAGGCGTTGGCGAAGCGGCTCGGTGTCCAGCTCGAGCGAACGCAGTCGCTGAACGACGATCCCGGTTTGGTGGCAGCGGTCGCAGCCGTGGTGCAGGCCGCGGCGCGAGCACGCGGCTGGGTGTGAAGGTCATTGTCGTTGGTGCGGGAATCGCGGGGCTGACCGCTGCATGGGAGCTCGCCCGTTCGGGGCAGGACGTCGCGATCCTCGAAAGCGAGCGCCGGCCCGGCGGCGTGATCGTCACGGAACAGGTTGACGGATTTGTCGTCGAAGGCGGACCGGACGGTTTTCTCGCGGGTGAGCCCGAGCTGCCCGCTCTCGCGCAAGAGCTCGGCATCGGCAATCGCATCATCGATCAACGGGAACGCGGCACCTCGCTCTGGTCGGGCGGCACGCTCCAGCCGATCGACGCCGGCCGCGCGGCCGCGCTGCTGGGTATCGATGCGCGCGGCTCTGAGGTAGAGGCGGGATTTCGCAGCTTCGCCGCTGGGATGGGCGAGGTGATCGCCGCGCTCGCGCAACGCCTATCGACGTCCCTGCGGCTTGCGCAGGGAGTCGCCGGCATCGCCCGCCACGGGAAGCGCTGGCGCCTGGCGATCACCGGCGGTTCGGCGCACGACGCGGATGCCGTCGTGCTCGCGCTGCCCGCGTACGCCGCGGGCCGGCTACTCGAAAGCGTCGGTATCGTCGGGGCGCGCGAGCTCGCCGAAATCTTTTACGCGCCGAGCGTCACCGTCTCAATGGCCTATCGCGAGGACCAAATTGCGCGGCCGCTCGCCGGCGCGGGTTTTGTCGTCGATTCGCCAGGTCTCGAGCAGATCCGCGCCTGCACGTATGCATCGCAGAAGTTTTCCCGTCGAGCGCCGCCCAATCACGCGTTGCTCCGCGCGTACCTGGGACCCACAGACGACCATCCTGCCAAGCTCGCCCGCACGTACCTCGCCGGGATTCTCGGGATCCGCGGCGAGCCGCTCTGGTCGCGGGTGTTCTACTGGAATCGCGGCCTGCCGCGCTATCGCGCCCACCATGCGCAACGCCTGATGGGAATCCGGCAGCGCCTCGAGCGACTGCCGTACCTCGCGATCGCCGGCGCGGGCTACGATGGCGCCGGTGTCTCCGCCTGCGTTCGCTCAGGGCGCGCGGCCGCGCGCCTCATCGTACAGCAGTCGCCTCGCTGACGAGCGGCAGCACCTCTTCCGAGAATCGCTCCATCTCTTCCAGCTGAGGGCTGAACTGCAGGAGCAGCAGGTCGATGCCCGCCTGCTCGAAAGCGCGAACCCGCTCGGCGATCTGCTCCGGCGTTCCGACGAGGCCGGCCTTCAGCCCGCGGTTTGAGACCGAATAGTCCTCCAGGCTCACGCGCTGCTCGAGCTGCGTGTTGGCGAGCCATTGCTCGTAGTTCGCGTATCCCGCCGCGTTCTGGCGTACATCAGTGATACGCTCGACCTCACGCCGGGCCGCGGTCTCTGTCGAGCGGCAGACGACATATCCGGCGACGCCGTAGACCATGGGCGCAAGACCGTTTGCCTCCCGTAGCGCCTGCATATCCTGAACTTTCGCCGCGACGCGCTCGGGCGGATCACCGTGCATCAAATAGCCATCGGAGGTGCGTGCGATTAGCGACTTGGCCGCCGGCGATTCGCCGCCCGCATATATCGTCGGCCGCGGCTGACGAACGGGCTTGGGCTCGAGAATGGCATCCGTGACCTGATAGTACTCCCCAGAAAAATTGAACCTGCGCTGCGACCACAGGCCGTCCACCACCGCGAGCCACTCGGCGGTGCGGGCGTAGCGGGCATCGTGCGTGTCGAACTCCACGCCGTATTGCTTGGCCTCCTCCGCCCACCACGACGACACGACATTGAGCGACAGGCGGCCGCCGGAGATATGGTCGATGTTCGCCGCCTGCTTTGCCAGGAGCGCCGGCGGGTGAAACGTCGGCCGGACCGCCACCATCAGCTCCAGCCTGTCGGTGACCGCAGCGAGCGCCGCAGCGGTGGACCAGGCGTCCAGCGCGGGCGCGTCGGGACCTTTGATGTCGTTGAGATTCAGTTCGGCGATCAGCGTCAGGTCGAATCCGGCACGCTCACTCGCGCGCGCCAGGCGCCGCACGTACGACCATTCCGCCTCCATGCGCTCATCCTCGACGTTGCGCAGCCATCCGCCGAATACCGGCAACCAATATCCGAAGCGCATCAGCGTGCCTCCTGTATCAGGAAGTCCGCCAACCGTGCGAAGGGATCGAATCCGACTACGCGCGGCGCATCGGCCACGAAATTGGACAGTGCGTTGATGTCGTAGTAGTAGAGGCGGCCATCGCGCGCATCGATCGCGTATTCGATCCCACCGACTTCAATGCCGCAGGCCGCGGCGATCTGCTCAACCTGCCGCACGACGTCAGCGGGTGGCTCGTATCCTTCCACCCGCAAGCCGTTGCGAGGGGCATCCACGGGGCAAGCACTCCGCACGAGCTCGGTGCCCTCCGTCGTCTGGCACACATCAGCAGGACAGAGATTGAAGGTCTCACCAGACGAATAGACCCGAATCGCGTACAGGAACTTTCCTCCGAGCACCTCGACTCGCGTGATCCTGCCTTCTTCGGTCGGAATGAATTCCTGCACGAGCGCCGTGTGATCGGGGCCGAGCTCGAGGCTGCCGTCACCAGCCGCGATCGCGAGATCCGCGGGATCATCGAACCTCCGGACACCGGCTCCGCTGCCCCCGACATTCGGCTTTACGACGATCGGAAAGCGAAGCTCGGCCGCTGACGCAGGTGCATCGGCCGCGTTGTTGATGACGCGCGTTGCGGGATAGGGAAGTCCCAGCCCCCGCAGCACCGACAGTTGCAGCGCCTTTGAAGTCTCGGCGCGGAAGGCGCGCGTGCCGTTCACCACCCGCACGGAAAACCGCTCAAGATGATCCAGGAAATGGTGCGTGTAGAAGACGGCGTGCCCGTGCCCGCGCTGCCACGCGGAAGGACTCATGCGGTTGAACACCAGGTCGTACGGCGGCGCCGTGCGCGGATCGTAGCGATGCTGCTCCGCGTGCAAACGCGCGTAGCGTGTGCCACGCCGGTCCAGCTCGTTGAACAGCGGCGTGAACCAGTGCGGATGCTCGTAGTAGATGCCGATCATGTCGTCACCCCCGACAGGGCAGCGGCCTCGATCGCGGCACGTTCGATATCTTGCACCAGCAGTTGGTCGGGGACGCCGTTTCGGAACTGACCGTCGGTGCCGTACACACCCCGCGCCACGACGAGCGCGCCGACGCTTGCGAGCAGCGGCCGCAGACCATGGTCGATGACCAGGAGGTGCGCCGGCCCGGCCCCAGTGGCAATCGGAATTGCGACCTTGCCGGCAAGCGCATTCTGTGGCAACAGATCGAAGAACACTTTCAGCAGGCCGCTGTAGGTGGCACGGTAGACTGGCGTGCTGACGACGAGAATGTTGGCGTCGGCGACGCCGCGCAGCGCGTCGGCGACATCGCGATCGGCGCGGCGGCCGAGTAAGCCGTCGGCGGGCTGGCGGCCCAGATCGATGAGGCGTGATGAGCCCGCACCCTGTCGCTCGAGTGCGGTCAGCGCGAGCTCCAGCAACGCGCGCGACCGCGACTCCGCGGCTGGACTCCCGGATACTCCTACGATTGCAGCGTTCACGGTTCCTCCTGAAAAAGAGATCGGCCGCGACTCGAGAGCGTGGAGTCGCGGCCGATTCGTGCTACGTCGCTTGGGGCTAGGCCCCGTTTCTACTCATCGCATCCTCATCCTGAATGGCGACGTGCCGAGATCGTCCGCCCTCCCGGACAACACATCCGGCAGGCGCAGACACAGCGCATCGTCATACAGGTGGGCTTCATTGTCGAAAAGCTACCCGAGGTTTCGCGCCGCGTCCACTATGCGCTCGACGGTGAGACCGAGCTCCTGATACACGCGCTGGTAGGGCGCTGACGCTCCGAACCGCTCCAATCCGAGAACCACCCCAGTATCTCCGACCCAGCGGTACCATGATTGCGGCGCCGCCGCCTCGACCGCTATGCGCGGCACGCCCGGTGGCAGCACGCTGTCGCGAAAGCTCTGCGGCTGCCGGTCGAAGTACTCGAGGCAAGGCATTGAAACAGCGAGCGGCTGACGGCCGTCAGCCCTCAGCCGCTCGTAAGCGCCAAGAACCAGCTCCACTTCCGAGCCACTTCCCATGATCACAACGTCAGGGTTGGCCGATCCGGCCAGCACGTAGCCGCCGTGATGCAGCCCTGCGGCGGCCGCGTACTTCGTCCGGTCGATCACAGGGATCTTTTGACGCGTCAACACGAGCGCGACCGGTCCACTCTGGTGCAGAATCGCCGCGCGCCACGCCTCGACGACCTCCGTCGGATCCGAGGGACGGATCACGGCCATGTTTGGGATCGCCCGCAGCGTGGCGAGCTGCTCGATCGGTTGGTGAGTCGGTCCGTCTTCGCCCAGGCCGATCGAATCGTGAGTAAAGACGTAGATTGGCTTGAGGTGCGTCAGCGCCGCGAGGCGTATTGATGGCCGCATGTAGTCGGAAAAGATCAAAAACGTGCCGCCGAACGGGATGAAACCGCGATGCAACGCGATCCCGTTCAGCGCCGCTCCCATTGCGTGCTCGCGAATGCCAAAGTGGAAATTGCGCCCTGAACGCGAGGTCGCCGAAAAGACGGCGCCGCCTTTGATCTCGGTGTTGTTTGAGCCGGTGAGATCGGCGGAGCCGCCGATCAGCTCCGGCAGCTTGGCGGCGAGCGCATTCAGCACCTTCCCGGACGCCGCGCGTGTGGCCTGCGCATCTTTCGGCCCAAAGACCGGCAACGCTGCGTCCCACCCGTCGGGGAGCTTGCCCGCCAGCCGCCGTTCCAGCTCAGCCGCAAGATCCTTATGGGTGCCGCGATACGCCTCCCACTTCTTCTTCCAGTCCGCTTCCAGCCGCACGCCACGATCCCTCGCTCGACGCCAGTGCTGCAGCGCGTCGTCCGGTACGTAGAACGGCTCGAGGGATGGCCAACCCAGGTTCTGTTTGGTCGCCCGGACCTCGTCGACGCCGAGCGGTGCGCCGTGCGCCTCGGCGGTGTCCTGCTTGTTCGGACTCCCCCAGGCGATGTGCGTCCGGACGATGATGAGCGATGGCCGATCGGTGACGCGCTTCGCGGTCGTGATCGCACCGTCGAGCGCCCGCAGATCGTTGCCATCGGCAATCCGCTGGACATGCCAGCCGTAGCCTTCGAACCGCTTCGCGGTATCGTCTGAAAACGCGAGATCGGTTGATCCGTCGATCGTGATGCGGTTGTCGTCGTAGAACCCGATGAGTTTGCCGAGCTTCAGATGTCCCGCAAGCGAACACGCCTCGTGGGAGATGCCCTCCATCAGATCGCCGTCGGAGGCGAGGAAGTACGTGTAGTGATCGAGGATGTCGTGACCCGGGCGGTTGAACAACGCCGCCAGCTGAGCCTCGGCGATGGCCATCCCGACTGCATTACCGACGCCCTGGCCGAGCGGCCCGGTCGTGGCTTCGACACCAGGCGTGATGCCGTGCTCAGAGTGTCCCGGTGTGCGGCTCGCCCATTGGCGGAAGTGCTTGATGTCGTCGAGTGTGACGTTGTAGCCGGTGAGGTACAGCACGCTGTAGAGCAGCATGCACGCGTGACCGGCTGATAATACGAAGCGGTCGCGATCGAGCCAGCCCGGATTCGCTGGGTTGTACTTCAGATGTCGCTGCCACAGGACGTAGGCGAGCGGGGCCAGCGCCATCGCCGTGCCTGGATGGCCGGAATCGGCCTGCTGCACTGCATCCATCGCGAGTGTCCGGATGGTGTTGATACACAGCTGGTCCAGCTCGACCTGCGCGACGGTCTCCGTCACACTAGTCCGGACTTTGCGGCCTGCCACAGCTTCGTGAGCCGATCGAATCCGTCGACCAGCAGCTCCACCTGCTGCGGCGAGGGCGATGCCTGAGCCGCGATCCGCAACTCCTCCACGATGCGCGGCATTTCCTTTCGACCCTGTTTCGCGCTCTCGGTTGCGATTTGCGACAGGATCTCGAGAATCTTTTTCCGCACCTCGGCGTCCTTCGGGACCTGCCAGAGATACTCAGCCGCCTGCTTCCCGTCGGCGCACAGTTGGCCGAGCGAGTCCATCAACGGTTGGCGCGGGGCGCGGTGTGGTTGCGGAGACTGCGGGTCACTCATCGGAGCGGATAATCTAACACCGAGGGGGACTCAGATTGCCAGTGACCCCGTTCACGTCTAGCTTGCGAGTCCTATGCTTGCAACCGTGCTGCTCGCGCTACTCCAGGCACAAGTCGTCCCTCCCGATTCCGGTGAAAACCATCTCCGCAACATTCGGCAGCTCACGTCGGGCGGCCAAAACGCGGAGGCGTATTTCGCGCGATCGGGCCGGCAATTGATTTTTCAGCGTCAGGCAGCGGACACCGGGTGCGATCAGCAGTTCATCATCAACATCGATGGATCCGGAATGCACCGCGTGTCCAGCGGCAATGGCCGAACCACGTGCGGCTACTTCTTCGACCAAGACCGCCGGATCTTCTACGCCACGACGGAGCACGAGAGCGCCGCCTGCCCGCCGCGACCCGACTATTCCCGGGGCTACGTGTGGGCCCTATACGACTACGACATCTATGCGGCCAAGGCGGACGGGAAAGACCTCCACCGTCTCACCAACAATCCGTATTACGACGCCGAGGGAACGCTGTCGCCGGATGGCACGACCATCGTGTTTACGTCGCTGCGCGATGGCGACCTCGACATCTATACGATGCGGGTGGACGGAACGCAGTTGAAGCGACTCACGCACACCTTGGGCTATGACGGTGGGCCGTTCTTCTCGCCTGATGGGAAAAAGGTCGTGTATCGCGCGTGGCACCCGCAAACGAGCAGCGACTCATCCGATTACAAGGCGTTCATTGCCCAGAACCTGGTACGTCCCACGCGGATGGAGATCTGGGTGATGGATGCGGATGGCTCGCATCAACGCCAGGTCACGAACCTCGGCGGGGCGAATTTTGCGCCCTTCTTTCATCCCGATGGCCGCCGGATCATTTTCGCATCGAATTACAAAAATCCCCGCTCGCGCAACTTCGATCTTTACCTAATCGACCTGGACGGGACGGGGCTGCAACAGATCACGACGAGCTCGGAGTTCGACGCCTTCCCGATATTTTCCCCTGACGGGCGTCAGCTCGTGTGGGCGTCCAACCGCCACGGTAAGATTGCGGGCGAGACGAACATTTTCATCGCTGACTGGATCGAGCACCCGTGACTGCGCCCCCACCTCCCCAGAAAAAGACTCTGAAGGAGGAGGTGATTTCCTGGGCCAAAGCGCTCGGCTCGGCGTTGCTTATCTGGATCTTGTTACGGTCGTATCTCGTCGAAGCGTTCCGTATTCCGTCGGCGAGCATGGAGAACACGCTGTTGGTCGGCGACTTCCTGTTCGTCAACAAGGCGACGTTCGGTGGCGAGCTCGACATCCCACTGGTCAAATTCCACTGTTGCCGTCTGCCGGCATTGGGATCGCAGCCCCGGCGGCAGGAAGTCATCGTGTTCCGCTCGGTCGAGGACTCGACACCCGATCTGAACATCGTCAAACGCCTGATTGGAGTGCCGGGTGACACGTTGCAGATGGTTCACGACACACTAATCCGCAACGGACAACGTCTTGATGAACCCTACGCATTGCACACGGATTTGAGCCCGTCGTCCGACGGCATCTACCGTAATCAGATGAGAGCGCTACAACTTCCCCAATACATCGGGCGTGACCCCGCAAACTATCACCCCACCTCGCACGACTGGGGCCCGATCGTGATACCGCCTGGGCACTACTGGGTGATGGGAGACAATCGGGATCAATCCTACGACAGCCGCTACTGGGGATTCCTGCCGCGCGCCCACATCCGCGGGCGGCCGCTCTTCATCTACATGAGTGTCGATACGAGGCCATTTCGGATTCGGTGGAACCGATTGTTCCGGCATCCACACTAAATCCGTCTCTACTTGTATCGATACGTGATGCGCCCGCGCGTGAGATCGTAGGGCGACAAGTCGACGGCCACGCGATCCCCTTGCAGGATCCGTATGTAGTTCTTGCGCATCTTGCCGCTGACGTAGGCCAGCACTTCATGTCCGTTTTCGAGTTTTACGCGGAAGGTCGTGTTCGGTAGGACTTCAGTTACCGTACCCATCATCTGTATCGCGTCACCAGCCACTCATTCCCCCGCTCCAGTGTGTTGGTTCAATCAAGCGATCCGCGGATCCATGGTCGCGTCTCGCGGCGGCTCCATCGCTCGCGTGATATAGAAGGCATGCCGACTGCACCCGGCGCAAGTCAGGCTAATCCGTTCGGAAGTGAGTAGCTCATCGGGGCGCAGCGGACGGCGACGCGGCGAACGCTGGATCGTACGCGTTCCGCAGGAAGGGCACACCAATGGCTCGTGCGCCCGGTCGGCTGCAATGAGCGCCAAAGCTTCCGGCGCTCGGTATTCCTTGATCCCGCGTCTGCCCACGGCCACTCCCCTCAGGCACGGAAATCTATACTGGGGCCGCTCTTGACGCGCTTCCCCCCTATCTCACTCCGCAACAGGGGGTTTCAGGGCGAGCTTCTGACCCAATCCGATGTGACCATTTGCCCGTCGTAATTCTTGACGACCCTAGGGGGGTACGTATAGCTTGGCGCGACCTTAACCCACCCCCTTCTTCGGATGCCAGCCGAGCTTGGTGGTTCGCAGATCTCGTCGTTGCTCGAAGCCCTTCCCGGCATCGCTAGCGTATTGCGCAGTCCGGTCGCGGACGCGCTCATCAAGGCGATGCGCGGGGCGGCGGGGCTGGCGGATTTCACGCCCGAGGATGCCGAGGAGCTCGTGCGCTACGCCGTCCGTCGCGGCCTGATCGGCCCCGACGAAGGAGACCGCGTGCTGGCCGAAGTTCAGGATGGGTTGCGCAAGAAGAAGCCGGTCGCGGTAAAGAAAGCGCCGGCCAAGAAGAAGAGACGCTAGACCCGAAATCCCCGCACCAACCCGCGTAGTCTTTCGGCCGCCTGGACCAGATCGCCGGCGGCCGCTGCCATTTGTTGGGTCGACGCGCCCTGTTGTTCTGTCGCGGCGGTGACCTGTTCCGCGCTCGACGCGTGGGAGACGGCACGATTCACCACCAGCTGCGCGTGTACGCCCAGCTGCTCGGTGACGCCGCGATTCTGCTGCGCGGCGTGCGTCACGCGACTCGCCGCCTGTTCGACCTGCTCGACAGCCGCGACGATCTCCGTCAACCCACGGGCGGCGTCTTGGGCTACCGATTCAATGCCGCGGACCTTTGACTGTCCGACAGCCATCGTGGCCGTGACTTCCTCGACCTGCTCGCGGATCACGCGCGTCGTGCGGGTCACATCTTCGGCAGCTCGTGAGGATTCGTCGGCAAGCTGGCGGACCTCGTCGGCGACGACCGCGAAGCCACGGCCATGCTCGCCGGCGCGCGCGGCTTCGATGGCGGCATTCAGCGCGAGCAGATTCGTCTGCGACGAGATCCGCTTGATCAAGTCCACAAAGTCGTCGATCGCCGCACTCTGCTCCGCGAGGTGCGTAACCTCCGTGCCGGTTGTGCGCACGACTTCACGGACATCGAGCAGCGTGTTGCCGGCCGCCGCGATGTCACTCCGGTGCCGATCAGCGACGGCACGGATCTCCTCCCCCAGTCGCGCGACCCGTGCGGCCGCCTCGGTCATCTCGGCCGTCGCCTGCCGGAGCTGCTCCAATCCCGTTTGTGTTTGATTCAGCTCCTTGCGCTGATGCTCGGCACCGCTGGAGATCTCGAGCATCGCCGATGATACCTGGCTCGACGATGCCGCCAACTCTTCGCTGACCGCCGACAGGTCGTTGGCGGCGCTGGCGATCTTGTCGGCCGAGCCCACGACTTCCGTCACGATGGAACGCAGTCGCTCGGCCATTTGCCGCATCGCATCGGCCAGCACTTGAAATTCACGCGGCATGCGGCCGGTGGTGACTGGCCGAAGATCGCCGCTCCCGAGGCGCTCAGCGGCGGTCACCAGGCGCTGCAGAGGCCCCTCAATGGACCGCAGCGCGAGAACCGCGACGATGACGCCGAGGATGGTCGTCGTGGCCAGCACGATCCAGAGCGCGATCTCACGCTCGTTGGCGAGTCGCTCGAGGCGCTGGACGTCCTGAGCCTCGAACGAACCGTGTAGCGCATGGATTGAGCTGACGCCGACGATGGCTGCGACCACCAAGCCCGCAAGAAGACCCGACAGGGCGAGGATGATTCGCCAACGTATCGTTTTCACTGCGCCCTCTGCAAAACTGGCCTCCTGATGTTGAGAGAAGCGTGCGGGCAAGGTTAGGGTTGGCCATGGGATAGCGCAATATCCACGCGCTTTCCACATTTCAGCATGGATGTGATTCGTCGTCTGTGTGGATTCACCGCGGCATTGGAACGATTACTTACGGCGCGCGATGCCGCCGAGCTGGACAGGCTGTGGGATGAGCTGAATCTCGGACAGCTGGGATGGGAAGCGTTGGCGCTCGCTCGTCGCGCCAATACGGAACGGCTGGAACCCGCACTAGCCCAGCTGGATCGTCGACTGCTTGCCGTGCTGGAGCGCTCCCGTGCGTTCCTCGATGCTCACATCGTCACGTTCCGCGTACCGGAGTTGGAACGCTGGCAGCACGCTTCGGCTGCCGCGCTGGTCGGCGCCCGCTGGGGCGTGGCGGGTCTGCGCACAGTCATCGCGGATACGCGGGCGCCTTTGGGCCGCCGCTACTTCGCGTTTCTCGCTCTGGCCGAGCGGCACCCCAAGGAGGCGTGGCCGCTCTTTGCCCGGTATCTCCAGACGCCGGGCGCCCACCACGCCTTCGTCGCGGCCGCGGTGGAGGCCACGCGCTACTATCCGGGCCAGGCACCCTCTGTCATCGCGTTGTTCCAGCGGATCCGTGGCGACGAGATGCTGCGGCGTTTCCTCGCTCCAAAGATCCTCGAGTCATTGTATGTCCTTGGCGATCCCGCGGCCCTTCCTCTGTATGAGGAGTTGCTCATTGCCGGACATACCGATCCCGATCTCGGTCGTTGCGAGGTGACACGAGCGCTGGTGGGCGTCCGCAAACTTACGGGTCGGGTCGCCGCTAGCAGCAAGTTCCCGAACCCTGAGGAGCCACGCGTCATTCGAGCGCTCGATGAGGCACAGCGGATTTTCGAGGAGGAGCGCGACCAGTTGCAGCCGGTCGTGGTTATTTGACGAACGCAGCAATCTTGTTCTTGTATGCTGTACCACCCATCTCGTACGTATCGTTGTGTCCTGATCCGTCGATCATGACGAACTCCACAGGCCCCGCCGCAGCGGCCGCCAGCTCCTTGCCCATTTCGATCGGGACCAGCAAGTCGGCGTTGCCATGGAAGATCAACGTTGGGCAATCGATCTGCTTGATTCTCGCAAGATTGTCCAACCGGATACGCACCAAAGCTCTGGGAAAGATCTTGTAGTAGCGCGCTGCCATCGCGCGAGCGCTTGTGAAAGGTGACTCGAGAATCAGCCCGGCGACTTTATGCTTCGCCGCGACATGCGTCGCCACTGCGCTGCCGAGCGAGCGGCCGTACACGTAGATGCGATCGCGATCGATCTCGGTCTGCTTGGTCAGGAACTCGTACGCGAGATCCGCGGCTTCGTAAAGGCCGCCTTCGGTAGTCCGTCCGCCGCTCCCGCCGTAACCGGGATAATCGACCACGATCAGCGCGGCGTGAGGGGGCCGGAAGTCGCGGATCATCGGCCAAATGGCGGCAAGGTTCTCCCCGTTGCCGTAAAACCATAAGACGGCAGCGTAGGGGCGTGGAGAGAGAACGGCGGCGTGGGGCGGCAAATACCAACCCAGCAACAGCGTTCCGTCGCGCATGCGTAGCTCGATCTTTTCACCGTAGCCGAGCGTCTGCACCGGGTCCGGCAATGGCGCTTTCGGCGCGGGAAACGTGATCCGCTCCTGCATCGACCATAACACGACGAGGATCGCGAGGTAGATCCCAGCGACGACCGCGACGATTCCCATTAATTTGTGAGCCAATGGACCCACAGCTCGTCTCCCGCGCCCGGGGCGCGTTGCTGGGCCTGGTCGCCGGCAATCAGCTGGGCGTCCCGACGGAGCATCTGGGGACGCCGGAGGCGATCGCGAAGGCGTTTCCCAACGGTGTGAACGACCTCGCGCCCCCACCCGAGAGCTCTCTCTACGATGACGATGCGGCCCTGGCGCTGCTGCTCGGCGAGTCGCTGTTCGAGGCAAACGGCTTCGATGCGGGCGACGTCGCGCGCCGTTGGGTGAAATGGATGAAGGTCGACGGCCGGGGCATCGGCATAACGACGAAGCGCGCGCTCACGTTGATCGACCGGGGAAGAGAGCCGTTCGAGGCCGGGCGTCTTGCGCTCAAAGAGAATCCGGGGCGTGCCGCCGGCAACGGCAGCGTGATGCGCTGCATTCCGGTCGCGCTGCGCTATCACGAAGACCTCGACCGGCTGATTCGCGTTTCGACTCAGCAGGCGGCGATTACTCACGCCGACGAGCGGTGCACTTGGAGCGCCGTAGCAGTAAACCTCGCTGCGCGCGAGTTGCTGCACGGCAACATCTACTTTATCGACGAAGTCATGCATCGCTTGGGGGACCGCGCGCCGCGCGTATTGCGGGACGCAATCCACCGAGTGCCCCGCGAGCGGGAAAGCGACCTTCCCATCACGCGCTCCGGCGAGGCAGGGTTCGTAATCCACTGCGTCGAAATCGCGTTCTGGTTCGTCGTGCACGACTGGACACTCGAGGAATCGCTCATCTACCTCGTGCACGCGGGTGGGGACACCGACACGAACGCCGCGGTCGCGGGTGCATTGCTGGGGGCGCGCTATGGGGAAACGGCGTTGCCGCCGCGTTGGATGGATCAATTGCCGGGAGCTCAAGGAATCGGGAAGCTTGCGGAAAACCTTGTGCGCGGTGGGCTTACCTCTTAACCGGCTTTTTGGGGACGTAACTCGCGATCTTATTCATCACGTCACGATCGTTGAGCGTAATCGACACGACCCGCCAATCCTTCCCCCCCCGCCAGTTCAGCCGCACAAAGCGGGGCCCGTTTGTCCACTCCCACATGCTCCGTTCCCGACGCGTGGGAGTGCCAAGCTGGCTGCGGAGCTCGGTCTGTCGCTGCTTCAGCAGCGACACCTTTCCCGAATCGATGAACGAGATGACCGAGGTCCGCCCCTCGATCACATTGGCGCTCAGGTAAAAGGGGGCGCTGTCCGCCGGGTCGCGTACGCGCACGCCACAATCCATGACCTGAGCCGTGCTCTTCATCGTCTGGCAACCCAAAACTTCCTTCGGCCGCGCCATTGCGCGCGCCCTGGTGGCGAACTCCCGATAGCCCATGCCCGGCGTGAACCCACGGTAGCTGAGGGTTGGGGCGGCCGGCGGAGCTGGGGCGGGGGCAGCCTGCGATAACAGAAGAAGCAGCGGCAGTAGCGCCATGAAGGCCAATATACGAAAAGCAAACGGGCCCGGTGTGACCCGGGCCCGTTCCCTGGATTCGGATTGCTCAGACTTTCCGAACGTTCTGCGCCTGCAGACCCTTTGGACCTTGAGCGACATCGAACTCCACATTGTCGCCCTCGGCGAGGCTGCGGAAGCCCTCCGCCTGGATCGCTGTGAAGTGGACGAACACGTCCGGACCCGACTCCTGCGCGATAAAGCCAAAGCCCTTTGCGTCGTTAAACCACTTCACCTTACCCTTTGCCATACTGTTCTAACCTCTGCACAATGGGGCACGGCCCCGGACTGGAACGACCCACGCCGGAGCGGCGTAGGGCGGGCTCGAAGCAAAAATCCGCGAGACATGTGGTCCTCGCGGAAGCGCAGACAGCCGGTGACGGTGCCACGTATGCTTGAACCGCGGGCTAAGGTATTGACCCTGCTCGGACCTGTCAATCCGGCCTGCCGATAAGTCCGATTGGGCAGCATGATGACAGCATTACAGCACCAGTTTTCGACCTTGGCGCCGGCTAGATTCCCTCAATGCGCTCCCTGTTTGTCGTTCTCGCCGCCGGCTGGATTGCCCTCCCCCTCCATGCCCAAACGAACGCAGAACGTATTGCTAATGACCACTATACGCGCTCGCACGACTATGACCTGATTCACCAGCGGATCGAGGTCTCGAATTTCGATTGGGATTCGACGTCGTTCGATGGGCGGGTTACAACTACGCTGGTGGCCCGGCGATCGGGACTCGACTCGGTGATTCTGGACGCCGGGGCCAAGCTTCAGATCAAGACGGTCACGGTCGGCCAGAACGTCAGTGCCGCGCTCCGGACGTCGCGGCACGGCGACACGATGGTCGTGTTTCTGCCGCGCCCGATCGGTTTCGGCGACACGGCTCGCTTCACCATCACCTACCACGGCGTCGTTACGAATGGCCGCGGGCTCACCTTTATCAGTCCGGAAGGACGAACCCACCGTCCCCGACAGATCTGGAGCCAGGGGGAGGACGACGACAACCATTTCTGGTTTCCCACCTACGATTTCCCGAACGACAAGATGACGTGGCAGCTCGTCGCGACTGTGCCGAAAGGCATGACCTGCGTCTCCAATGGCCGTCTAGTTTCGGCCGTTACGGCCAAAGACGGCGCCCAGACATTCAGTTGGCTGCAGGACAAACCGTCCGCGACCTATCTCGTGTCGATCGTGGTGGCGCCCCTCGTCAGGATTCGCGAGACGTGGCGCAGCGTTCCCGTCGACTATTTCGTCTATCCCGAGGACTCAGGGCTCGCGCGTCGGCTGTTCAACGTGACGCCGGACATGATCGAGGTGTATTCCCGTCTCACGGGCGTCGACTATCCCTGGGCAAAGTACGCGCAGACCACCGTCGCTGACTTCTTTGGCGGGATGGAAAACGTCAGTGCCACAACCCTCGTCGACTGGCTGCCACGCCCGCGCGACTACCAGGACCGGCCGTGGTATCAGTGGATCCTCATTCCCCACGAGCTGGCCCACCAATGGTTCGGCGATTACGTCACGATCGAGAACTGGGCGAACATGTGGCTCAACGAGGGCTTCGCGGAGTTCATGCCGGGACAGTACTGGAGCCGGAAACTCGGTGCGCGGGCCGAGGAGGATTATTACTTCGACGAGTACAGTCAGTTCTTGCAGATCGATCGGGACCGACGCATGCCGCTCGCGGCCCTAGGTTCCAATAACGTCTATCCCAAGGGCGCGCTCGTCCTGAACATGCTGAAGCAATACCTCGGCAACCAGCGCTTCTGGTCATCCGTCAATCGCTACCTCGTCGACCATGCCCTCGACAACGCCACCACCGACGACTTCCGCCAGGCGGTGCTCGACGCCACGGGCGAGAACCTCGACTGGTTCTGGGACCAGTGGATCTATCAGGCGGGCTATCCGGAGTTCGTCGTAACGGCAAAGTACGATTCGAGCACATCTCTGGTCACGCTTGTTGTGCAACAAGTTCAAAAAGATTCGTCCAAGGCCGACAGCACCGGCATGCGCTTCACGACGCCACCTGCGTTTCGGATGCCTGTTACAATTCATGTCGGCACCGTGGGAGGCGAGGTCACCGCACGCGCGCAGCTATCGCGACGTCAGGATACGATCGTGATTCGTGACGTGAAGACCGCGCCCACCATGGTGATCTTCGATGAAGGAAACACGATCCTGAAGCAGCTGAGCTTCGATCAACCCACGGCATGGCTCGCGACGCAGCTCCAGCATGACCCCAATATCTGGAACCGGCATTGGGTCATCGCACAACTGGGCCAGCGCCCCAGGGACTCACTGGCTGGCGCCGCAATCGTCCGGGCTGCGACGAGCGCCGATTATTTCCTGGTTCGCGTGGCGGCGATCGAGGCGCTCGCCGCCTTCCCGGGCGTCGCGCTGCCGCCGCTCCGGTCTGCTGCAACCGATACGTCCGCTCAAGTCCGCGCTGCCGCCCTCGAGGCTCTCGGCGCCGTGGGGGGACCTGAGGCTGCGGCGCTGGCGCGCCGAGCCTGGAGCCGCGATTCGAGCGACGCCGTCCGTGCGGCTGCGGTGACGGCCCTCGCGCTCACCGATTCAACGAACCGGCGCGCGATCGTCCTGGAGGCGCTGAACACGCCGTCCTATCGCGAGGCGATCCAGCTCGCGGCTTACCGTGTCATTGCCGGGACCGGCGATACGACGTTGATCGATTCCGTGGCGGCGCGCGCCGGCGCGGACCAGTACGCGCTGCACGTTCTGGCGGCGCTGGCCGCTCGCGGGAGCGTGCGGGCAGTCGATCTCTTGGTCAGGCACCTCGATGACCAGCGGAGCTACGTCCGGCGTTGGGCGGTGGACGCATTTCGATTCTCGCTCCCACGCCCGATTGGACAACCTCGACTGCAGGCGGTCAGCGCTGGAGGGGCGCTCCGGTTCCCCGATACACGGCAGGCGATTGCCGAGCTGCTACAGCAGTGGCAGTCTGGAAGCCGCTAAATGATTACAGATGCGCGTGTTAGAGTTGCGACTGTTGGCTAACTGTCTTGGTACTGTCGGGTTTTTGCAACGCCGCCTGTGCCGTCCGGAACGCCAGGAGGGCCTCGTCATAGCTCTTCAGGCGCGTGGTGAGGCTGGTCGTCACAGTCGTGGGATCCCGTCCCGCCGTCTTCTCGCAGTCGGGTAGAGTGCGGGTAAGCGAGTCCAACCTGACGGTCAGCTGTTTCGCGAGGATCTGCAGCGAGTCCTGATACGCCGTCGGCTGCATCTTCGGACGACCGCTCGTAATGAACGAACGGGCCGTCCCGCAGAGTCCGCCCAAGCGACGAGCGGCGTTTCGGCGCGTCACCGAATCCGCTTGTTGCGTGCGGCCGACTCGGTTCACCCCATCGCGGATCTGCGAAATCCCGCGCGTGACGGTCTTCAACCCCTCCATGTAGCGGATCTGCTCAATGGTCGGTGTCGGTGGCGCGGGCGGCGCTGGGGGTGGAGGCGGCGGCGCGGGCACCGGCGCAGGGGTGAGCGCGGGGACGCTGTCCGCGGTCGGCACGCTGTCTCGGCGTGTCGTGTCCTGGACGGCGACCGGATACGTCGCTGTGGTGATCAGCATCACGATTCCTGCTAGCATCTCTCTGACCGCTCCTCTAACAGTAAAAATACTGCTCCGTTATTATCCTGAAATGGCCGTGCCCGCCACTTCCCGCATAATTCGGACCTTCGAGGACCGCGCCGACGCGCTCGCCCATTTCTTTCAGCGCGCCGGTGAAGCGCCGCGGCTCATCGCGTATGACGACGCGGTCGGCCTTCCGTTAGATCAAGCTCTCGCGGCCCTTGAGTGGACGGCGCAAGTCGGCATCCTCTCTGCCGACGATCTCGTCCATGCCGCGCGCCTCGGTCCCGATTCCGCGGCGATCGTCGTCGAACGCCGCGAAGGGGAGGCGCGAGTATTTGTCTACTTCGGTCCCCGCATGGACGCGCCGCCCGCCGACCCCTACGAAGGTACGTTGCTGTACGATGAGCCGGGAGTCCGCTCTTACATTTTTGCACAACGTGGCCACGCAATGGCGCACTTCCTAAGAGCTACAAACGGTTTGGGTGCCGCGCTGAGTCTATTGTCACGTCGCGCGCCCGAGCTACGTCACATTCGCCGCTGGACGCAAGCACTGTTCGCGGAACCCGCGGTCGGTCGCTCGACACAATTGCTCGCCGGCTGGTTTGCCACCAGTGGAGCTGGCTTTCTCTTCATTCCGGCCGACTCGGACGAGCCGTTTGCCTACTGTGAGGTGGCAATCGAGGGCTAAAACCGCGATGTGGGAACGTGCGCACTGTGGATTCACAACTCCACATCGTGTGGAAGGGATTCGGAACAGCTTGTAAAGGCAGTCTTTACTCTCCACAGACGATGCACACTGAAGTGAGCTAACCCGAAGAAACATCGGCACTTGCGCGTTTTTCGGAGGGGTATATATTCACTCCCACGCGGCTTGGAGGGAAGGGTTGGGACCTGGCGTCTCAACAACGCCTTCAAACCGAGTCCGAACGGAAATTCCGGGGAGGGCGCCGACGCAACCAAGGGCTCAGGCGCTCGTTGATCCGGGAGCAGGCTCACCGGGTCGGACAGCTGGGGCCAGTCGCGTTGCCCTAGCCACGTCGAAATGGTGCCTCGACGTGCAGTGCGGAGGATCGGTCCGCGACCCGATCTGAACCGTAGCACCCACATTGGTGAACTGGG
The DNA here is from genome assembly GCA_035259785.1 of Gemmatimonadales bacterium. Taxonomy (GTDB): domain Bacteria; phylum Gemmatimonadota; class Gemmatimonadetes; order Gemmatimonadales; family GWC2-71-9; genus 20CM-2-65-7. Next base: position 23,369 of record DATFVZ010000047.1, read on the forward strand.
CGACCCGACGGGGTTGCCTAGGGATGGAAGCCGGAGCCTCTGAGTGCTTAACCGGGACGAACAGTCCAGGGTGGCAACAGAGAGAAGAACGAAGGGCGCAAGCCCTCGACTCCGGGTAGCCAATGTGTCGGAGCCCTTGGGGCGCGCCTTCGTGCCGCCCCAGGGGCTTCGTCTTTCTTGGCGCTTACCTCGATACCTCAGCCTTATAGACCGTTCGGCCACCCACCACTGTCATCAGCACACGCGTCCCAAGAATCTGCTCGGGTGCGACGGTCATGATGTCCCTGTCCAGCACCACAAAGTCGGCAAACTTCCCGGCCGTCAGCGAACCGCTCTCATTCTCCATGAACCCGGCATACGCCGGCCACAGCGTTATCGAGAGCAGCGCCTCTTCCCGTGTCGTGCGCTGCTCCGGAAACCAGCCGCCGGGAGGAGAATTCTCCGCATCCTGTCTCGTGATGAACGAATGAAACGAGATCAACGGATTGACGGCCTCGACGGGAAAGTCGGAGCCGTTGGGAATGACGACACCAGTATTGAGCAGCGAACGCCAGGCATACGCGCCCTTCGTGCGAGATTCTCCGAGCCGCGCGGGAACCCAGTACATGTCACTGGTTTGATGGCTGCCCTGCATGGACGGGATCACGTCGAGCGCTGCAAACCTGGGGATATCCTGCTCACTGAGAATTTGCGCGTGCTCGATACGAAAGCGGTGATCCGCCGTCGGGACCTCGCGGAGCGCCGCCTCGAATTGGTCGAGCACGATGCGATTCGCCCGGTCGCCGATCGCGTGCACATTCACTTGAAAGCCGGCCTTGAGCGCGCGCACCGCAACGCTCCTGATTCGCTCCGGCGGCTGCGTGATCAGCCCCGTGTTTCCTGCGTCATCGCTGTACGGCTCGAGTAGAGCGGCGCCGCGGCTGCCGAGCGCGCCGTCGGCCGTGATCTTGATCGCGCGGATCCAGATGCGCCCGTCATGCAGACCTTTCTGCGGACCACGACGCATGAAGGCATCCAGAACCGAGTCGTTGGCACGCACCATGACGTAGTTGCGCAGGTTGTAGCGACCCTCGCGCGCGAGCTCCTCATAGACGCCGATGCCCTCGGCTCCGACGCCTGCATCGTGGATCCCGGTGAGTCCCCAGCGGTTTGCTTCCGCGATGGCCGCCAGCGTCTGCTCGCGGAGTTGGGCGTGTGAAGCCGCAGGTACAACGCGGCTCACGACGCCCTGAGCGTTGTCGATCAGCACACCCGTCGGGTTGCCCGCGGAGTCCCGAATGAATCGGCCGCCGGTCGGGTCTGGGGTAGCCGCGGTCACCTGCGCCAACTCCAAGGCTTTGGCGTTCACGAGTCCGGCGTGCCCGTCGACACGCGTCAAATAGACGGGGTTGTTGGGCACCGCCCGTGACAGCGCGGCATTAGTGGGAAAACGCGTGTCGGCCCAGTCATTCTGATCCCAACCGCGCCCACGAACCCATTCACCGGGCCTGGCGCTCTTGGCGCGCTCCGCGACGCGCGCGATTACTTCGTCGTACGATTTCGTGCCGACCAGGTCGACCGTCCGCAGCGCCTGCCCAAGGCCGAGCAAGTGGGCGTGCGCGTCCACCATCCCGGTGATCACCGTCTTGCCACCGAGATCGAGCCGCTCCGTGCGGGGACCCGCCAGCGCCAGCGCGCCACGATTGCTGCCGACAAACGCGATGCGCCCGTTGCGAACCGCGAGCGCTTCTGCGATGGGCCGATTGACGTCGGAGGTGTAGACCCGGGCGTTGGTCACGATCAGGTCGGCCTGCTGGAACGTGAGCGCAGCGAGCAGCAGCATCATGGAAGGAGTCTCGGAAGATCGGTGTCGATTTCGTGCGTTTTGTGAAACGGCACGCGTGGTGCGCGAATAGGCACGAGGTGCGCGATCGAGTTCGCATAATACTCGAGGAGCGGTCGCCCTTTCGGCAACACCACCAGAGTGTCGCCGTCGGCAACGACCAACCGGCGCATGCGCAGCATACGCCAGGCGCGATCCCAGATCTCGGCGATCCGCGCGCCGCCGCGGACCACTTTGCCATTGACTTCCAGGAGGCGATCGCGGAGCTCGTCCATCCGCTCGAGCAGTGCATCCTTGGTCATCGCCGTCTGCCCGAAAGAGAGCAGCGCCGCGGCGGCCAGCGGAACCGGCGTCACTGGGATAATGGCGCCGATGCGCGTCAGCATCTCACGCGCGAGGCGCTCCAGCTCGGGCAGGCGCTGCTCCTTGGGTGCGGACAGGATGCCGGCGGGTGCGGTCTCGAGCCAGGTACGCAGCGATAGCGGCGTACCGAAGTTCACTGCCACTCGGCCGTAACGCTTGAGGCGACCTGTCAGCAGTCGCGCTGTGTTGCTCGCGAGGTAGGAGATGACGGTCGTCAGCTGCGACAGGCGGCTCGGACGGTCCTCTCTGCGGATGAGCTCGCGAATGAGGGACCGGTCCTCGAGCACGCGATCGTAATTGAGCCCCACTGGAACAAACCAGATGTCCTGCTCGAACGTCGGATCGAGCACGGTGCGGCAGATGTAGTCGAGCAGGCCCAGTTTGGGCGGCCGCAGCCTTCCATCGCGCGACAATCCGCCCTCGGGAAAGATCCCCTGGGTCACTCCGTTGCGCGTGATCAGTTGTACATAGCGCTCCAGCACCGTGTGATAGAGCGGCTCGCGGAATTTGCGACGGATGAAGTAGGCGCCGAACGACTTGAAGACGTACTCCAGCGGCCAGGCGCGCGCCCACTCACCGACGGCGTAGCTGACGTGGACACCGTGGGCCAGCACGTAGGCCACGACGATGTAGTCGGCGTTCGAGCGATGATTCATGAGATAGACGACGACGTCGCCCCTAGGGATCTGCTCGAGCGCGGCCTCGTCCTGATAGTCCACGCTCGTCTTGTAGAGCAGGTTGACGAGGATCTTGGCGGCGTTGTAGCCGACTCTGTAATAGGAGAGGACGTTGAAGTGGGGAATGATCTCGTCGATGTATTTCCGGACCTGGCGGCGCACGCCCTCTTCCGACATCCCGTGCTCGGCCTTGTGCGCCTGCACTGCAGTTTCGATCACGGGATCGATCGTGAGCTCATCGCGTGCGATCCGCCGCTCCTGCAGCTTGTACCGCGACAGGCGCGTGCGGAACTCGTGAATGGCGCGAAGGGCGGGGCGGCTTATCCGCCGGCTCACACCGCGAGCCCGCCTTCTTGCTTCAGCGCGGCGTACCCCATCCCCTTGAGCAGCGAGATGCGCATGCTCATCGGGGGATGAGTCGCCAGGCGATCGGCCAGCCACCCTTCCCGGTTCGTCAGCCGCCGCCCCAGCGGATCCACGATGCACAAATGCGCCGACCCCCGCTTGATCGACGCCGTGGGCGCCCCTCCTCCGGCGGCTTCGATCTTCTCGAGCGCGCTGGCGAGCGCCAGCGGATTCCGGGTGAACTGCGCGCTCATCGCATCGGCCAAAAACTCCCGCTTGCGGTTGACCGCGATCGCGAGCACCTGCGTAATGATCGGCGCGAGGATCCACGAAACGATCCACAGTGTGAGCAGAATCGCGATGAGCGGACCGGCGTTGCTCTTTCCCTTACGACTGCTGCCGCCAACGCCCGGAAGCCGGCCGTACCCGAGCATGCGGCCCATGCCGTCGCGCATCAGCAGGATCGCTCCGACGAGCGCGGCGAGCGTCGTCATGAGTCGCACATCGAGGTTCTTAATGTGGCCGAGCTCGTGGCCGATCACGCCCTGAAGCTCGTCCCGGCTGCACAGCGCCAGCAGGCCCTGCGTGACGCACACGTGCGCGTTCCACGGCTCGAGACCCGTCGCAAAGGCATTGGGATCGTCATCGGCAATGATCCAGACACGCGGTCTCGGCACGCCGGCCGCGATGGCCATCTCCTCGACCACATTGACCAGTTGCCGTTCCACGTCGGTTTGCGGAGTCGTGATCTCACGCGCGCCGGCCGCCCACAACACCTTTTGCGGCCCCGTCCTGTAGGCGTTCAGCGCGGCGATGGCTACGACCGCGGTCACAGCAAGCCCGAGCCACGGAACGACGTGCCTGTATTCCCCCGGCTCAGCGGCCTGCGTGGCAAGATACAGAATGAGATCCGCGCCGAAGCCCAGCCAGGCGAAAAACAGGATGAAGCCAATCACCAGCCATCTTGTGCGCCGGCGATTGGCTTCCTGTTGTTGAAAGAGGTTACCGTCCTGAGAGGTCAACCTGCGGTACCGCGCGTTCTGCCTGTACATCGATTTCCCACAGGTCCGCCGGCGCCGCGCTCGCGATGCCCGCGACGAGCTTCGTGGGGAACTGCTGCTGCTTCGTGTTGTATTGCGTTGCGGTGTCGTTGTAGAGCTGCCGGGCGAAGGCAATCCGGTTCTCGGTGGAGGATAGTTCTTCCTGCAGCTGCCCGATGTTGCCCGTTGCCTTGAGGTCGGGGTAGCGCTCCACGACCGCCAGCAAGCGCGTCAGCGCACCGGACAGCGCGTTTTCCACCTGGCTGATCTGCTTCATCGCCTCGGGACCGGACGCGTTCACCTTCACAGCCTGATTCCGCGCCTGCACGACTGCTTCCAACGTCGAGCGCTCGAAGTTCATCGCGCCCTTCACGGCGTTCACGAGATTGGGAATGAGATCGTGGCGGCGCTTCAGCTGTACATCGATCTGCTTGAAGGCATTCACCGTCTGATTCTTGAGAGAAATCAAGCCGTTGTACGCGCCGATCATCCATAGACCGGCAAGCACCAGTACGACCAGCAGCACCCACATGTTTTGCGAACCCCCATTTAGGGACATGTCTACCAAGTCATTACGTGCTGTGTGGCAGGAGTTTCGAAATCGCCTGCCGCACCGACTCGGCGAGACCGCTGTCGTCGGGGCCGAGGCGGGCGAGCGGGTGGTCGGCGTCAACGTGGAGCTCCACGCCGCGTGTCACGGGAATGCGACGCCAGGTCGAAGGACTGCTCGTCTCCTTGACGACATCACGCGACAGCCACGCCGTCAGGGCGCGACCGGATCGGCCACGCGGCATCCCCTCGGTGCCCTTGAGCGGCAGGCGGTCTGGTGTCGGCAGCGACGTGCCGAGCACCTGGGCGCACCGACGCTCCAGGATGTCGCCCGTCTGCTCGTGCATGTCCTTGGTGATTGCCGCAAGTGTAGCGCCTTCCATCTGCCGCAACTTGATCGCGAGCAACTGCAGGAAGTGACGGTAGGAGTACGTCGCGGCTGTCCCGCGTCCTTCCGGCGGGCTGACCAGCCCGCGCGTGACATAGAATCGGATCGTGCGCTCGCTGGGTGCGGCCTTGGCGGCTGCGTTGATCGGGGTGACAGCGGAGGCGTCCAGCACGGCGCCTACCAGGACAGACAGGTCCCGGAGATTCCACGGCGCCAGATTCCGGTATTCGCGGAGCACATGCAGGGGATCTGCGTGTGCCACAGTCGTCATGCGTCCATCGCTCCAGTCGAATGGTTTCGCTGCACTACTGACGAGACCCAGTCTGCGATCTGCTGAAGATTGAAAGGCTTCCGGATCACCACGCAATGGTGATGTTCGAGCCAGGTGCGCACTTCTTCAGCTTCAGCGTCGCCGGTCATGATGGCAACCCGCCCCTCCAGGGCCGGCCAACGATGAATGATCGCAAGGTACAGCGCCAAGCCGGACATCGTGGGCAGGTGGATGTCGAGCAGCAGCGCGTCAGCGCTCTCTGAGTCCAGCAGTTCGTAGGCCGCTTCCGCGGTACCTGCGGACAGTACCCGATAGCCCTGCCGGATCAGGAAACGCTCGACCACGCGACGCAGGCCCGCCTCATCATCTACGATGAGGACGGTGGGCGGCGTTCGTGGCGGCGAAGTCATCATGATGTGCTGATCCGTACCTCTCGTCGTGTAGGGGTGCGAAACCCCTGAACGATGCGCGCGGTGGCTTCCTCAGCCGTGAGCGACAGCCGCATTTCCCCCGCCGTCAGGCCGAGATAAGTGCGGGCGTGTTGTTGCAGGGTTTTCGCCTGTGCGTAACCGAGACGCTTGGCGACGTCTTCGATCGTGAACCCGGGATCCTGCAGCAAGCGGTGTGCGTAGAGCACGCGGGCTGCCGCGAGGATGTGGCGCGGGCTCGGTAGGCCGGCGCGTGCGAACCAGCGGGCGCACGTGCCGCGATCGACACGCGCGCGCGCCGCGACTTGCTGGATGGTTTGTACGACGCCCGGCGTGCGCAGGGAATCCTTCAATATCCACCGGAGCTCGCGGGGCAGAGGGGCGAGAGCGGCGGTGAGTTGATCCAGGAGCCGGTACGACGCGGCATGCACCGCCTCCGACGACACCAGGTTGAACAACACCTCGGGATGATCGTCGATTCCGCGTAGCACGACCTGCCGGACGCCGAACTGGCCCAAAGTGAGAAGTACGGGAGCGAGCTGCGGCGTCATCGCCGTGTAGAGAATCAGCCGCAACGATGGGAAGAGGAGATGCAGCCGCTCGATTTCCTGGCCGCTCGCCGCACCACCGAGGGCCGGGTCGACGACCGCAATTTCGACTGGGCGGCTGCGGATTGTTTCCAAGGCGCTGTCCCACGTCGACGCGTGCGCCACGGAGAACCGCGGGGCCACCGCGCCTCGCAACTTCTGGAACGGAAGATCAGGAACCGCTGCCAGTACTAGCATTTTCCCTAGCGCGCTCTCCGAAAAACTTCACGATGCCGCAAAAACGCCCCACGATGCCGCAAAAACGCCCTAAACCTCGTCACACCCCGCGCTCAAGTTGCAACCGCTCTGCTTTCCCAGTTCAACTCGACCGTGGAGGTCCCATGACCCGCCGCATCCGTTGCGCTCTAGCCTTGCTCCTGATGTCGTTCGCGCTCACTGCCGCGGCATGCGCTGACGCATCGGGTCCAACCGTTGAGGCGGCCTGCGATTTGAGCAATCCCAACACCTGCAGCTAAGAGCTGAATGCCGCCAGTGACGCCCTGACTTCCTTGAGGGCGTCGCTCTGAACGATGGGCTCCGGGGCAAGGAGCGCGTCTTCTGGCGCATCGCAGACCTGGAGCCCATTGATTATCCGCTCGATTCGGAACACCAACTCGTGGAGCCCGTGTGCGCCCGCGATCTCGAGTGCGTGCCGCGCATGTGTCGCAGCCTTCACGAAATTGCCGAACCGCGCCAAACCTACGCCGACCTTGAGATAGTAGTCGGCGCGGATGTTGGGCGGCATCGTGTCCAGGTTCGTGAGGCATTCTTCACGCAGGCGCTCGAAGCGGAGTCGATCGCCGCGAAACGACGCACACTGCATCAGCTCGATCAAGCAGTTCGCGCGGTTCTCCCCCGATCGTTCGCGGCGGACAACCTCGCCAAGCGCGTGTTCCGCTCCCTCTACATCGCCAAGTGACAACAACGCGACCCCAAGGTCGGTCAAGACGCGCAGCTGATCCGATTCACTGTCGTAGAGCTCGTACGCCTGCCAGAGATGCGGAGCGCCCGAATCGGCCAATCCGCGCCGCTGGAGCAGGTTGCCGAGACCGTGATGGGCTTGGGCCTCGATCGCCTGGCATCCCGCAGCGGACGCGTCAGCCAGGATCGCGCGCCATCCGCGTTCCGCCTCGGGAAGGTTGCCGCGAAAAAAATTCACGTTGCACAAACCGATTCGACTCAAGAACACCGAGACTGTATCGTGGGCGGCATTCGCGAGAGTTCCGGCTTGCGCGTACGCAGCAATCGCGCAGTCGAACTCGGCCTGCTTGCGCTGGGTTCGACCCAATCGAAGCCATGCCGAAATCTCATCCGCTTGCTGCAGTCGCCCGCGGCCGACAGTAAGCAGGGTCTGCAGGAGGTCTTCGGCTTCTTCGAAGTGCGCTTCCTGCTCCAAATACAGCGAGTACGCGAACAACGCCGGGGCCAGGAGGTTGATGTCGGCCCTCCGGTGGGCCTCGCTCGCCGAGCGCACGATGCAGCTTAGATGTGACGCCTCGGTACCCTCGCCGGCGAGCTCCGCGCAGTAACGCTCGGTCGCGGCCCATTGATAGCGAAACACGTCCGGCGTCGGCGCTTCCCGGTCCGGTGAGAGGAGGTCGACGAAGCGCAAAGCGAGAAAGGCGCCCTGCCCGAGACGGACCTGTGACGACGGTGTCGGATCATCGGTCATACGTCGGAGAAAGACCGAGTGGGGCAATCCGGCGCGATGGCTTTTCGGCTCAATGGTCATCGCGCGCCTCGGGAGCAGCGGGTGTGCCGTTCAGGCAAGACCATCACACGCATCAACATAGCCTTTGGTCCGTCAGGGCGTTAGATCGCAAATGGCGCGTTTTCTAGCTTTTCGCTGCGTTTTTCGGGTGACGGAAGCGCTTCGCGGACCGCTATAACGGAGGTATGCGTAAAGGGTTCACGCTGCTCGAACTCGTGGTCGTCACCTGCATTGCGGGCATTCTCTTGGCGTTTTGGGTGCCGCGCGCGCGCCGGTTGATGGACTGGTTCGCGACCGAGCGCGCTGCCCGGGATGTGACAACGGCAATCGCCGTGGGCCGACACGGCGCCGTGATGCGAGCGACTCGCGCCCGTATATCATTCCGTCCCGACTCGATCCGCATCGAGCGTTTGGAGTCACAGAGTTGGGTTCCTTGGTGGCAGACAGCGGGCCCGGCGAGCTACGGCGTGCTCATGGAGATTTCCAACCCGATTGTCATTTTTGGCCCTAACGGAATGGCATGGGGCGCTTCGAACACGCGGATCGTGCTGCGACGAGGGTCCCAATCCGAAACTATCACGATGTCGCGCGTGGGACGAGTCAAGCGTTGGTGGTAGATGCAACCGTTCGGCGCGTCCAAGCATCTAATCGTGTGAAACCTGGAAATGCAGTTGCACGTTGTTGAAGGGTCGCGGCTGAAGTGTGACGGCCACTTCACCCGACCGCCAGCCCCGGGGAGAGGTTCTCGCCCCGGGGTTTGGTCTATCTAGGACGATATGACGACATGACGACAAGAGTGATGTCCCTTCCTTATTAACGCCCTCCTTATTCACGCCCTCTTCGAAGACCCGCTGCGAGCTAGGAATCAGCTGCGACAAATGCCAAATCGATGGGTCCCGGGACAATGCCGGCGGCGCGGGCGCGCGCCAACAGCTCGGTGACGGCGCGCCGTCCCGTTGCGCCGTAGTCGACTGTGTAATCGTTCACGTACATGCCCACGAATTCGTCCGTTCGTTTCGTGTCGAGACCGCGGCTAAACTGCTGCGCATGCCGCAGAGCTTCAGCTCGGTGAGCCAGGCCATATTCGATACTTGCCTTCAGGTCGCGCGCGATCGCGCGCATCAAGTCATCACCGAGGTCGCGTCGGACGACATTGCCGCCAAGCGGCAGGGGGAGACGAGTCTGCTGATACCACCATTCGCCCATGTCCGTCCAGAGGTGGAAGCCATGGTCAGCGTAAGTCAGCTGGCCCTCGTGAATGAGGAGCCCCGCGTCGGCCTTCCGGGCGGCGACGAAATCCTCGATCTGATCGAAAGGGACGACGATGTGACGGGCCGCAGGCTGATAGAGGCGCAGCGTCAGAAATGCCGTCGTCATCTCGCCCGGCACGGCGACCAGTCGCCCAGCGAGCGCTGCGCGAGGATCGGCAGGCGCGCTTTCACGGGCGACAATACGCGGGCCGTAGCGATCGCCGATGCTCGCACCGTGCGCCAGCAGTGCGTAGCGATCGGCCAAGTAGGCGTAAGCGTGCAATGAGACGGCTGTGACCTCTAGCTCACCCGCGAGCGCCCGACGGTTTAAGCTTTCGATGTCGCCGAGCTCGTGGACGTAGCGTCGGCCCTCCGTATCGATCTTCCCTTCGGCCATCGCCCAGAACATGAAAGCGTCATCGGCGTCGGGACTATGAGCCACGCGGATAATGCCAGGATCTAGGAGTCGGGAGCCAGGAGTCGGGGTCATGTACTCGGACGGGCGCCGGTCACCCGTGAAGCTTCCGTCTTGAAGCTCCTCAGATTCTCCTGATGGTCAGCGTACTCGGGCAGATTCTTGCCGCTTTCCGCGGGCTCGTTACGGAGGAAATCCGCGTAGGCGCGCCGTTCCAGCTGCGTGTTCCCTTGCTGCTGGTAGGCGTGCGCACGCAATACATAAATGAAGAGGTGCGTGGGGCTGGAGCGCTGAATCGAGTCGGCTTGGGCCAGTGCGGCCGCAGCGTCGCCGCCCTCCATCTGGAGCATGCCGATGTGGTACCGTGCGTCCGGATCGAGGGTGGGGAGCTGAGCATACGCGCCGAGGGCCATGGGGAGAAAGAACCGCACACTGTCCTGCTTACCCGCTTCAGCCAGGATCATCACGCGATTGAAGAGCCGGTTGGCGCGCTCTTCGGGAGACATCCGTGAGATGTCGGGAGCCCGGACCAGGCCAGGGGCGGACGTTGCGGCTCGGGCTCCCGGCTCCTGGCTCCCGGCTCCTCCAGCGCCACGCATCGCGATGACCGCCGCCAATGCACCCAGCGCGGCGCCAGCCAAGCCCCACGGCAGGCCAGCTCGCCAACCAGTTGATCTGGCCGTGGCCACTGCAGCGCCACACTTGTGGCAAAACCGCGCTCCCGAGGAGAGTTGTGCGCCGCATGCATGACAGGTCATAGGGGTGGGAATGTACTCGGCGCGCTGGGCTAGCGGGCGGAGTGAAAGCCGGTAGTGTAGGGCGCATGGCGGGCACCGAGTACGGCAAACACATGGGGGAGTTGAAGCGCGGTGAGCAGCGCTGGGACGTTTATCTGGAGGGCCAGCCCGATACCGCACTGGGAGCTGTGCGGGGCCGAATTCACTTTGTGAACGGCGAGCAGCATAAAATGACTGGCTGGATCTTCCTTGAATGGCAGGAAAAGGAGATTCAGGAGCGCTTTGGAGAGTTCTCCGCCGTCGAGCTTCTGCACTTCGTGGAGTCGCTGTAGCGCAGTTGTTGCACATTTGAGCGCACAGTTTGCACATTTTGGTGTGTGGAAAAGTTGATTTGGGCGTTTTTATTGCAAAACGTGCGCGATTTTCTTGACACTCATGCTGGTGCCACCTACCTTCCCGTATGGCCTGCCGCTTGAGAAGCGCTACATCGACCCCGGAAGGAGATCCCCCCCAATGACTGCTACGCTGGAACCCACCGTCGCCGGTGGGGCGAAAACATCTGCCGGTCCATTGCCCGCGGATGTCATTCGCAAAGCCAAGGAAGCCGGAGTGCAGGTCGTCGACGTCCGATTTACCGACCTGCCCGGCACTTGGCAGCACTTCTCGATTCCCCTGAAGGAGCTCGAGGAGGACACCTTTACCGACGGTTTGGGCTTCGATGGCTCGTCGATCCGCGGCTTCCAGGCGATCAACGAAAGCGACATGCTGCTGATGCCCGATCCGTCCAGCGCGTTCGTCGATCCGTGCCTGCAGGTGCCCACCCTCTCGCTGACCTGTGACATCGTGGATCCGATCACGCGCGAGCCGTATTCGCGGGATCCCCGCTTTGTCGCGCACAAGGCCGAGGCATATCTCAAGAAAAGCGGCGTCGCGACGACGGCGTACTTCGGGCCCGAAGCTGAGTTCTACATCTTCAACTCCGTGCGCTTCGATCAGAACGCGCACGAGGGTTATTACCACATCGACTCTGAAGAAGGCATCTGGAACAGTGGGACCAACGGCACGGCGAACTTGGGTCACCGCCCGCGACATAAAGAGGGCTACTTCCCCGTCCCGCCCACCGACAAGCTGCAGGACCTGCGTTCCAAGATCATGCTTGCGATGATCGCCGCGGGAATCGACGTCGAGGTCCATCACCACGAAGTCGGAACCGCCGGCCAGACGGAAATCGACATGCGTTACAGCACGCTGGTGCGGATGGCCGACCAGATCATGATGTACAAGTACATCGTGAAGAACGTCTGCTGCCAACACGGTTACACGGCGACGTTCATGCCCAAGCCGATGTTCGGCGACAACGGCTCGGGGATGCACGTCCACATGAGCCTGTGGAACGGGACGAACAACCTGTTTTTCGACAAGAACGGCTACGCGCTTATCTCCGATGCGGCGCGGTGGTACATCGGCGGGCTGATCAAGCACGCGGCGGCTCTGTTGGCCTTCGCGGCGCCGACGACGAACAGCTATCGCCGGCTCGTACCAGGCTATGAAGCGCCGATCAACCTGATTTACTCGCAGCGCAATCGCTCGGCGATCTGTCGGATTCCGATGTACTCGACGTCGCCGAAGGCCAAGCGGCTCGAGTTCCGGGCGCCCGATCCGTCAGCGAATCCCTATCTCACGTTTGCGGCGCTGCTCATGGCCGGTCTAGACGGCATCAAGAACAAGATCGAGCCGCCGAAACCAATGGACGTCGATCTGTACGAGTTGGAGCCGGAAGAGCGGAAGCATGTGAAGAACACGCCCGGAAGCCTGCAGGAGTCACTGGCGGCGCTGCAAGCCGACCACGGGTTCCTGCTCGAGGGCGGGGTCTTCACGCAGGACGTGATCGACACCTGGCTGGCGATGAAGAAGGTGAAGGACGTCGACGCGGTCGCACTCAGGCCGCACCCGTATGAATTCTTCCTGTATTACGACGCCTAAAGGCTAGGGCGGCAACAGGCAGCAGAGGGCGGCAACGGGAAAAACCCATTGCCGCCTTTTGCCGCCCGTTGCCGCCATTACCTCTATGCCATCGAAACGCGAAATCCTCGACGCAGCTAAGAAGCAAGACGTATCCTCGCTGCGCCTCCAGTTCACCGACATCCTCGGTGTCAACAAGAACGTCGAGGTGCCCGAAAGCCAGTTCGAAAAGGCCCTCGAGGGCGACATCATGTTCGATGGATCGTCGATCGAAGGGTTTGTGCGGATCGAAGAATCGGACATGGTGCTCAAGCCGGATCTCGCAACGTTCCGTGTCCTTCCCAATGGCGATGCCGCCGGGAAGGTCGCGCGAGTCATCTGTGACATCTATAACCCGGACGGCACGTCCTTCGCGGGGTGCACGCGGCAGGCGCTCAAGCGCCAGATCGCCAAAGCCAAGTCGCTCGGCTACGAGATGATGGCGGGTGTCGAAGCGGAGTTTTACATCTTCCAGCTCGACGCGAGTGGCGATCCGACCACCGCGACGCACGATCGCGGCGGGTACTTCGATCAGACGCCCGTGGACCGGGCGGAGGAGATTCGCCGGCTGATCGTCCGGGATCTCGTGTCGATGGGGTTCGAGGTCGAGGCGGGCCATCACGAGGTCGCGCCCGGTCAGCACGAGATCGACTTTCGCTATGCCGAGGCGCTGCAGACGGCGGACAATCTGGCGACGTTCCGGTTTATCGTGCGCAACGTCGCCTACCGGCACGGGTTTCTCGCGACCTTCATGCCCAAGCCGATTTTCGGCCAGAACGGGTCGGGCATGCACACGCATCAGTCGCTGTTCCGTGGTGGGTCGAACGCGTTTTACGATCCGAAAGCACAATGGGAGCTGTCGGCGGTCGCATTATCGTACATTGCGGGACTGTTGACGCACGCGCGAGGATTTTGCGCCGTCACGAACCCGTTGGTGAACAGCTACAAGCGCCTCGTCCCGGGGTATGAGGCGCCCGTAAATGTTGCCTGGTCGATGCGGAATCGCTCGCCGCTGGTGAGAATTCCGGATCGGCGGGGCACCGGAACTCGCTGCGAGCTGCGGATGCCGGACCCTTCGGCAAACCCCTATCTCGCGCTGGCGGTCCAGCTGGCAGCGGGGATCGACGGGGTCGCGCAGAAGCTCACGCCCCCCGATCCAGTAAACAAGAACATCTTCGAGATGAGCTTCCGGGAGCGGCGCAAGTATCGCATCGACGAGCTGCCCCGCGATCTGCACGAAGCGCTGGAAATGCTGGACAAGGACGAGGTGATCAAGGACGCGCTGGGCACGCACATCTGCGAGCGGTTCGTCGAGGCCAAGCGTGAGGAATGGCAGGAGTACATCGGAAAGGTGAGCGAGTGGGAGCTCGAGCGGTACTTGAGTGTGTACTGATTGGGACGTGGGGGCTCGGGCTGCTCGCTTGCGATCTCCTCCCGCGGCCCGGCGACACCGATGGCGTGCAGCAGAGAGGCGAATGGCACCAGCACGGGCGCATCGTGGTGGAGCCCGACCCGCGCTACACGGTTGTGCAGATGCACGTCGACACGGCCGGGGTGCTCGAGCCTCATGACGTCGTGCTCGCGCGATTCGATTTCGACCCGAGTGAGGGTTCCGGCGATGAATACGCCCTGACGATCGCGCTCGATCTCGGCAATGCCCGCGCCCGCTCTGCGAACCGCCCGTACTCGCTGGGCGACTCCATTCCAGCCTTTGCCACCGTGACCTGCCTCTGCCGCCCGCTGCGCCCTGATTCCGTACGGGGGACCTACACCATTCAGACGCGCGGCCTACGCCAGCTCGCCGGACGCATCGATGCGACGCTGTATTTCACAGCGTGGGACGATCCCACTAGGCACGCGACGTACCAGTTGCGGCAGCGGATACATGGGGTGAGACCCTGAAGACCGTTGGACGGTTGGACCGTTGGACGGTCGGCCTTATCATGGCGATCGTCGCGTGCGCCAGACTGGACGCGCAGACCAACCGTCCAACCGTCCAACCGTCCAACCGTACAACCGTCGACACCATCATCGTCGAGAACCGCAACATCTTCGACAGCACAGACCAGACACCCGGCTGGGTCGCCAATCTGGCAAACGGGTTGCACGTGCGAACCCGGCACTGGGTGATCCGACGCCGCCTCTTGCTGAATCCCGGCGATGCATTTGATCCGGCGCGGCTCGAGGAGAGCGAGCGGGCGCTGCGGTCACTGGGCGTGTTCCGGTCGGTCCGCGTGGATACCGTGCGATCGCAGCCGGGCGACCGGCTCGCAGTGCGGGCTGTTACGTCGGACGGTTGGAGCACGCAGCCGCAAGCGAGCTACACGTCTGTCGGTGGCGACAAGACATGGGAAATCGGGTTCATCGAGCGGAATTTCCTGGGCACGGCGACGGAGCTGGCGCTCGTGTATGGGGAGAATCCCGATCGTAACCGACTCGATTTTACGTTCATCAATCCCCACTTCGTTGGCCGCCGCACCTTGATGCAGATGAAATACGCGGCGTTGTCGGACGGGAATCAGGGGGAGTGGGTACTCGGCCTGCCGTTTCACGAAACGGCCGCACCGCATTCGCTCATCACGTACGGGCAAACCGCCGATGAGCGCGTCCTGAGCTTTCGTGACGATTCATTGATCCTGACCACGTGGCACCGCCTGTTGCGAGTCGGGATCACGGGCGGCATGGCGTTGAAGCCGAACACGCACACCTACAACCGGCTCTGGGCCGCGTGGGAGTGGCGCCGCGAGGATTATGCCGACAGCGGGACCTCGCCTTTCCCCCGGTCGCTGTTTACGACGGTGCGGGCGGGGATCGATCTCGGATCGGTGCGGTTTCGCGTCCTCGAGCACTTCAACTCCTACGCGCGCCGCGAAGACGTCGATCTCTCGCCCAGCCTGCGGCTGGGCGCGGTG
Organism: Gemmatimonadales bacterium; assembly: GCA_035259785.1. Taxonomy (GTDB): domain Bacteria; phylum Gemmatimonadota; class Gemmatimonadetes; order Gemmatimonadales; family GWC2-71-9; genus 20CM-2-65-7. The sequence goes on from DATFVZ010000047.1 coordinate 38,865, forward strand.
TTTGAATCGGGCATCGGATACGAAGCGCAGGCGAAGGCGTCGGTTGTGTGGAAGCGCGGCTTTGTACTCGCGCAAGTCGGTGCCACCGGCGGCGGTCTCGATTCGACGCGGACGCGCGCGGGAGTTACCGCCGTGAGCCAGAACATCGAGCGGCACACACTGATCGCGCATGCGGAAGGCGGGTTGCTGACCAACCCAAAGCCGGGCCGCGAGTTCGATCCGTGGCTCGAGCAACGCGGTCCCCGCCTGTTCGGCATCCACGACTTCACCGGGACACGGATGACGTGGTTCGTTCTGGAGGACCGGATTCTCCTCGTCGACGACGTCCTCGGGCTGATGGCCCTCGGTCTGGCTCCCTTTATCGAGTACGGAGGCGCGTGGTATGCCGACGAAGCCGCGCGACAGGGAGGGAATGCCGGCATGTCGCTGCGCTTCGGTCCGACACGGGCGGTGCGTGGCGAAGCGGCCGAGCTCGCGGTTGGCTACCGGTTCGGTCAGGGTGTGAGGGGGAAGCCATGGGCTGTATCACTGAGGAAGGGATTCTCGTTCTGAAGCCACTCAAGGAGCGCGCGCAATGAGAACCGCGGATTGGATCGGTTGGCTAGCGACGGCCGTGTTTCTCGTTTCCTACTACACACGCCGGCCGGCGTCGCTGCGTCGCGTCCAGGGAGTGGCCGCGGGACTCTGGGCGCTATATGGCGTGCTGATCAACTCACTCCCTGTGATCGTGGCCAACATCCTTGTCGCCTCGGTCGCGGTCATTTCATCGTTTCGCAGATCTACCCCTTCCGCTTCTCCTCCATGAGCGCCATGGGGTTGTCGTCGGGATCGTGGAAGAACGCCATCCAGAGATCGTAATCCGCAGCCTGATGCACGCGGTGCGGCTCGCCAGCGAATTTGACGCCGCGCTCCAGCAATCTCCGATATACGGCATCGATGCCGGACACGCGAAAGTAGAGCACTGAGCCGGGGTGATCCTGCCCGGCGTTCTCGGGCGGCGACAGCATCAGCCGCACAGCGCCCATCTGGAAGAACGCGAGCGAGGGCGGCGCTTGAAACAGCAGCGGCAAGCCCAGGACGTCGCGGTGGAACTGCACGGCGCGGTCGAGATCGTGGACGACGTTGGTGACTTGCGCGAGCTCTGGTGCGGTGCTGGCCATTGTGCCTCTCCGGGAAATTAGTTAGCTTTAGCTAAGTAATTATGCCTGCCGCTCCCCGTCAAGCCCCACCAGCTACTATCGCCGACCGGCTGCACTCAGCCGCCATTCATGTGCTGCGGCGGCTACGTGTCGAGGACAAGGCGATCGGGCTGACGGGGCCCCGCGCGTCGGCGTTGTCCGTGATCGTGTTTAGGGGCCCTGTAACCATGAGCGCCCTGGCGGACGCCGAGCAGGTGCGGCCGCCGACGATCACACGTCTGGTGGCGGGATTAGAGCGGCGGGGACTTGTCCAGCGCGTTAGCGACGCGCGCGATGGACGGGTACAGCTGGTCGAGCCAACCGCGGCGGGGCGGCGCTTATTGAACCGAGGCCGGGCGCGGCGGGTAGCACGCCTCGCGCAAGGAGTTGCGCAACTATCGAAGGATGATCAGGAGGTGCTGGGGCGCGCGGCCGAGCTCATGGAAAACCTCGCCGCGGCTCACCGCCCGCCGTAACCGAGCGTGAATGCGAGCGCTTCCAGCGTCTGGCGCCGAGCACTGGCATTGAGGCGCACGTCATCGATCCCATACGTCAGCTGTGCCCAAAGCGGCCCGAGGGCGCGCAGAAGCATGACGCCCACCTCTCCTCCTTGAGCCCGGTCCACGGTCACTGACGTGTTCACCTCGGTGGATAGTGCGCGCCATAACTCGATGTGGCCGCGGACTGACGGGTTCACGATGGTGCGCTCCGCGCGCAACCGAGCCTGCCAGAACAGAAAATGCTCTGTGCCGGCAGCCGTGACGTAACTCCGCGCTTCTGCCCCCCCCTTCACTCTGAGCCACGGTGCCACACGCAGCACCAGCAGCGCGTACCCGTCGATCACATCCTGCTGCTGGGTGCCGCTAGGATCCGCATTGAGCCGACCCTGCAAGTATCCTAACGCGAGCGCTACCCGTCCAAACTCGACGCCGCTCGACGCGCCCACCGCGATGCCCGACACGTCCGACGATGCGCCCGTGGCGAACCGGCTCTGTAGTCGAATCCCCGTCGCGCCTGCTCCCACCGTGAGCCAGTTCGCTGTTTGAGCGCCGAGTGCCTCGCTGCTCCCCAGCGCGACCACGCACACCGCCGCCGTCAGCAGCCCGCGCGTCATCGCCCCCCCCCGAGCGAGTCAATGACAGTCGCCGGACCAACTGACACGACCAGGTGCGCCGTGTCACGCCGACGCGCGTTCTCGGCTCGAACCGCTTCGGCGCGACGCTGCCATTCGGCGCGCGTCGCTGCATTCGCCGCCATGTGGCGACGCTGCACTCTACCCGGCTCGCTCACGAAACCCACGATGCCCGCCAGACTCAGGACTCCCGCGACCGCGATTTGCGCGCCGGACGGCTGAGTGCCGCCGGCGACGAGCGAGGGGAGCGCTATCGCCGCGCCGGCTGCGACCAGGCCCGTGGCGAGCGAGCCGGCGCCGGCACCGAGCGACACCTGTTCCGGCAGGAGCAGCGAGTCCGGCAGTGTGGGCAGGGCGATGGTGTCTGGGACAACAATCTCGGCCCGTAACGGCAGCTTCACGACGCGGACGACCGGCGCGCTCACGGATCGGCGCGACGCGACCGACAGCACGTAGCGTCCCGAACGCACCTCGTCGTCATTCATATCGAGTCCGTTCCATCGTACGTCGATGCTGTCGCTCACCGGCCCCACATACAGCGTACGGATCAGCGCGCCGTCTTCACGGACAACGCGGACCTCGATCTCGTGAGACGAGGTCGCGTGCAGCCGGACAACCAATCCACCGACCTCGACTGCGGGTTTGAAGCTCGCCTCGGGCGGAGCTTCTACGCGCACCCCCTTGGTTGTGCGACGCACGTCGTCGTAAACGGCGAGCACCTGCGGTGGAAACACGAGAGGATCTGGGCGATGCCTTGGATCGAATAGCGCCAGCCGGCGGAAAGCCGCTTGCGCCGAATCCCGCCGCTGGGGTCCAGCGAATACCTCTGCTGCGCCGAGGTAGTCGAGAGCCTGGATTTGTTCGCTGTCGCTGAGAGCACTCGCTAGGGCACGCCGGAACAGAGTGGCGGCCGCTTCGAACTCGACGTCTTGGTAGGCGCGCACTCCGCGCTCAATCAAGCCGTCGCTCTGCGCGTGGACCTCGGGCGCGGCAAGCGCCAGCGCCAATGCAATTCCGCATCCCCACGCCCCAAGACGATGAGTCACGGTGCGGTCTCCTGCTGCAGCACTACGCCGGTCATTCTCAACGATTGCCCCGGCGCGAGGGTTACGACTTCCTCATAGGGCCGGAAGCCCGCCCGCTGTAGGCGCAGCCGGTGCCGGCCAGCTCGCAGCTGCAAGTCCACGACCGGGGTGTTCCCCACCAGTCGACCATCAACATACAACTCTGCCCAGGGCACAGAGCTCACGACTACCAGCGCCGGTGGAAGGGGGGGCGTTGGTCGGGGAGTAGCGGGCCGCGCCGCCGGCGGAACGACGGGTGGATCGGCGACGGCCGGCGGAGCCCGCTCGACGTCGAGTAGACGTGGCTCAGGTTGCGCCACCGGGAGCGGACGAACCAACCCGCTCTCTGTCCGCGACCGTGTGGCCTGCGAGGAAGCGAACCAGACGCCCGCGCCAAGCACAAGCAACGCGGCGACGACGCCAATGATCCGCCAGAGTTTCCCACGAGGACGCGGTGCCGCGTCGTCCGGTGCGTCCTCGTCGTCAGTCAAATCCTCGTCCGGCGTTGGCTCTTCAGGCCACAGCACAACGGGGTCCGGCGGGCTGGTGACTGCGGCTGCGAAATCGGCGACGCTCATGAAACGATCGGCCGGTGCCTCGCTCAGGGCGCGCTGCAAGGCTGCTGCCAGGCGCGACGGCACGTCGGGTCGGACCGCCTTGAGTTCGGGTGGTGGCCCGGCACGCCGAGCCACGAGATCCTCCGCCGATGTGGCACCGAAGACTGGTCGGCCGGCAAGGTACTCGTAGGCCAGCACGCCGAGCGCATACTGGTCGGCCGGCGGTCCGACCACGCCGTCCTTTACCAGCTGCTCGGGGGCGATGTAGTCGAGTGACCCCGGAGGGCATTCCTTCGTTTCGAGCGCAGCTACGCCGCCGAGCGAGCGCAGGATACCGAAATCGGAGACTCGTATCGCGCCGCTCTCATCGAGCAGGACGTTGAATGGGCGCAGATCAGCGTGCACAGTTCCGCTGCGGTGCGCGTGGTCGAGCGCACTCCCGATGTGCTGCACGGCCCGGACGCAGTCGATGACTGCCATCGGCTGGACGGTGCTGAGGGGCCCGCCCGGGCAATAGTCCATCGAGTACCACAGGAACGAAGGCGATACTCCGTGACGGTGCACCGAGACGATGTTGGGGTGGTCCAGCCGCGCCGCTGCCACCGTCTGCCGTCGAAATCGCGAGGCGTTCCCTGGCGCAAGGAACCGGAGGCGCAGAATCGTTTTGAGCGCCACCGTAGCTCGTGACTTCACATCGCGCGCCAGATAGACCGATGCGAGCCGGCCGTGATACAGCGGGCGGAGGTCCGCAAAGAGGTGTCCAAGCTCGCGTTGGACCGCCGCGTCTGGATCGGGGTGAAGCTGCGCCTGAGCGATCATGAATGCCTCGCGGGAGTGATCATGGTATCACGGGAAAACAGTGACGTTGAATTGGCTGCTCACGGCGGCGGTCAATCCGTTAGCTGCCGCCCGGAGCTGGTAATTGAGGCCGACGAGGTCGATGCTGAGGGCGGAGAAGATGGCGACGCCGCCGACGGCGCTCACAGGGCCGCCGCCCGAGAGAATCGCGCCGGGCGTGCCACTCGGGTCGACGATCGTCAACGTGATGTCGGCGGTCGAGCTCGTCACATTATTGCCGAAAGCATCCCGGACGGTGACCTCTAGGGCCGGCGTGACAGGTTGGTCCGCGCCGACATCGGTGGGCTGCACCGTGAACGCGAGCTGCGTCGCCGCTCCGGCGGTACCCGTTGCGGTGAACGTCACGGGGCTGCCGGCGAGGCCGGTGCTCGCCGCACTCAGCGTATTGCTGCCTGCCGTCGTGCCGAGCCTCCAGCTGGTCAGCGCCGCCACGCCGCTCGTGTTTGTCGCGATTGTCGCCGGTGAGGCCGGGGTGATCGTCCCGCCGCCGCCCGTAACGGTGAACGTCACGTTGACGTTGGCGACCGGATTGTTGAACTGGTCGCGCACGACCACCGACGGATTTGTCGCCACGGTGGTGTTCACGGTGGCCGACTGACCGTTGCCGGCCTGAATCGCGAGCTGCGTCGCCGCACCCGCGGTCCCCGTGGCGGTAAACGTAAGCGGGCTGCCGGTGAGGCCCGTGCTGACAGCGGTCAAGGTATTGCCGCCCGCCGTCGTGCCGACCCTCCAGCTGGTTAGCGCCGCCACGCCGCTCGTGTTTGTCGCGACCGTTGCCGGTGAGGCTGGGGTGATCGTCCCACCGCCGCCGGTGACGGTAAACGTCACGTTGACGTTGGCGACCGGATTGTTGAACTG
>DATFVZ010000048.1:0-3283 GCA_035259785.1 Gemmatimonadales bacterium
TTGAGCGCGACCTCGAAGCTCAGTCGCCCATTGGCGGAAACCGCCTTGCTCGATGCGTGCAATACTGCGATCGTCACTGCGCGCTGAAAATCCTTGTTCGAATAGGCCGTGCGAACCCGTTGCCGTCGCTCCGACCATTCCGTGGTGATCTGGCCGCGGCGCACGATCTTGCCCGATTTCACCTCGAAGATGTCGGCGAAGTCGCAGCGAAAGGCGATCTCGAGCTGAAAGCGGATCGGCTTCATGCTGTTGTTGGTGATGTCGAGATCCTCGTGCAAGCCGCCGCTGATCCATCGACTGATCGTGAGTCCGACGGTGCGCGGGGGGATCGTCCCGTCTTCGGTGAGAATGGCCCTGTTGGTGAGGAAGATGCGTGCGGCGTGATAGGTGACCGGGCCGCCGTTCAACAGCTCCCAGGGTTCACCGTTGGCATAAATGGCCCAATTGCTGACAACGCGCGTGTCGAGAAAGTAAAGGCCCTTTTCGCTCGGCCAGTTGATCTGCCCGCCCTGCTCGCTGACTAGCACCGTCTGACCCTGGTGGATGGCGATCTGCGGCGGGCCAACGTGAACCTTGAACGACATGCTGTCCTCAGCTTTGGTTGCCAATACTCGCGTACTGCTCAAGCCACGGCTAACGTCGTTCCAATTCGCTGGTTACCAGTTAGGTTGCTTCCCCGGAGAGAGTTCGCCGACTGTCCTACGTCACGCGTTGCAGAAAGACTGGCAGGCCCCGCTTGTTGGCGTACATGGGGCGGTAGCGCTCAGTATTGTACATGCTGGCGACGTCCAACTTGCGCGGCCCGAGATTGGGGCCGGGGATGGGCACCAGCTCGTAGCAGCCGTTTACCAGCGCCGACATGAGGCCGGTCTTGCCATCGAGAATGGCATCGTACGCCATGTTGCCGAACGTAAAGGCCACGAGCTTATCGACGAAATCCGGGTCACCCGAGCGCAGGTCGTAGGTGAGATCGGACGTCATTGTTTCCTCGCCGGTGCGCTCCTTGATCAGGTCGGCAAGCGTCTCGGCCACGCTCGCCTTCTTACGGTGCCCGTAGGCGTCGGGTTCGCCGTATTCGCGCACTTGGTAGCCCTCCCACTCGGCGCCCTCGCTCAGCACGACAAGCGCATAATTGCTCGGGTTCGCGCGCTTCTCCTCGATGAGCAGCCGAATGAGCTTGTCGAGATTGACCTTGTATTCGGGGACGACGCAGCGGATCGAGGTGACATACGCAGTATAGAGCGCGGTAAAGCCGGCATCGCGGCCGAAGATGCGGAAGATGCCGATTCGCTCGTGCGAGGCGACGGTCGTCCGCTGGCGCTGAATGGCATCGGAGGCGCGGGTGATCGCCGTCGAGAATCCGATGCAGTACTCGGTGTTGTGAACGTCGTTGTCCATCGTCTTCGGGATGGCGATGATCTTGACGCCGAGCTCGTTGAGCCGGGCGGCGTAGCTCAGCGTATCGTCACCGCCGATGGCAATGAGGTGCTCGATGCCGAGCGCCGAAAGGTTCGCCAAGACTTGACGGGAGACGTCCCAGGTCTGGGTCGCGATGCCGCCCTTGGTGCCGAGGGAGGCCGGAAAGTCCTTGCCGGCAAGGTGATCGGGCAGTTTCGGCATTTTGGAGGGGTTGGTGCGGCTCGAGTGCAGCACGGTCCCGCCGCGCCGATCAATGGTGCGCGTGTTCTCACGGTCGAGCACGGTGACGTAGCGACCGCTGCTGGCCGCGTCGTCGAGATCCACGTGCGTGAGCGCCTCCCAACCGCGACGCAGACCGACGACCTCGATATCGTTCTCGCTGCTGCGGTAGGTCACGGTTTTTATGACTGAGTTGAGACCCGGGACGTCGCCGCCGCCAGTGAGCACGCCGATTCGCTTCTTCACCATGACGACCCCCTTCGTGGGTGTCCGTGAATGCCCGACAACAGTACGCAGCGTCGGAACCTTGATCACCTCCAAATGCACGAACCAGTTTTTCAGTTCTCCCACAGTATACCGCGGCTCGAAGGCCCGAAATCGACCTACGAACTGTCGCGACGGGTGCTTATCGCGCGGCGGTGAGTTCCGGCGGAGACGGGCCTGCGTCTTCGCCAAGCCGCTTGACGATCTCCTCCACGATCTCGCGCGGATGCGGAGCGATCGAGACCACGATCGGGTGCTCGTCCGGCTGCGGCTCTTCCAGCGCCGCGAATTGGCTGTCGAGTAGCGTGGGTGGCATGAAATGCCCATCGCGTGCCGCCAGCCGGCGCGCGATCAGGTCCCGCTCGCCCTTCAGATAGACGATGCGGACATCGCGGCGCTCGCCAACCAGGATGTTGCGATAGGCGCGTTTGAGCGCCGAGCAGGCGACGGTGCCATGATTCCCGACGCGCCGAGACGCGTCGATCCAGGCGGCAATGCCATGCAACCAGGGCCACCGGTCCTCATCGGTCAGCGGCTCGCCGGCGTGCATCTTCCTGACGTTGGACTGTGGGTGGAACCAGTCGCCGTCCTCGTAGATCCAGTTCAGCCGGTGCGCGAGCATCGACGCAATCGTGCTCTTGCCGCAACCAGAGACTCCCATCACCACGACAACGGAAGGATTGCGCGGTAACGAAGCGGTTTCGTCTTCGGACTTCGAGGTTGCTACCTGGCGGGCGCGCGGCGACGGAGGCCGTCCATGAGGCGGCGCAGCGGCGGATGTCTGCTTGTTACGGATCATTGGCCTGCGACCCGGTGTTGACCGTACGGCACTCTTTACTCCGCCGCCTCCGCGAGCCGCTCGTTCCCGGAGCGCTGCTCGCACGGCTTCGTGGCATGGGCGATATTGTGCGCGGTGTTGACTAGCCCGATGTGGGAGAACGCCTGGGGAAAGTTGCCGACCAGGCGCTGAGCGACGGTGTCGTATTCCTCGGCGAGCAGGCCCACGTCGTTGCACAATCCGACCAGCTTCGCGAACAGGCGCTGCGCGTCGGCGAGGCGCCCGAGCAGGACATAGGCATCGGCGAGCCAGAAGCTGCAAGGAAGGAAGGCGCCTTCGCCGGGCGGCAGGCCGTCTTCACTCGCGGCGGTGTCGTAGCGGAGCACGAACCCATCGCGCAAAAGCTTTCGCTCGATGGCCTCGATGGTTCCCCGGACACGCGCGTCCTCGGGTGGCAAAAAGCCCACCTGCGGGATCAGCAGCGCGCTCGCATCCAACAGGTCGCTGTCGTACGCCTGGGCGAAAGAGCCCAGGCCCGGGTTGAACGCCCGCCGGCAGACCTCCTCATGAATTTCAGCGCGAATCCGGCGCCATCGGTCGACC
>DATFVZ010000049.1:0-37238 GCA_035259785.1 Gemmatimonadales bacterium
CCGTCTGCGCCAGGTCGGATGCCACGACAATTCCGGTGATCGTGGCACTGTCGGGTCGCGTGGGTAGTCCCGTCACGCCGACATAGCGAAATCCATGAAACGTGAAATGCGGCTCGTAGACTTCTTCACTTCCGCCCTTGAGCGTGTAGCGATCGGTCTGGTTCGCCCGCCGAAGATTGGCCGTGTAGAGATTGCCGTCCCGATCGAGCACCTCGACAAATCGCATGGTGACGACAGTGCCGGCTGGGCCGCGCACTTTGAGTCGAGCCCACCCCGTGAAGTTTTGGCCGAGATCGAACACCGTCTCACCCGAAGACGTGCGGCGGATACCGATTGGCTTAAGCTCACCCACCCGCCTGACCGGCGGGGATTCAGGAGCCAGGAGTCGGGATTTAGGAGGATCTAGGGGTGCAACGGGCGCCCAATTACGATCGTCGTATCCGGCCTCCGCCCAACCGGGACGCTCGAGTCGCGCGTCGTACGTCTCTCCACCGTAGATGTCCGATGCCAGAATTGGACCGGTGGCCGTCTTCCATTGCGTGTCGGAGTCGACGTGCTCGATTCGCCCATCCTGATAAACGATCTCGAGCTGCGCACGCAGTCCGACGCGCTTGCCATACACATTGCGTGCTCCGTCGAAGCCGAGCTGGCCGCGGTACCACCCGTCGCCCAGCACCGCACCGATTGCGTTCTCGCCGGGCTTGAGCAGGCTCGTGACGTCGTAGGTCTGGTACTGGAGGCGGCGATTGTAGGAGGTCCATCCCGGCGTGAACAGCTGATCGCCCACGCGAGTGCCGTTGAGATAGACTTCGTACAAGCCGAGGCTCGTCGCGTAGAGACGCGCCCGCGTCACGACGCCGTTTACGCGGAACGCGCGACGGAGGAGCGGTGCCGGACCTCCAACACTGTCCGTTGGGCTGGGCGCGGCGCTAATCCAGGTGGCTGCCCAGTCGGACGATTGCAGAAGCCCAACCTCCCACCAAGCAGGCGTGCTCCACGGCGACACTCTGCCCTTTGCGTCCCACACCCGCACGCGCCACCCGTAGCGCCGACGCGATTCCAGAGCCGGACCTCCATACTCGACGAATACGGATGAATCGCCGGCGGTGCGACCGGTATCCCAGATGAGCCGCTCGTTGCGCGTCACCTGCACCTGGTAGGCCGCCTGCACCGTGTTGCGCTCGACGCTCGTTATCCGCCAGCTCAGCCGGGGCCGCTCGGCATCGATGCCAAGCGGGTTTGTCAGATACTCGACCCGCGGCCCGGTCACGCCAAGCTGCACCGCGAGCAGGATCGGCGTGATCAAGGGAGTCTCCTCAGCCGACTCGGCCAAACTGGCGGCTGTATTTCACGATCACCGACCGCGCCTGCGGTTCGTTCCATTGGAAGAAGCCCTCAGCCGCACGGCCCTCGTTGTAGACGATAAAGAATCCATTTCCCGCTGTACTCAACCAGCTGAACCTTGCGTTCGCGGCCCACACCCGCGCTTGATTGCCGTATTGCACGAGCGTTTGAAACATGACGCGTGGAGTAAAGAAGTAGGCGAACCGCGTAACCACGAGTGAACGAATGAAATCGCCTTCCGGGAGGCGCACGTCGTTGTATTCCGTCGTGAGCGTCAGGGTCAACGCGCTCGAGGGACGGGCACCAAGGGTTACCGCGCCCCCGGCACGCGTGCCATCGTAGAAGCCGCCGACGTCCGCGCGCAGGGTGAGCGATAGCGGCGCGCTGGGATTGGTTGCCAGATCGAAGCCCGCCGACGTGTAGTCGTACGAGCCAGGCGGCAACGTAACGCCGGGGGCGATCTCGAACGGCTGCTCGAGGCCTTGATGCTCGACGTTCACTTCGGGACCAATCCGTCCGCCGTTGGCGAGGTCGACCTCCGTCACATCGATGTGCAGACGCCCTTCCTGCCAGAAGTCGTTGAGCCTGTAGTAGCCGCGATAATTCACATGCGGGATCCATTCCTTGATCCAGGGAATGCTCGGGAAGCGCTGCTTCCACATGACGCCGGCTTCGTAGTAGCGATAGCCACCCGGCCGATTGAGGAATCCGACTTCCGGATTGAAGTCGCTACCGACCTGGATATACCGCGCAACGTTGAACCAATGCTGGGTTTCATAGCCGACGCGTGCACTGTAGGCGACGGCGTCGCTGTCTCGTCCCGGGCCCGCGGACGTCGCTCCCCACCAATCGATGGTCCACGGGCTGCCGATGCCGATGCGGCCGTCGACACCAAAGACCCGATTCCAATTCTGCGCTTCACTCGTCGCCGCACGCTGCACGCCGATGATGCCGATGCGGGACCGCGTAGCGAATTCGCGGCCGACCCGTAGCACCGAGTACGCCATCTCTTCCTGCACGCCGGTGCCCTCGGTAAAAATTTGGAGCCCGCCGAGGGTCAGGCCCGCGAGGCGCCCGGTGAGCCGGCCGCCACCGATGATCGGCACCGGACGGCCCAGGTTGTCGATGCCGATGCGGCGGGTGAAGAAGAGATCGACCGCTTGAGGCGTACCCGCGGAAAAGATGCCCGCGTTCTCGAGGAAGAACGGCCGCTTCTCCGGGAAGAACAGAGGGAAGCGCGTGAGGTTGGTACGAACCTCGTCAACCTCCACCTGCGCGAAGTCGGTGTTGTACGTGAGGTCGAGCGTGAGGCTCTGCGTCACGCCGAGCTTTACCTCACCGCCGAACTCGCTCCGTTGCTTCGTCTCAGGATCGGTGATGAAGTTGCGCTCGGCCCCGACGAGCGCGTACGGAGTCCCCGTCAACACCCGCCGGGATGGCACCTGGACGCCCGTGAGGGTACCGGCCCGCGAGATTTTCATCAGGGTGAATTGCCGTGGGATGAACGCCCAAAACGCTTCCTCGCTCTTGCGGCGAATCGAGCGGACGAGGTTCAAGCCCCACGTTTGCGACTCCCCGGATCCGTACCGCAACGTCGTGAAGGGAATACGGAACTCGGCGTACCATCCCGCCGAATCCACTGATGTCGCGACGGTCCAGGTCGCATCCCAGTTGAGATTGAACCCCCCGAGCGATCCGGCGGTTGCTCGTGTCTGGCCGGGGAGCTGAATGCCGCCGCCTTCCCCTTCATTGACGACTTGCCCGTCGTACTCGATTCCGGCTGGTGTCGTGGTGAAGACAAAACCGTTTTGCCGATCGTGGTAGGTGTCCAGCAGGATGCCGAAGTAGTCATTCTTCGTGATGTCGCCGTCACGGACGCGTTCGCCGGGCACGATCCCGCTCGCGTCACTGTCGTACAGCCACGCGCCGACGTAGAGTGCCTCGCCGTTGGTGATGATGCGGACTTCAGTCCGCTCGGAGATTGGCTGGCCCTCGTGTAGTTCGCGTTGGATGAATCCGGTGATGGGCGTCGCGTCCTGCCAAGCAGGTTCGGTCAGCCGGCCGTCGATGACAGGTGCGGTGGCAACTGCACGAGCGCTAGCGGTTGGACCCTGCGTGGCAAGGCCTAAGAGAGTGATTGTGACGGCGAGCATTCCCTGTCGAAGATACCGCGCCTGGCCTTCGGACGCGCAGCGCCGGTTTTCCCTCCAGACTAGGGCGCGGGCGGCGAACCTCTCCGTCTTACAATTGCCCGATACAAGAGGAGCAGTATCACAGCACCGATAATCGAGGCGATCCAGCCTGCGGACTCACCGCCGTGATAGATGCCCAGTAGCCGCCCGAGCCAGGTCCCTACGACAGCCCCCGCGATGCCCAGCAAGATCGTCACGATCCAGCCGCCCGGGTCGCGACCCGGCACGAGCAGTTTTGCGACGGCGCCGATGATCAGGCCGATTACCAGCGTGGCGATGATTCCCATCCGACCTCCGAGTCATGAGAGACGGTACGCTAATACACTACTCGAGGGGAAATAAAAAAAGGGCGGCCCGTGGCCGCCGTTCAGTTGCCCCTCCTGGGATCGAACCAGGACTCTCCTGATCCAGAGTCAGGCGTGTTGCCAGTTACACCAAGGGGCATCGACTGTGTTGAGTGGAGCTGAGGGGGCTCGAACCCCTGACCTCCTGGGTGCGATCCAGGCGCTCTCCCAGCTGAGCTACAGCCCCGCAACCCGCGGGCTCGGAAAATAACTACTCATCGCCCTCACGATCTAGCCCCTGTCGTCTATGGATCCGTGCGAATCCTCGCTGACCCCTTACCGTCCTACGATCAGTGCCTTCCGAAGGTTGTTGATCAACCCATCAAACATGCGATGCGCATTCCGGCGTCGATAAAACTGGCCGTTGAGCCAGGACCGGAAGCCGGTCGGCACCCAGCTGTGCTTGAACGTCACCTTGGTGGATCCACCCTCGAAGCCGAGTCCGAAAAACGTCTTGGAGCCGGCGCGGTGATAGATCTCGACCCATCCGAACGTGTGGGGTGGTGAGTAGTCGATGATTTCGATGACCGATTCGTGCTGATGAATCTCGCGCTGAAACGTGAGCTTGAAGCGGGCGCCCTTCACCGGTCCCTTGTCGTTGGTGGTCGCCTTCACGGCGATGCAACGCGGCAACCACTCCGGCATCCGGACGGGATCCGAAATGAGGGCAAAGACCTTATCGATCGGCGCGGGAACTCTGCCGGAGTAGGTGAATGACACCGGTCCCATGCGGCGGGGAATATAAACCACCCCGGCTAGACTCAAAGCCCTATCGTCACTCCCCCCTGCCATAGCAGATCGTTCTGAGTCTTGTCGTACCCGAAGTGGTCGAATTTGTAAATCAGGTCGCGACCCTCGGCGCGGAGACCCCACCGGCCAAGTTTGTAGCCCACACCCAGCCCGAGGTTGCCGCCGAAATTCGTGAACGAGCTATCGGAGCCTTTGTCCGCAACCCGCACCGCGCCGATTCCTGCCAGGGCATACGGAGCCAGACTCTTCATCGGCTTCGGAGTCTGGTATACCACGTCGCCCATGAGCGCCAACTTATCGAATCGTGCCTCCCCGGGAATTCCGCTACCACCGCTGAGGTCGTTTTGCGCGAAGTTCGCATCAGCGCGCACACCGAGTTTCGCGGCGAAGAGATAGGTCGCATTGGCGCCGGCGGACCAGCCGGTCTGCCAATTGGTGCTCGAGCTGAAGTCCGCAGTCGCCGAACTGCCGCCGGCGTGCGCGCCGAGGATCCAGCGCTCCTGCTGGGGAGGCTGCTGAGGTTGCTGCTGCGCCGCGACTGGAGAGGCGGCGATGATAAGGCTGAGCAAGGCAAATCGGGTCGTCATATGTCCTCGTTGAGGGGTTTACGATGACGACTCGACCCGTCACGCCACAGTCACGGCACTCGTTTCACTCGGCAAACGGCACGTCGACTTCAAGCCCATCTTTCGCGACGCTGCTGTTCTGAAACACCTCCCGCGCTTCGCGCACCAGCTCGTCTGCGCTGATCGAGTAGCGCGCGGAGACATGGGACAGCACCAGCCGCTTCGCTTTAGATGCGAGCGCGACCTGCGCCGCCTCTTTCGCGGTCGAGTGACCGGTGTCGCGCGCGCGATCGCGCTCTTCCTCACCGAACGTCGCTTCGTGAATCAGCAGATCGGCCCCTGACGCGGCGTCGACCGTGGAAGCGCAGGGCCTGGTGTCACCGGTAAAGACGACGAGCCGACCGGGCCTGGCAGCGCCGACGACGGCGGACGGTTGGACCGTTTGACCGTTGGAAAGTTTCACTTCTTCGCCCTTCGTCAGCTGTCCCCACAGGGGCCCCTCGGGAATACCCATCGAGCGTGCTTTCTCGACATCGAACCGGCCGCGACGCTCATGCTCTTTGAGTACATAGCCGATCGATGGTCCGCCGCCATGCTCGGTGGGGAATGCACAGATTTCGTAGCCATCACGTTGTACGTTGCCCGTTGCCCGAATCGTATCGCCCGCTTTCACCTCCGTGATTTCGATCGGGAATGGGACGCGCTCGACGCCGAGCTGCAGCGCCGTCGTCAGCACCTTCTTCGCTCCCTTCGGACCGTACAGAAAGAGCGGCTCTGGACGGCCCTGGAGTCCGAGCGTGCGAATCAACCCGATGACGCCGAGAAAGTGATCCGCGTGAAAATGGGTGAAGAAGATTTCGGACAGTGCAAAGCTCACTCCGTAGCGCATCATCTGACGCTGGGTGCCTTCGCCGCACTCGAACAGCAACGTTTCGCCCTCACGATGAATCGCGAGACCGGAGACATTTCGTTCGACGGTCGGCCTGGCAGCCGACGTGCCGAGGAAAGTAACGGTTAGAACAGCTTCACCCTCACCAAACCGGGCTTCATGTACTTGTCGGGATGCTCTTTGAGGTCGGTGAGCAGGGCCGTCAGTGACGCTGACAGATCTCGCAGATTTGCGTACATCATCGTATCAGCAGCCATCTTGCCGAGCGTGCCTTCGCCGCGATTCATGCGCGTGAGGAGGGTGTCGAGCGCCGCGGTGGTATGGGTGAGGCGTTGCGTGAGGAGCGCGAGGTTTCGGGAGACCGAGTCGATATTCGCGCCGGTGCCGGAGCCGAGCATCGAGTCGACGCGCTGCATAAGGCGCTCGGTGGCCTGGAGGGTGCGCGTCGTCTGTTTGACGAAAGGTCCCTCGGGCGCCGTGGCGAGGGTGTTCATCGCCCGCTGCGTGACGATCAGCGTGTTGTGAATGTCCTCGCCCAAGCGGTCGGAGACGATGCTCGCGGCGTTCTCCATCAGCTCGTTGGCGCGGTTCGCCACCCCCTGCGCGACATCCGTGATGTCCGGTTGATTCGTTCCCGTCAACGCGCGTCCGGTGGCGAGGAGCTCCTTCTCCAGCGTGCCGGGATTGTAGTCGATGAACTTGGCTCCGAAGAAATCGAGCGCTCCCACGACCGCGCTGGCGTCGATGTGCGGCCGCACATCCTTTGAGACTTCGATCGTGACGCGGACGCTGCGCACGCGCTCCAGCGCCACGCGTGCAACGCGCCCTTTCTTCACGCCCGAAACGAGCACCGGGTCACCCTGCTTCAACCCGGCGACGGTTTCGAAGATCACGTCGACCCGCAGGCCACTAGCACCGAGTGATTTGCCGGTGAGCCAGAACAAGCCCGCCAGGACCACCGCGAGGCCCACCAGGACGAACGCCCCGACGCCGACTTCCTGTTTGTACGTGAGGTCCACTAGCCCGCTCCTCCGACCCCGAATTCTCCGGAGCGTCTCCGCGCCGGAGTATCGAATGTCAAGCGACCAGCTTGAATCACGGCCATCTCGAGATCGCGCTCCAGGAATTGCTGCACCACCGGATCCTTGGACGCAATGATCTCTTCCGCCGTCCCGACCGCGCGGATCTTCGCCTGCGCCAGCAGCGCGATGCGGTCGGCCACGCGAAATGAACCGCGCACGTCATGCGTCACGACCACGCTCGTCACGCCGATCTCCTGCTGCAGCCGTTCGATCAACGAATCGATGACGTCGGCGTTCACCGGATCGAGCCCCGAGGTCGGCTCGTCGTACAGCAAGTATACCGGCTTGCCGGCGATCGCCCGCGCGATGCCCACGCGTTTGCGCATGCCGCCGGATATCTCGGAGGGGTACTTGCGGCCCACGTCCTCGGCCAAATTCACGAGTCGCAAGCACTCTCGGACACGCTCGATGCAGTACTCCTTGTCGCCGTAGAGCTTCTCGTCCGTGATCCCGAGGCGGATGTTCTCGAACACGTCCATCGAGTCGAACAGCGCGCCATTCTGAAAGACGTAACCGATGCGGCTGCGCAGCGCCGCGAGCTCCTTGCGGCCCAGCATCGGAACCAGCTGCCCGTCCACCCAGACTTCGCCGGAATCGGGCTTGATGAGCCCGATGATGTGCTTCAGCAACACGCTCTTGCCGACGCCGGAAGGCCCCAGCAGCGCCACCGTCTCACCCTCGGCGACGTAGAAGTCGACGCCATCGAGCACGACGTTGTCCACAAAACGCTTGGAAACTTGCTTCAACTCGATGCTCACTTCACGGTCCCCAGGATGAGCTTGGTGAGAATGGTGTCGAGCATCAGCACCGTCACCGAAGACGCCACCACCGCTTGCGTCGTCGCTCGTCCGACCCCTTCTGCGCCTTGCTGGGTGTTGAACCCGATGTAACAGGGGATGATCGTGACGGCGGCGGCGAACGCGTACGACTTGGCCAGTGAGTACCACAAGTCGAGGGGCCTAAAGAAGTAACGAGCGCCGAACTCGAAGTCCGCGTACGTCAGGCCCAGCGACGACTGAGCCGTTATGTACCCTACCCCAATCCCGAAAGCGTTGGCCATCACCACCAGCACCGGAATGGCGATCACGCCCGCCAGGATCCGAGGCAGCAAGAGGTGCGTAACGGGAGACCGCCCCAGGCTTTCGAGCGCATCGATCTGCTCGGTCACCCGCATACTGCCGAGCTCCGCGGCGTAGCGGGCGCCAATGCGGCCGGCGAGGATCAGGCCGGTGAGCACCGGTCCCAGCTCGAGAATCATCGACTCCACGATGATTCCGCCCGCGACGTAAAGCGGTAGCTGCCCGGTGAACTGGTATCCAGCCTGGAGGCTGGTAACGGCGCCCGCGAAGCCCGATACCAGCAGCACGATAAAGAGGCTGCCGTATCCGACAGACATTGTCTGGTCGATCGTGCGGGGGACCCAGACGCGCCACTCCGCGATGCCGCGCCCCAGGTCGAGGAGCATAAAAAAGAAGCGCCCCGCATGGCTGGCGCTGCGCAGCGACCACCGCCCGACGTATCGCCGCAGGTCGAGGGCGGCGGTGAATGGTCTCATGGCCCCTTATCTTGTCTAGCTATGAGCTTCACGCGCAAGCTCTTAGCCTGGTACAAGCGCAATAAACGCGACCTTCCGTGGCGTTCTACGCGCAATCCCTATGCCATTCTTGTATCCGAGTTCATGCTGCAGCAGACGCAAGTTAGCAGGGTGCTGGAGTATTACCCGCGCTTCATGAAGCGATTTCCGACCGTAGAGCGACTCGCCAACGCGCGGCCAAAGGCCGTGATGGAAGAGTGGGAGGGACTGGGCTATTACGCTCGCGCGAGGAATCTCCACGCGTTGGCAAAACAGCTATCGGCTACCGGGTATCGAGTACCAGCCGACCCTGAGGAGTTACGGACACTACCGGGTGTCGGACGGTACACAGCGGGCGCGGTCGCGTGTTTTGCGTACGAAAAACCGGTACCGACAGTCGACGTCAATGTCGCCCGCGTCCTGGGAAGAGTCTTCCTTGGTCGGGAAACGAGAAACGGCAAACGGGAAACGTGGGAGCTCGCCGAGAGGCTTGTCCCTAAGCACGGCGAGCGAGCCTGGCGATTCAATCAGGCGCTCATGGAGCTGGGTGCGTTGGTGTGTACCGCGAGAAAACCGAAATGCCCCGAATGTCCGGTCCGGGCCCATTGCCTGGCGGTGCGTCTCAGCCGCGAAAAGCAGTACCTGCGATCAGCGCCGCCAAAGCGAGGACCCCGGCCAGCGTAGCGAAGATTGCCTGCTTCCTTCTTAATCCCACAAAACTCTCCGGCAGCTCTCCACGAGGATCGAGATCGAGTCTCGCGAGCCGCGCGGCTGTCGGCGTCACAATGCCAATCACGACGATCGCGCCAAGTATCCCGAAGACCTGCATCGCCATGAGCCACGTCGGCACCGTGGAGCCCTGGAAGTAGGGCACGGAGAGAATCAGACCGCTCAGAACAACCAGCACCGATCCGGGCGCGACGAGGCTGCGTGTCACGACGCCCATGATTCGATAAACGGCGAGCCGCTGATCCGGTGGGAAGTACTTGGCGGTGATGCCGCTCAGCATCACGGACAGGCCGCCGCCGATCCAGGCCACGAAACCGATGACGTGGACGAGGATCCAGAAACTCATGCGCCGCTGAGAACCTCGGGCAGTGGCTGGCGACCCGCAAACCCGGCGTCCAGTTCGTGCCAATGAGTGATGCGATCTTCGCCGAACTTCCAGCACCAGAGGATCTCGCGCTCATCGAGCCGTCCATGGAAGTCGACCAACCCCTCGTCGAACCCTTTGAACTCACATCCGACCTGCTCCAGCTCGCCGAGATACCCGTTGATTTTTGCGGCGACCACATCGATCTGGATCTTCATGTTCAGCTGCTCTTTCGACTCGCCCCAGTCAGGACGAGCCTGCGCGGCGATCAATTCATACTGTGCGACGAGGTCCTTCCATTGAGGATAGACCGTCATGATGTCCTGAACGACCCGCTTGACCAGCGGAAGGGTGCGGTTGGCTTCGGCGAGGGTAAAAAACTTATGACCCATAGCCGTCACTCGAACACGATTCCCGGTACTTCCTCAGGGTGCGGTATGAAGCCGACAACTTTCCTGTTTCCATCGACGACCACGATGGTTGATCGCACATGGTGGTCGGTCGGATCCAACTGCCTGGCGATCTTGTAGCTCTTGAGCTCGGTGTCGGGCTTCACGACGGGCGTATCGGTTCTGGCGTGATCGGCCGCGGAGCAATCCGTTGGATCGTGTCCGGCGCCGACGCAGCGGGCAACGATGTCGCGATCGGAAATCGTCCCCAAATACTTTCGGTCCTTCGGATTGTCGACGACGGGGACGACGGAGATGTTCTTGACTCGCATCAAAGCGGCTACTTCAGACGATGTTGCACCGGCGGCCGCAACTACGGGCTCCGCAATCATGACCTCGGATGCACGCATGGTCTATCCTAAGGCTTTCTTGGTAGCCTGGAAACCCATCTCCACATACTCCTGCACTCGATCAACCGCGAACGTGGCTTCTCCTTCTGCAACCGCCCGGACGTAGACCAATCGCGGTCCTTCCTTGGGCCAGCTCGCGATCACCCGTTGCGTCTGGTCGGCCATCATGACGTGCAACGCTTCCCCATGCACGCGCACGACGTTTGGGATGCGCGTGGGCTTCGCCGCAGGTGCGCCGTTCTTGGCGCGCTCATCGAAACCGGGACCGACATCGACCGCGATGTAGACGTCCGCGTCAGGCTCGAGCGTTCGTGCCGCCTCGAGCGGCAGCACGGCACGCAGCCCACCGTCGGCGAGACGCCTGCCGTCCGCTTCGAGCGGGGGGAAATAGAGAGGCAGCGCGCACGACGCGTACAAGGCGTCGCTCAGCTCGATGTCCCTGCCCCGCCGGTCCGGGTCGCTGCCGCTCCGCTCGCGCCCGCCGAGCAGCACCAGCTCGCCCGAGTCGAGGTCGGCCGCGGTCACGGTGAGCGGGATGCGCAGATACTCGAAGCGTGTCTTGGGAACGATGCGCGCAATCGCGCGACGCAGCGCCGACGCGGGAAAGAGACTACGAGCGAACAGCCCCATGACGAGCACTCTGGGGTCGAACGGCGCGATATCCTTGCGACGCAGTCCCATCGCCCGGCGCCGCACCTGGTCGAACGGCATCCCTGCGGCCAGTGCCGCACCGATGACCGACCCCATCGATGTCGCGAAAATGTGGCTGGGTACGAGCTCCGCCTGTTCCAGAGCCCGAAATGCTCCGGCATGGGCGATCGCCTTCGCCCCGCCGCCCGACAAGACCAGAACGACTTTACTCACCGCGGCCCTGATCGTAGCGTCGTTCCATCACTCTGTTCGCCCGCCGTTTCGCCGCCCGTTCATAGCGCCGCTTCTCATCCGGAGTCTCAGGGACGATGCCTGGGACCTCAATCGGCCGGCCGTTGTCATCCAGAGCGACATAAGTGACGTAACACGAATTGGTGTGCCGCTTCTCGCCGGTGACGACGTTTTCCGCGATCACCTTGACGCCAACTTCCATCGACGTCCTGCCGGCGAAGTTGACGCGCGCGAGTGCGGTGACCAGCTCACCGACATGGATCGGCTCGCGGAAGTCGACCTTATCCACCGAAACCGTGACGCACTCGCGGTGTGCGTGCCGGATGGCGGCTACTGCGGCGACCTTGTCCACGAGCGCGAGGAGGATACCACCGAAGACGCTGCCCCGCGTGTTGGCGTGCTGCGGCATCATCAGCTCGGTGAGGGTTGCTTCGGAGTCACGCGGATGACGGGTTGGCCCGACCGGTTTGGGCATTAGTAGTCCACCGGCCTCAGGTAGAATTCGCCGATAGCGGTCTGCGACAGGACCGCGACCGTCGGCAGTCGCCGCTTCCAGTGCGTCGAATCGAGTCGCTTCCGCACGGTTTCCACTTCCTCTGTACTAAACCCCCGAGGCTCTTCACCACGAATCAAATGGTAGAGAATGTGATCGGCCTTGATGTACGAGATGCCGAGGTCTCCTTCGTCGGTTTGGCCCTTGATCAAGTCCGCGGTTGCGGGTTTCCCCACAATTGCTTCCGGTACGCCGACATGGCGCGCGAGAGCCCAGACCTGCGTCTTGAACAGGTCCCCGAGCGGATTCACGGGCGGCGCATCGTCGCCGTGCCAGGTGAAGTACCCGAGCAGCCGCTCCGACTTGTTGCTGGTGCCCAGCGGAAGGGCTTTGAGTTTGGCGGACAGATCGAAGAGCACGATCATGCGCTGGCGCGCCATGATATTGCCGAGACGGTGCGGATCGTCGCCTCCGACCTGCTTGAGTAGCCCGTCCACCGCGTCTGAGATGTCTATCGTGACCGACTGAATCCCAAGCTTGTCGATCACCAATTGAGCGTGTTCGAGGCTATCGGGACTCGACGTGCGATACGGCATCCGCACGCCCACGACGTTGTCCTTGCCCAGCGCCTCCGCGGCGAGAAAGGCGGTCAATGCCGAGTCGACGCCGCCGGAGAGGCCAACCACTCCTTTCTTGAACCCACGGCGCCGTACCAGTTCGTCCTTCAGGAAGCTGACCAGCCATTTCCGCGTCAGCTCCGGATCAATCTCGAGTGGGTCGTCTTCTGGAGGTTTCGGCGCAATTACATCAACGTGCGGCGTGCGGCGTGCGGCGTGCGCGGGACGGCCGTTCGGGGCAGAGTCGAACGTGACCTTCTGTGACTGTTTGTCGCCGCTCAAGCTCTTCGTGAGCACGGGCAGCGCGCTCTGCAGATCGGCGAGCAACGGAGAGTCGGAGCGCGCCGTCGTGAGAGATTCGAGATCGAGGTCTGCGGTGAGTAACGCTTCCTCAAAGAGCGGGCCACGCGCGATGATCTTGCCGGTCGGATCAATCACCGCCGACGCCCCGGGGAACCCTTTGCCGCCCTCGAAGCCCACGAGATTCGCGAGCGCGACGAACAGCCCGTGCTCTTCGGCAATGCCACGTACGATCCGCTCCCAGCGCACGACCGATGCGGGTAGCGAGACGCCTTCGCAATCCTCGTCCTCACCCAGACCGCGCGCGGGAGATGCGCTTGGCACGATGATCAGCTGCGCGCCCTCGAGCGCGGCGACCGTCGCCGCGAGCGAGTGCCAGGCATCCTCACAGATCAGAATCGCTGCCTTGCCGCCCCAGCTCGTCTCAAACGACCGCACGCCCTCCTGCCCGCGATCGACAAACCGCTCTTCGTCGAACACTCCGTAGGTGGGGAGGAAGACCTTGCGATGCACATGCCGGACGAGCGGCTTTTTGTCGCCGAGCGTCACGTACAGGGCTGAGTTGTGGATGTGGTTCTGAAACCGCTCGTAGAATCCGACGGTGACGTCGATCTGCGGACCTGTGTACGCGGCCGCGAGATCGCGGGCAAGCGTCCCTGCGGTGACGGCCAGCTCCTTGACACCACCTTCCACGAAGTAGCCGGACGTCGCGGTCTCTGGAAAAACGACGAGGTCGGGCTTCGGATCGAGCTGCGCGGCCTGAGCGACGACGGCGCCGATGCGCGCGACGTTCTCTGCGTACTCGCCCTTGGTGGGCCTGAACTGCGACAGTGCGATCCGGATGTGCGACATGCGTGGAAAGATACGACGGTAGGTGAATCGACGGTAGAAAAACCGACGGTAGATAAGACGACAGCAGGTACCGTACCGTCGCCGTACCTACCGTCGCTTTACCTACCGTCGTCTCACGTACCGTCGTTTCTAGTGGAAGGTCACCCCAACCGCGAGCTGGAAGAAGTTATGGTTGAATCCATCGGCTGGATTGCCCCACACCCAGTTGAGAACAGGTGTGATCGAGGTGTTGGCCCCGACGCGCAGATCGTAACCGCCGCCGAGCGTCGCTCCAAAACCCGTCTCGTTGGCGGTGTTGCCCAGGCCATCATCCAAAGAGATCGTCGAGGCGCCGATACCCCCGCGCAGGAAAAGACCGTTCGCGGGCTGCGGATAGAAGTACGTGGCGAATGAAGCGTTCGCCGCGGTGATCGTGCCGCCGCCTTCGCTCCTGGTCCAACCGTTCGTTTCACCGCCCAACAGAATCTTAGGACTCACTGTGCCACCCATCTTCAGGTAGCCGCTAATGGAGCCTTCACGGCCAGTCCCGCTGCACCCGTTGCAGGAGAAGCCGTAGGAACCGTAGCCGAAACCAAACCCGATCCAGAAACCCTTTCGCGTCTGAGCATTCTGCGCCGGAGCGACGGAGACACCGAGCAGCAGCAGCGCCACGACGACGACAAAGCCGCGCGACATGTACCGCATTGGTCCTCCTGGGTGTAGGACGAAGGGACGATGCAATATTGGCGAAACACAATTCCCGAAGCCAGCGAAAGACGGAACCCCTTGGGTGGCCTGGGTATGTAGAGTCCAATGCGACTGTCCCTGCGATTTGTCGTGCCACTGTTGCTCGCGCTCGGATTACTCGGCTGGGCGGTAGTGCCGCTCGTCGACAAGCTGACGCTGCAGTGGTTCTCGCGCGATCTCGACATCCGCGCCACGCTGGTCGCGAACACACTGCAGGAGCCGCTCGAGGATCTGCTGCGGGCCGGCAATCGCGCGCGGCTCCAGCAATTCTTTGCACGCATCACGCAGGACGAGCGGCTCTTCGCCATCGGGTTCTGTCCCCGCCAGGGAACTCGCGTCGCGACGACGTCGCTGCCCGCCGCGATCACGTGTGACTCGCTCGACCGGTTCGCCGGCGCCTCGGGGCACGTCCTCACCGGCGGCGCCGCCCCCGTGCTCGTTTCGGTACGGCCGATCACGATGGCGGACCAGCCGGTGGGAACCCTCGTGCTGGTGCACGACTTGAGCTTCGTGGCGCGGCGCAGCGCGGAAACGCGCAAATATCTCTTCCTCTTCTTCGTGGGCCTCGGCGTCACGGTCGCGTTGATCACGGTCGTGATCGCGCAACTGTCGTGGCGTGGCTGGGTCCAGGGCCTGCGCGCGCTGCTCCGAGGCGAGGGGCTGTTGCGCCCGTCGGGGAAGTCGCCGGTGCCCGAGCTGCGGCCCATCGCCCGTGACCTGCGCGCGCTGATCCGCGACCTCGAGACCGCGCACCGGCGCCCCGACGACGAGGACGTCGCCTGGTCGCCCGACACCCTGCGCGCGTTGCTGCACGGGGAGCTCCGCGGGCACGAGGTCCTGGTCGTCTCGAATCGTGAGCCGTACATCCACATGCGGCAGAACGGCGCGATCGCGGTGTTGCGTCCCGCCAGCGGTCTCGTGACGGCGCTCGAGCCGGTCATGCGCGCGTGCTCGGGGACGTGGATCGCGCACGGCGGCGGCTCGGCCGACCGCGACGTAGTTGACGCCAACGACCGCATTGGCGTCCCGCCACCGCCCGCGCGGCCGGCCTACCAGTTGCGCCGCGTCTGGCTGACCGAGCAACAGGAGGCGGGATACTACTACGGGTTCGCCAACGAGGGGCTGTGGCCGCTCTGCCACATCGCCCACGTGCGGCCGACGTTTCGCACATCCGACTGGGAACAGTACGTCGCGGCGAACCGCCTGTTCGCGCGCGCGGTGGTCGACGAGGCCCGGTCCGACGACCCGATCGTCCTGGTGCACGATTATCACTTCGCGCTGCTGCCGCGGCTGATCCGCGAGTCGCTCCCCGACGCCACGGTCATCACGTTCTGGCACATCCCGTGGCCGAACCCGGAGGCGTTCGGCATCTGCCCGTGGCGCGAGGAGGTGCTCGACGGACTCTTGGGGAGCAGCATCCTTGGATTCCACACCCAGTTTCACTGTAACAATTTCCTCGACACTATCGAGCGCCTGATCGAGGCGCGGGTGGATCGTGAAATGTTCACAGTCTCCTACCGCGGCGATCTGACGGCCGTCCGGCGCTACCCGATCTCGATTGAGTGGCCACTGTCGCGCGCCACCACGAGCGCGTCCGTCGCGCAGTGTCGCGCGGCCGTGCGCCAGCGGCACGGCCTGCCCGAGGGCCACGCCATCGGGATTGGCGTGGACCGGCTCGATTACACCAAGGGCGTGGAGGAACGGCTGCGCGCCGTCGAGCGGCTGTTCGAGCTGGAGCCCAGCTGGCTCGGCCGGTTCACGTTCGTGCAACTCGCCGCGCCGACGCGGTCGCGGATCGAGCAGTACCAGCAGTATCAGGCGCGGGTCGAGGCGCTGGCGGCCCGCATCAACGAGCGGTTCAAGTCGGCCGCGCACCCGCCGATCATCCTGCGGATCGAGCACCACGAGCCCGAATCGGTCTACGAGTACTACCGCGGCGCCGACGTGTGCGTCGTGACCAGTCTGCATGACGGAATGAATCTGGTGGCGAAGGAATTCGTCGCGGCGCGCGACGACAACGAAGGCGTCCTGATCCTCAGCCAGTTCACCGGTGCCTCGCGCGAGCTGCCCGAGGCGGTGATCGTCAATCCCTACGACACCGATCAGTGCGCCGCCGCGCTGCAGCTCGCACTAACGATGCTCAAGGAGGAGCAACGCGCCCGGATGCGCTCGATGCGGCAGCTCATCAAGGAGTTCAACGTGTACCGCTGGGCAGGGCGGATGCTGCGCGACGCCGCCGGCATGCGGCGGCGTGGACGGTTGCCGCACCGCGGCATCGCGATGGGTCGGGCCGCGTTGTGACGCGAGCGGGGGGGGGACCTCCCGCACCGCGTGCGGAGTGGGCCTACTTCCTCGACCTCGACGGAACGCTGCTCGACTTCACCGACGCCCCGGGGGCCGCGCGTTTCGACGACGCTCTGCGCGGCTTGATCGGAGCCCTCTTCAAGAAGACGGGCGGAGCCGTGGCGTTGATCAGCGGCCGCGCGCTCGCCGACATTGACCGCATGCTCGACGGCGTGCACCTCCCTGCGGCGGGCCAGCACGGCACGGAGCGCCGCGACGCGCGCGGGCGGATCACGCGCCACACGTTTCCGCTCGAGCGGTTGGAGTGGGCGCACGCGCGCCTCGCCGGGGCGGCGGCCGGCCACGCCGGCCTGCTGGTCGAGCACAAGGGGCTATCGCTGGCGCTGCACTACCGGCGCGCGCCGCGCCTCGGCGGTTACGCCCACCGGCTGGCGCGCTCGCTGGCGCCGCGGCTCGGCGCCCAGTTCTGCATTCAACCGGGCAAGCGCATCGTCGAGGTGAAGCCGGCAGGCAAGGACAAGGGGGCCGCGGTGGTCGAGTTCATGGCGGAGGAGCCGTTTCGCGGACGCACGCCCGTGTTCGTGGGGGACGACCTCACCGACGAATTCGCCTTTCGGGCCGTGAACCGACTGGGCGGTTACTCGATCAAAGTGGGCGCCGGCCACACGGCAGCGCGCTGGCGGCTGCGCGACGTACGCGCTGTGCGCCAGTGGTTCGATCCGGCCCGGGTTTCATGACCACCCCCTCCCTCGATCTCGCGCTCATCGGCAACGGCACGATCGGAGCCTTCATCGATCCCCAGGGCCAGATCAACTGGGCGTGCTTCCCCCGCTTCGACGGCGATCCGATGTTCTGCTCGCTCCTCAACGCTCACGACGGGGGATTCTTCGCCGTGGAACTGCTGGATCGCGCCTCGAGCGAGCAGCACTATCTGCACAACACGCCGGTGGTCGTCACGCGCCTGTCGGACGTGTCGGGCGGGGCGATCGAGGTGACGGATTTCGCGCCGCGCTTCGAGCTGCACGGCCGGGTGTTCTGCCCGATGATGATCGTGCGGCGGGTGCAGCGGTTGGCCGGGCATCCGCGCATCCGCGTGCGTTGCCGGCCCACGCAGAGCTACGGCCACCCCCTCACCACGATCACCCACGGCAGCAACCACGTCCGCTACGTCGGGAACCCGCTGGTGCTGCGGCTCACCAGCGACATCCCGGTCACGGCGGTCCTCGAGGAGAATGCCTTTTTTCTCGATGATGCGGTCACACTCGTGCTCGGCCCTGACGAAACGCTCCACGAGCGCGCGGACGACGTGAGCAAGCGGTTTGTCTCCGAGACCGTGGCGTACTGGCGGGAGTGGGTTCGCTCCCTCGCGATTCCGTTCGAATGGCAGGATGCGGTCATCCGGGCGGCGATCACGCTCAAACTCAACGTGTTTGAAGACACGGGCGCGATCGTCGCGGCGCTGACGACGTCCATCCCCGAAGCGGCGGATTCCAACCGCAACTGGGACTACCGCTACTGTTGGTTGCGCGACGCTTACTTCGTGGTAGACGCCCTGAACCGCCTGGGCGCGACGCGGAAGATGGAGCGGTACCTGAGCTACATCCTCAATATCGTCGCCGAAGGCGGCCCTCTCGATCGGCCGCTCGATCCCGTTTACACCATCGCGGGACACCGGCTGTCACCAGAGCGCGTCGTGGAGTCGCTCCCTGGGTATCGTGGCATCGGGCCGGTGCGCGTCGGCAACCAGGCGTCCGAGCAGGTGCAGCACGACGTGTACGGCTCTTCGATTCTCGCCGCCACGCACGTCTTCTTCGACCGGCGGCTCGTTCATCAGGGCGACGAGTCGCTCTTCCGCCGGCTCGAGCCGCTGGGGGAGCGGTGTGTCCGGATGTTCGATCAGCCCGACGCCGGCCCCTGGGAACTGCGCGGGAGGAAGCACGTCCACACGTTCTCGGCCGTGATGTGCTGGGTCGGGTGCGAACGGCTCGGCCGCATCGCGACACACCTCGGCCTCGCCGAGCGGGCGGCGTACTGGTGCAATCGCGCACGCGAGATGCATGCGGTGATTGCCAAACGCGCGTGGAACGCGAAGCTGGGCACCTTTGTCGCAACCTTCGACGGCGACACGCTCGACGCGAGTTTGCTGCAGTTGAACGAGCACTTCTTCGTTGCCGACGACGACCCCCGCTTCGTTGCCACCGTGCGCGCCATCGGCAAGGAATTGCGGCGCGGAGAATTCGTGTTCCGCTATACCCAGGCCGACGATTTCGGGACTCCGGCGAACGCGTTCCTGGTCTGCACCTTCTGGTACATCAACGCGCTCGCGGCGATCGGCGAGCGCGACGAGGCCCGTCGCCTGTTCGAGTACGTCCTGGCGTGCCGCAACCGCCACGGGTTGCTCGCCGAGCACATCGACCCCAAGACCAAGGAGCAGTGGGGGAATTTTGTGCAGACCTACAGCATGGTCGGACTGATCAGCTCGGCGATTCGCTTATCGAAGAGGTGGGATCAGGCTTTTTAGGGTCGGACGGTAGACGGTTGGACGGTTGGACTGTTGGACTGTGCGTCAGGGACGAATAATGGGCGGCCGAAGCGGCTCAGCCCAAACTTCGCGATGAATTGCTGCGCTTCGGGTGAGACAAAGAAATCCGCCAACGCACGCGGGCCCGCAGCGGCCCGCGGGACCTCCATCACGTGGTAGACGTTGTACAGCAGCGTGTCGCCTTCGACCAGCGGCACGAGCTCCAGCTTGGGCTGCCAGACGAGAAACGTGGAGCGATCGGTGAGCGTGTAGGCACGCTTCTCGTCGGCCATCTGGAGCGTCGCCGCCATTCCCTGCCCCGCCTCGATGTACCACGCGCCCGGAGCCGGCGGCGTCTGTCCGGCGAGCCGCCACAGCTCGAGCTCGCGCAGATGCGTCCCCGAGCGATCGCCGCGAGAGACGAATGGCGCACGGGCGCTCGCGATCGCTCGCAGGGCACCGACCGCGTCGCGGCCCCCACGCAGTTTCGCCGCGTCCCCGGCCGGGCCCACGAACAGAAAATCGTTGTGCATCACGCGGCGCCGGCGCACGAAGTAGCCCGAGTCCACCATCGCCTGCTCGAGCTCGGGTGCGTGCACAAGCACCACTTCTGCATCGCCGCGCCGGGCCATTGCGATCGCCTGACCGGTCCCCACCGCAATCACCTTCACTTTGAAACCGGATTTCGCTTCGAAAACGGGAAGAAGAGAATCGAGGAGACCGGTGTCACGAGTCGACGTGGTCGTCGCGAGGACAATGTCTCTTTGCTGGGCAAGGGCGCCGCATAAGAGCAGCACCAGCGCCGTGCAAAGGCCCTTCGCTAGTTTGGGCAAGTTCGCCCTTGAACCTGCTGCGCGCATAACGCTAATGCTACCCCGTTCGTCCACCCAAAGCCGTCCTGCGTGGGATATTCCCCGCCGCCCGCCTTCTTGCTCAGGTTGACGACGTCGTACTTTTCCATCATCCGGCCCGTGGCTTTGTACGTGCGCTGGATGAGCGCGAGCCAGCGACCCGCCGCCGTATCCGCCAGATCAGCGCGGCCATAGCGCCGTACCCCTTCTATTGTAAGCCACGTGAGCGGCGGCCAGCCGTTCGGCCCATCCCACTGCTGGCCAGAGAGGAAGTTGGTCGTCGCGAAACCGCCGGGCTTCAGGAAATCGCGCTGCAGGCGGGCGGCGACGCGCTTGCCCTGCTCGTCCGTGGCGATTCCGAAGTACAGCGGCGCGGCCGCCGCGAGCGAGGGTCGATCGGTCACGAGGTCGCCGGTGCGCCAGCGCCGGTCGAAGAAGAACCCTTCCTTCGGATCGTACATGGTGAGGACCGCGGCGCGCCGAGCGTCGGCCAGGCGGGTGAACGCTCGAGCGACGTCCGCATCGCCCGCGCCGTTGCGGAACGTTCTGAGCGCGGCAATCGTGCGCTCGGCATTGTACAGCAGACTGTTGAGATCGACCGGAATCAGGTCGATCGTCTCGAGCGTGCGCAGATTCTTGGGATCACGCATCCAGCGACTGGAGAAGTCCCACCCGCTTTCCGCGGTCGCGCGCGCGTTCCGATAGAAGGTCGAGCGCAGAGAGTCCGGCAACGTCTGGCCGATCTCCACGTCCGGTCGGTATGACTCCGGCCTCGGCTCATCCGAATCGTCCCAATAGCGGTTCAGCACGACACTATCGGAAAGGCGTACCACGCGGCGGTGCGCCTGCCCGACCGGCAAGTTCTCCGCACCCTCCATCCAAAACGAATGCTCCTTCTCGAGCGCATCGAGATACACGAGCGCTTGCGCCGTGTCGGTTGCCCGCGCGTACAGACCGACCATCGCCGCGAAGTAGGGCGGCTGGCTGCGCGAGCGGTAGTACGTGCGATTGCCGTTGGGAATGTGTCCCAGCGTGTTGATCAACTGCGCGAAGTTGTCGAGCATGTTCTTCACGAGATCGGTACGGCCGCTCTGCACCAGCCCGAGCATCGTGAAGTACGAATCCCAGTAGTAGATCTCGCGGAAACGCCCGCCCGGAACGACATACGGCTTGGAGAGCGGAATCAGCGACGAGCGAGGATCGGCGCTATCGGGCGAGCGGGTCAGGACGGGCCAGAGCGCGTTGACGTGCGCCACCATGCCCTGCGAGGCGACGGTCCGATACCCGTCCCCCGCCGGTTTGGGCAGATCGAAGTTCTGCTCGACGAACGCGCGGAGCGTGAATCCCGGCGTTCCGCGTGCGGAATCATACCGAGCTTCGATCGTCGCCGGCGCGCCGCGCGGCCGCGCATCCACGAACTCCTTTGAGTCCGAGAAGATTCCCGTGAGCTGGACGTCGGAGAACAGGCTGCCGATGTCATGCGCGGGATCGTAGCTGGTGGACTGTTGGACGGTTGGACGGTGGGACGGCCGGCACGCGGCCAGAATCAGTAAGACGCCGCACGCCGCACGCCGCACGCCCAGTCCGGTTCTCATGCGAAAATGATCCACAGCACCCCGATAATCAGCACGAGCAGTACGGAGAGTCCGATCTCGATTGTGCGCTGCTTCGACGTCTCTCCTTCCTTCATGGCTACCCCCGCTTCTCCGACGTCCGGCTTGCCGTAAGTGAGTCCCGCGGTCTTGTCGACGCCCGGCGCGGGCGTTGCCATGCTCACCACAAATAGCACCGCGGTACAGATCACGAACAGCAGGATCGCGTAGTGCAGGAAGTTGAACTCGGCGATCCACTCCAACAGTGAGCCGGCAGCCAGATTGGACTTGCTGGTCCCGTTTGCAAACTCGAGCACCAGGCGCAGCACGCCGAGCACCAGTCCGGTGACGAGCGACGCCATTGCGCCTTTGCCGTTCAACCGCTTGAAGAAAATCCCGAGCAGGAAGCAGGCGGCGATGGGCGGCGCGATGTACGCCTGGACGCTCTGCAGGTAGATGTAGACCTGCGACGAGATGTACTTCATGAACGGAATCCAGGCCAAGCCGAGCACGACCATGATCCCGGCGGAAATGCGGCCCACCTTCACGAGCTGCGCCTCGCTCGACGTCGGGCGCATTTTCTTGTAGACGTCCCAGGTCAGCAGCGTAGAGCACGCGTTGAACGCGGACGCGAGCGAGCTCATCAGCGCGGCGAGCATTCCGGCGAGCACCAGGCTCTTGATGCCCTCGGGCAAGAGCCGCGTCACCAGCGACGGATAGGCCGAATCGCCCTGGATGTCCGAGAACAACGCCGCGGCAACCACACCCGGCAGCACGAAGATGAACACGGGAAGAATCTTCAGGTATCCTGCGAAGATCGTTCCCGTGCGCGCCTGCGAAATCCCTTTTGCGGCGAGGACGCGCTGCACGATGTGCTGATCCGTACACCAGTACCAGATGCCGAGGATCGGTGCGCCGAAGATGATCCCGGTCCACGGAAAGTCGGGATCGCTGACCGGCTTCCACATCGAGAAGAACCCGGCGGGCACTTTTGACTGCAGGGCGGCGAATCCGCCGACGTGCTGCAATCCGATGATCATCAGCGTCGCCGAGCCCAGGATCAGCACGATCGCCTGCAGCACTTCCGTGTAGACCACGGCGCGCAGTCCGCCGAAGATCGTATACAGCCCGGTGACGACGATGAGGACGATCGCGGCGGTGTAGAAGTCCCAACCGGTGACTGCGCGAATCACCACGCCACCCGCGTACAGCGTCACGCTGATCTTCGTGAGGACGTAACCGATCACCGACACCCACGTGAAGTACGTCCGCGCCGCCGGGTTGTACCGCTTCTCCAGGAACTCCGGCATCGTGTAGACGCCGCTCTTCAGGTAGTACGGCACGAACAGCCAGCCCAGGAGCAGCAGGATCAAGCACGCGAGCCACTCGAAGTGGCCGACCGCAAGTCCGGTCGAGGAGCCCGCCCCCGCAAGACCCACCAGGTGCTCGCTGCCGATGTTCGACGCGAACAGGCTGGCGCCGACCGCGAACCACCCCACGTCGCGGGCCGCGAGGAAGTAGTCGGAGCTCACCTGCTTCTCGCGCCGTGCCGCCCAGTAGCCGATCCCGGCCAGGATCAAGAAGTACGCGGCGATGAACAGCAAGTCGAAGAAGTGCAGGTTGCTCATTGCGCGGGCCTCGAGGTGTTGAGGAGGTATTGAACGGCAATGTCGGCGAGAGTCCACAGCTGCACATCGGAGGCTGCGCCGTAGCGAACCGGACGCAGCGCTCCATTCTCGAACCGGTAGCTCCACAACTCGGCGTACTGCAAACCGGACTGCGCCACGGCGGTGCGCACCGAATCGATCGCGCCCGGGCGATTACGGCCATGCTGCGCCAGGGCCGCAACGAACGTGTTCACCTCGCGGCCCCACACCACGCGCGGCGAATGGTAGAGGTCGCGCGCATACATCTCCCAAACGGCCGGTGGCGCATAGGTGTCGTTCGCGACCGCCAGGCCGACACCCTCGATGAACAGCCCGATCGGATATGGTAAGAGGAAAGGTCGCAGCAGCTCACTCTCCTGCGCGTCCTCCTGGCGCTGGAGCAACAACCACATCGCGGGATCGGTGCTCATAACCGGAATCGGATTGCCGGCGCTGTCGAGCGACACGGCGGGAAAGCGGAGCGTGTCCGGCTGATAACCGGAGCGCGTGAGCACAGCGTCCCAGTAGCCGCGCTCCGGCTCTTGAAGCGATGCCAGTTTTGCGCGGACGCGAGCCTGCACCTCCTCGGGCGTCAGCGTCACCATGAAATGTCGAATCGCTCCGCTCCAGACCTGCGCCGCACGCCGCACGTCATCCGCCTGTTCGAGACCCGGCTCACCCAGTTGCCGCAGGACGCTATCGATCACGCCCATTGCGAGGAGAGCGTGCGGCACCCATACCACGTTGACGTCGAATGCAAAGCAGCCGCCCGCGTATCCGACACGACTGTCGCGCCAACTTCCCGGATGACACCAGCCGTCCGGATCGCGCTTGAAGCTCACGAGGTTCGTGGCATTCTGCTCGCGCGCGTACGGCGCCGCCGCTCGCGCCACATACGCGAGATTCTTGCGCAGTGCGCTGCCCCAGCGCGCGACGAAGCGTTGTTTGCGGGCGTGCGGCACACTCGCGTCCGCGAAATACCTGCCTGCTACGACGGGCAGCTGGAAGTCGTCATCGACCATCCAGTAGTTCTCTCGCGTGGCCTGAAGGTTTTTCAAGAGCGTGGTGTCGCCGGTCTTGAGGAATTCCGCGCCGTTCTCCCGAATCGCCTGGCCGCCGAGCGCTTCTTCGTGACTCACCTCTCCGTCGGGCGACAGTTTTGCCAGCGCGGCGCCCATCACAAACTCCGCCATCGTGTCGGACCATACCGGCGTCATGAGCAGCGCCGTCATCAGCATGTCCCTGCCGAAATACGTCGCGTACGTCGGCAGACCCGCCATGAGCTTCTGCTTGGAGCTGAGCAGCTCGAAGCCGCGAATCTCGCGCTCGAGCCGGGGCGATTGCGCTGAATCGGCGAAGCGGCGAAACGCCTGGTTGAAGATTTGTTGCCGGGTCAACGGCTCGAGCGGCGCGCCATCGGTCGTGATTTCGACACCGATGGTCAATGGTTCGGACCCGGCAGCTCGAAGCGGCCGGACCGTCACCACCCGATTACGGACCGAGACACGAGACAGACGCGCGTCACTCGTAAACGTGACGGCGAGGTGGTTCTTGCCGTCCAGACTGGGCTGGCTCACCCGAACTCGCCATGTCGCCGGTGTCACCGAGATGGTGGGCTCGAGCCGCCGGAGATGTGCGCTGTCGAGTCGCTCGGCGAGCTGTCGGAACTCTTGGGGCACGAACGTTGGGGCATCGATCGGATCGTTCACGCGGCCGGCGTAGCCAAAATCGCGCTCGACGCGCATGGACCCGAGCAGGAGCTGTCCGATTTGAATGGGCCGATCGGCGGGCACGGTCAGCGAGTAGAGCAAACTCCGCCGAACGCCGCTGCTCCACACCGACGCTTTCGCTTCGCCGAAAGTGACCGCGCCGTGACCGGCGGAGTCTCGTACAGTGAATCCGATACTCTCATTGAGCGCATCAGCCCACAGATGCACCACCCGGCCGGTCTTGCCGTCGATGTAGATCTCCACCGCGTTGCGGCGCGAGTCGCGATATACGCGAGCCGCATAGCCCTCGTAGGCGGCAGGATCATCAAGTCCGGGGGTCGGGAATTGCAGCACCGGCGGAGCTTCCCGTGCCGATGCACTCTGCATCACCAACAAAAAGGCCAGCAACATGGCCGTAGATACTCCGCCCCAAGGTCACCCTTGACAAGGGCCGGACCCTGCGGCATTTCGGACGGATAACCGTCATTCCGAGGTCATATCGATGCGCTTCGTTCGAACCGCCCTTCCCGCTCTCGCCCTCCTGGTCGCCACGACGACGGGCCTCGCCGCCCAGAACGGCACCATCAGAGGACAAGTCAAAGACAGTACCACACAGCAAGCCCTCCAAGGCGTCACCGTCCGAATCGATGCACTCCAGCGCGAAGCACAGACCGGCACTGATGGGAGCTTCAGTCTCGATGTTCCCGCGGGCACGCACGTCGTGCGCGCGACGCGCATCGGATACGCTCCCGTGCAGCAGTCGGTCACGGTAACTGCCGGCGCGACGTCCGACGTACAGCTCGGACTTGTGCCGCAAGCGTCGTTGCTCGAGGCGGTCGTCGTGACGGGCTACGGCACCACCCGGCGCGAGGCTGTCACCGGCGCGGTGTCGACGGTTGATGCCGCCGCAGCGAACGTCGGCGTGAAGACCAACGTCGATCAGATGATGCAAGGCCGCGCCGCAGGAGTGGAAATTATTCAGAACAACGGTGAGCCGGGCGCCGGCTCGCAGATTCTCATTCGCGGCGGCAGCTCGATCAGTAATACGAATGAGCCGCTGTATGTGATCGACGGTGTCCCCGTGATCAACGTGCCGACCGAGCCGCCGAGCTATGGCATCGGTGGCCAGGCTCCGCCGGCACGCAATCCGCTCAACATGCTCAATCCGCAAGACATCGCCTCGATCACCATTCTCAAAGACGCCTCCAGCACCGCGATCTACGGCAGCCGCGCGGCCAACGGCGTGGTCCTGATCGAGACGAAGAAGGGGACGAAGGGCGGCGGGCCGACCGTTGAATTCAGCGCATACGTCGCCGCGGCCTCAGCCGCGAAGAGCCTCGACGTGCTGAACGGCTCCGAGTACCGGTCGTTCGTGACAGACCAGGTCGCGCTCTTCAATACGGATACTGCCGCCGGCATCCCGGTCGATTCCGCGCGCGGCCTCGATCCTCAGCACGCCGCGAATCTGGGCAGCGCGAACACGGCGTGGGAGAAGGAGGTAACGCGCTCGGCGGTCACTCAGAATTACGACGTGTCGTTCACCGGTGGCGGTGAAGACACGCGGTATCGCGCCTCGCTCAACTACATGAATCAGCCGGGCGTGGCGATCGCAAACGGCCTCGAGCGGTTGCAAGGCGCTCTGAACGCGACGCACAATGCATTCGATAACAAGCTGCGTTTCGGGGTCAACATCACCGCGTCGCGCGTGAATAACAAATACATCACCTTCGAACAGACCGGCGGCTTCGAGGGCGGCGTCTTCCAGAACGTCGCCATCTTCAATCCCACGAAGCCGGTGATGGTAACCGATTCGACGGGCACCCACTATTACGAGGTCGTCGGCTCGACGTCGGTGCGCAATCCTGTCGCGCTCGCGAATCAGGTTTCTGATGAAGGCTCGACTTCGCGCGTGATCGGGAACGCCACGGCTGACTATGACCTCGCCACCGGACTCACGGCGCACGTGACGCTGGGCGGCGACCACTCGGGCGGCTCGCGCCAGCTGTATTATCCGAACGAGAACCCGGTAGGCCAGGCGCTGGGCGGTGGGCTCGCGCGTCAGTACGATCTCGACAACACCACCGGGACGATTCAGACGCTGCTCACCTACAACAAGCCGTTCGGTGACAACAACACGCTCGACGTCCTGGGCGGCTACGAGTACAACAAGTTCACCAGCAACCTCTTCATGGCCGAGGGCATCGGCTTCATCACCGACGCGTTCAGCTTCAATAACCTGGGCGCTGCGAGGACGCGGAACGACTCGTCCTTCGCGCAGGACTGGAAGCTCGTGTCGTTCCTGTCGAGAGCGAACGTCGGTATCAAGGACAAGTACTTCCTGACCGGCATTCTGCGCTACGACGGATCGTCCAAATTCGCCCAGGGGCACAAGTGGGCGGCGTTCCCCGGAATCTCCGGGTCGTGGAAGCTCAGTAGCGAAAACTTCATGAGCGGCTCGCCGTTCTCGGACCTGCGCCTGCGGCTGGGCTGGGGACGTCAGGGCAACCCTGGAATCGCGCCCTATCAATCTCTCGTGACCTATCAGGGCGGCTCGGGAGCGAATTATCCGTGGGGTGACGCTCCCGCGAACGGCGTGATTCCGACCGGCAACGGCAATCCCGATCTGAAGTGGGAACAGACGGATCAATACAACGTGGGTATCGACTTCGGGCTCGGCGGCAACCGCTTCGCCGGCTCGATCGACTACTACGTGAAGAATACGTCGGACCTGCTGCTCAATGTCCAGGTTCCGCCGCCGGCATTCTCCTCGACCAGCCTCCAGAACGTCGGCAAGCTCAAGAACAGTGGCTTCGAGCTGTCGCTGGACTGGCTCGCCGTGTCGAAGCCCTCGATGACGTGGCGCACCGGGCTGGTGTTCGCCACCTACCGGAACAAAGTCGAGGATCTCGGACCGTACACGTTCCTGCGCTCAGGGTCGGTGAGCGGCCAGGGTCAGTCCGACCAGTGGTCGCAGCGGATCATGCCCGGGCAGCCGTTGGGAACGTTCTTCGGACCGGTGTTCCTCGGCGTGGACGCGAACGGGAAGCAGTTGTTCCGGTGCGCGGGAACGAGCGGCGGTTGCACCAACGGTCAGACCACGACGCCGCAAGCCAGCGATTACGCCATTATCGGCAATGCGAACCCCGACTTCTCGTTCGGACTGACGAACGCGCTGAACAAGGGCAAGTGGAACCTCAGCTTCCTGATTCGCGGGGCGATGGGGCTGGACGTCTTCAACAACACCGCGCTGGTATATTCGACCAAGGGCAATGCGCTTCAGGACAAGAACTTCTTGAGGCCGGCGCTTTCGGATCCGACCGGGCTGCACGAGCCGGCGATCTTTTCATCGCGGTGGGTTGAGAGTGCGTCATTTGTCCGGCTGCAGAACATCACGCTGGAGTACAACCTCGACTTGCCGATGCTGACGCGGAACGCGCGCAGCGCGCGGGTCTACGTGTCGGGCGATAACCTGCTGACGCTGACCGGTTACTCGGGTCTTGATCCAGAGGTCTACGCCAATGCGGGTCTCGCCTCGCGTGGCGTCGATTATCTTAGCTATCCTCGGCCCCGCCTGGTGACCGGCGGGATCCGCTTCGTCTTTTGAGGAGGTCGAACACATGAAGCGAACGTTCGTGGTTTCGTCGATCGGGATGGCCGGGCTGTGCGCGTTGCTGCTCGTGCCTGTGCAGGGTTGCACGAATCTCGACGAAACGCCGCCCAGCGCGATCTCGCCGGGCAACTTCTTCCGCACGGAAGGAGAGGTCAAGGCGGCGCTGGCCGGCGTGTACGCGCAGCTGCGCGGCACAGTCGATGACTACTACAACCTCAGCGAGATCAGCACGGACGAAATGGTCGTGCCGACTCGCGGCCAGGACTGGTATGACAACGGGACGTGGCTGGAGACACACCGCCAGCAATGGACCGCCAGCAGTCCGGCAACCTTGAGTTTCATGAACGGGGCCTGGAATACGGCGTACGCGGGCGTGGCGCGCGCAAACGGCGTGCTCGACGGAACGGCAAGTTCGAGCGTGCCCAACCTGGCCACGATGCAAGCCGAGGCTCGGTACCTGCGGGCCTTCTACTATTACGTCCTGATGGATCTGTTCGGTGGCGTGCCGATCGCCACGACCAGCGAGATCACGCCCCGCGCGCGAGCTACGCGCGCTGAGCTCTTCACGTTCATCGAGACAGAGCTGCTCGATGCGCGGACATCGCTCCCGGTCACCTGGGATGCGGGCAACAACGGTCGCATTACCAAGGGCGCCGTCGATGCCCTGCTGGCGAACATGTACATCAACGCCGGGGTGTTCACCAAGGACGTCGGCATCAACGCGACAGCCTACAACGCCTGCACCGGAGTCACGGTCGCGGGCGGGCTGGGCGCCTGTCAGGCGGCGAAGGATCGGGCGGACAGCGTGATTCTGTCGACCGCAGCCTACGCGCTGGCTGATTCGTTCCCCAAGCCGTTCCGTTCCGACAACGGCACATCCAAAGAGAATATCTTCGTCATCAAGTTCGCCGACGAAGCGGGCCTCGGGCTCAACTTCGTGATGCGGGCGCTGCACTACAATCAGTTCACCCCCGGGCCCTGGAACGGATTCTCGGCGACCGCCCAGACCTACAACGCGTTCGACGCAGCCGATCGGCGGCGCGGAATCTTCCTCGTAGGACCGCAGGTCAACGTCGAGACCGGCAGTCCCGTAAACGACCGGTCGGGCAACCCACTGGTCTTCACGCCGATAATCGCGAACGTCACGGCCGCGACGGAAGGGGAGGGCACACGCATTTACAAGTGGCCGGCCTCCACCAAGCACGTGGCGCAGGACAACGGTAACGACTTCGCTTGGTTGCGCCTCGCCGAGATGTATTTCATCAAGGCCGAAGCGGAACTGAATGGAGCGACTGGGGCACCGGCGCCGCTCGCGCTCATTCGGGCCGTGCGCGCGCGGGCGTATGCGACGGACACACTCAGCAGCGTTACGCTCAACACCCTCCTGCTCGAGCGGACGTTCGAGTTCACGGGAGAAGCGAAGCGCCGGCAGGACCTCGTGCGCTTTGGCAGATACACCGCGCCGTTTGAGTTCAAAACCGGGACGAGCCCGGCCAATTTCGTCCTGATGCCGATTCCACAGTCACAGATCGATGCCAACCCTCTGCTGACGCAGAATGACGGGTACTAGTTGCTGAAGGCGTATCACCAAGAAGGGGCGCAGCGTGCTGCGCCCCTTCTGCTTCTTATCCTGGCAGTCTCCGCCTGCTCTCGTGCGCCAGCCAAGGGAGCCGATACAGCACCACCCGCCGCGGACCGCAGGCTGTTCACTCGCATGCCGTCCAGCTACACCGGAGTCGACTTCGCGAATCACCTCACCGAAACCCGCGACGCCAACGTCTTCAAATACCGCAACTATTACAACGGTGGCGGCGTTGCGATCGGCGACCTGACCGGTGATAGCTTGCCCGAGCTCGTGCTCACGTCGAACCAGGACGGTCCGCACCTCTACCTGAACCTCGGGGGCTTTCGCTTCCGGGACGTCACCGAGGCCGCCGGAGTCCGGGAGGAGGGGGGGGGCCGCTGGACTACCGGCGTCACCCTGGCCGACGTGAACGGCGACGGGAAACTCGACATCTACGTCTGCCACGCCGGTCTCCAGTCGGGCGCGACCCGCGCGAACACGCTGTACATCAATCAAGGCCTGCGCGACGGCGTTCCCACGTTCCGCGAGATGGCGGCGGCCTACGGAATCGCCGACACAGGCTACTCCACGCAGGCGGCGTTCTTCGACTACGACGGCGATGGGGACCTGGACCTCTTCCT
Source organism: Gemmatimonadales bacterium (assembly GCA_035259785.1). Lineage (GTDB taxonomy): Bacteria > Gemmatimonadota > Gemmatimonadetes > Gemmatimonadales > GWC2-71-9 > 20CM-2-65-7. The sequence goes on from DATFVZ010000049.1 coordinate 30,941, forward strand.
AATCCGCAATTCTCCAAAGCCCGTTTCGAGCATCGCCGTCCACAACATGAGGTCGCTGCGCGATCCGCTTGGCGGCCACCGGCTCTACCGCAACGATGCAGGCCATTTCGCCGATGTGAGTGAGCAGGCCGGCATCTACGGACCCGAAATTGGTTTCGGGCTGGGAATTGCTGTGAGCGACGTCAATCGAGACGGCCGCCCCGATGTGTACGTAGCGAACGATTTCTTCGAGCGCGACTACCTCTATCTCAACAAGGGCAACGGCACGTTCGACGAGGTGCTCGATCACGCCATGCCCGTCTCCAGCTACTTCTCGATGGGCGTCGACATCGCGGACGTCGACAATGACGGCTGGCCCGACATCTACACGTCCGACATGCTTCCCGAGGACGACTATCGCCTCAAAACGACATCCTCGTTCGAGCCCTGGGAGCTCTACGAGGCCAAAGCGCGCGAGGGGTTCGACCATCAGCTCATGCGCAACACCCTCCAGCACAACAACGGCGACGGCACATTCAGCGACGTCGCGTGGCTCGGCGGCGTGGCGCGAACCGACTGGAGCTGGGCTGCACTCGTTGCCGATTTCAATCTCGACGGGAACAAGGACATCTTCGTCGCGAACGGACTGGTGCACGACGTGACGCAGCAGGATTACCTCGCGTTTCTCGGCAGCGATCAGACCTTGCGGGACGCGACCGGCGGCGGGACGCGGCGCGTCGATTTCATGAGCCTGATCAAAGCCATGAGCTCGACCAAGCTGCCCGACTATGCGTTTCGGAACGACGGCGATCTCACCTTCACGAACGCCAGCGCCGAGTGGGGTCTGGACCTGCCGAGCTTCTCGAATGGCGCCGCGTACGGCGATCTCGACGGCGATGGAGCACTCGATCTCGTGGTCAACAACGTCGATGACGAGGCGTTCATCTATCGCAACAATGCGCGCGCGCAACTCCCCGAGAACCGCTTTCTCCAGGTGCGGCTGGAGGGCGAGGGCAGCAATCCATTTGCCATCGGCGCGCGCGTGACACTCCGTGCACGCACCCAACAGCTCGTGCAGGAGCTCGCGCCGACGCGCGGGTTCCAATCGAGCGTCGACTACACGCTGACGTTCGGCGTGGGCACGATCGATACGTTGGACTCGCTCACCGTCGATTGGCCCAATGGGCGCACGAGCGGCATGACTCACGTCGGCACGAACCGACGGCTCACGATCCGCGAGCGGGATTCGCAGGCCGCCACTCGTCCAACCTTCCGACCGTCCAACCGTCCAACGCTGTTTAAGGATGTCACGACCCAAATCGGTGTCGACTTCGTTCACCGCGAAAATGAGTTCGTGGACTTCAATCGCGAACCGTTGATGCCGAAGCTGATGTCGACCGAAGGGCCCTTCGTGACCGTCGGCGACGTGAATGGCGACGGCCTGGACGATTTTTTCATTGGAGGCGCGAGGGGACAATCCAGCGCACTCTACGTGCAGCGACCGAACGGGACGTTCGTCTCCGCCAATCTGAGCGTCTTCGAGACCGATCGTTTGTCGGAGGATCTGGGTGCCGCTTTCTTCGACGCGAACGGCGACGGCCAGCAGGACCTGTACGTCGTGACCGGCGGCAACGAGTTCTCGAGTCTCGCGCCAACGCTCGAAGATCGTCTCTATCTCGGCGATGGACGAGGCAACCTGCGGAAGACTCAGACCATGCTGCCACCGCTGTTCAACAGCGGCTCGCGCGTCGCCGTCTCACCCGAATACGTGTTCGTCGGTGGCCGCGTCTCCGTCGGACACTACGGCATCAGTCCTGCCAGCAGCCTGCTGCGCCGCGGCGCCAATGGCCGGCTTGTCGACGTCACGGACCAGGTCGCCCCGGAGCTGGGCCAGATCGGGATGGTCACGGATGCCCAGTGGGTCGACATCGACCGGGACGGCCGGCTCGACCTCGTCGTCGTGGGTGAATGGATGCCGATCACGGTGTTCCACAACGCCGCCACGAAGCTCGTCCGCGTCGAGACGAAGGGATTCGAGCATAGCGCGGGTTGGTGGACCCGCGTTGTGGCGGGTGATTTCGATGGCGATGGTCGCATCGATCTTGCACTTGGCAACTTGGGTCTGAACACCCGGTTGCATGCGTCACCGGCCGAGCCTACGCGAATGTACATCAAGGACTTCGATGGGAATGGTTTCCGCGAGCAGGTCCTCACGTACTACGAGAACGGCAAGTCGTATCCGCTCGCGTTACGCGATGAGCTCACCGCGGTGCTGCCGTATCTGAAGCCCCGTTTCCCGAAGTACTCCGATTATGCCGGCAAGACCGTCGAGCAGGTCTTCGGAGAAGAGCTCACGGGCGCGGTGGTCCGGCAGGCCGAAACCTTTGCGACCGCGCTGGCGCGCAACAATGGCGACGGATCGTTCACGCTGGTGCCCCTCCCCCGCGAGGCGCAGATTGCCCCCGTATATGGCATGCTGGCGGGCGATTTCGATCGCGACGGCAAGCTCGATCTGTTGCTGGCGGGGAATTTCGACGGCGTGCAGCCGGCTATCGGCCGGATGAGCGCGAGCTACGGACTGTTCCTGCGTGGCGACGGACGCGGTGGGTTCACGCCCGTGCGAGCGATGGAGAGCGGGTTTTTCGTCCCCGGAGCCGCGCGGGATATCCAGCGGCTGCGGACACGCAGCGGCGATCTCTACATCGTCGCGCGCAACAACGATCGGCCGCTCTTCTTCCGGGCCGCCCGCGCCCGAAGACCGCTAGCCCTGCTTGGTTCGGATGAGTATTACGCCGTTGGCTCCTCGCGTCCCGTATTGGGCCGTCATGGCAGCGTCGCGCAGCACCGTGATGGTTTCGATGTCACGCAGATTGATCGCATGCAGGTTGTCGGCGCCGCCGGGGCCAAGGGCAATCCCGTTGACCACTACCAGCACGGCTTTATCACCCATGAACGTGGTCGAGCCGCCGCGGAAGGTGATGACCGTGTACCCTTGTTCGGTGCGCCCGAACGCCAGGCCCGGCACCTTAGCCATGAGGAGCTGCTCGATCGACATCCCCGGTGAATGTTCGATGTCCTCGGCGGTGATGACGATCCCGGACCCCGTCGGGCGCGCCGAGCGGGTGCCGGATGAATTGCCGGAACAAGCGGGGAGCAGGAGCAGCAGGACGAAGCAAAAGGGACGGATGGTTGACTGGTTCATGCGCATCCCCTGATAGGTGAACTCAACAGCAGAATATACATCACGCCGGAGTCATCGATGAGGACTTTCGTACTCGCTGCGTTGCTCATGTTTCCCCTGAGGGTCGACGCGCAGCTGCGCGTGGCTTCACCCGACCGCCGCAACGTCGTCGTCGTGGGCACGCGCGAAGGCACGCTGTACTATGCGGTGCAGCGGGATGGCCGCTCCCTGCTGACTCCATCGCGGCTGGGATTTCAGTTCCGCGGCCAGCCGCCGCTGCGCGACTCACTCGGCATCGTCGATTCGAGCCGCAGCACCTTTGACGAGACCTGGACGCAGCCCTGGGGCGAAGTGCGGCGCGTGCGCAACCATTACAACGAGCTGAAGGTGTCGGTGCAGGAGAACAACGGGCCCAAGCGTCAGTTTACGCTCGCTGTGCGCGCGTTCAACGACGGCGTGGCGTTCCGCTACGAGTTTCCGGCGCAGCCCAGCCTCGGCGAATTCGAGATCATGGACGAGCTGACGGAATTCGCCATGGCCGACAACTCGCGCGCCTGGTCCATCCCCTCCAACCGGCCACGCCTCGACCGCTCCGAGCAGCTGTACTCCTCGCAGCCCGTCAGCACGCTGGACAGCGTGCAGACGCCGATCACGATGGAAACGCTCGACGGCAAGACCTTCATCGTGCTCCACGAAGCAAACCTCGTGAATTACGCCCGCATGAACATCCGGGGCCCGAGGATGGAGAGCCGCACGCTGCGCGTCGACCTCGCGCCCCACGCCGATGGCGTGAAGGTCCGCGGCACGACGCCCTTCGTGACGCCGTGGCGCACTATCCAGGTGGCCGATCGGGTTACCGATCTCTCGCCTTCGGTCCTCGGCCTCAACCTCAATCCGCCGAGTGTCATTGCGGAAACCGACTGGATCAAGCCGATGAAGTACGTCGGCATCTGGTGGGGCATGCACATCGGCACGATGACGTGGAGCTCGGGCGCGAAGCACGGAGCCACGACGGAGACCACGAAGCACTACATCGACTTCGCGGCGAAAAACGGGTTTGGCGGCGTGCTGGTCGAGGGCTGGAACATCGGCTGGGACGGCGACTGGATCCAGAACCGCAACGCGTTCTCGTTCACGCAAGCCTATCCCGACTACGACATCGTCGAGCTCGCGCGCTACGCCAAGTCCAAACGCGTGCATCTGATCGTGCACAACGAAACGTCAGGCGGGATCCAGAACTACGAGCGCCAGATCGACAGCGCATTCTCGATGTATGAGCACCTTGGGCTCGATGCGATCAAGTCCGGCTATGTGACCGACATGACCAGTGAAGGCCACTCGCACTGGAGCCAGTTCATGGTCAATCACTACCGGCACGTGATCGAGAAGGCCGCGCAGCATCACATCATGCTCGACGTGCACGAGCCAATTCACGATACCGGCGAGCGCCGCACCTATCCCAACATGATGAGCCGCGAAGGGGCGCGCGGCCAGGAGTACAACGCCTGGAGCGGCGAGGGCGGCAATCCTCCCGAGCACGAAACGATCCTGTTCTTTACGCGGTTGCTCGCGGGCCCGATGGATTTTACACCGGGCATCTTCGACATCCTGCGCACCAAGACCGGCCCCGCGCGCACCAACGAAGAGTCCCGCGTGCGCACCACGCTCGCGAAGCAGCTCGCGTTGTACGTGGTGATCTATTCACCGCTGCAGATGGCCGCCGATTTGCCGGAGAATTACGAGGGCCAGCCGGCGTTCCAATTCATCAAGGACGTCGCGGTGGATTGGGACACGTCGCGCGTGATCGACGGGAAGATCGGAGACTACGTGATCGTCGCCCGCCGCCAGAAGAACAGCCCCCAGTGGTTCCTGGGCGCGATCACCGACGAACAGGCGCGCACCTTCAACGTGCCACTCACGTTCCTCGAGCGCGGCAGGAGCTACACGGCTGAGATCTATGCCGACGGCCCAGGCGCCAACTGGCTCACCAATCCCACGCCGGTCGCGATTTCGCGGCGGACCGTGACGCGGAACTCGAGTCTGCGGATCAATCTCGCACGGGGCGGTGGACAGGCGATTCGGATTCGTCCCGCGTCAGGGGCCCCCGCGGCTCCCCCTCCAGTGCCTGCGACCCGGAACCCATGAGGGCTACTGGACCTGGCGGGGGTGCCCAATGACTCGCGTGTTGTACTCGCGCAGATAGCGCTGACGCGCGGAATCCGTGGGGTATGCGTCGCCGGGCGCGTACGGATAGGACGTGACCGCGTGATATGGAAGCGGCTCGACAGTCGTTCCGTGGGCCGTGTTGAGATCGGAGTCTTTGATCCAGCCGTCACTATATAAGAAGAAGGTGCGCGTCCACCCTGGCCGCAGCTCCTCCAGCGCGGCGGCGTCGAACTCGACGGTCGCCTCATCGCCGGGCACCATCACGATGTACTGATCGTCGCTGCGCTCTAACAGCGGCAGCACATCTCCGAACCGCGTCGCCGCGCCGGTGATGGGACGCCAGGGCGACTCGCGCGTGACGTCGGCGTAGTCGAACCAATGCGGACCGTACCGCCCGCCGCGCCGGTACATCCGCGAGAATCCGCGGAAATGCAGAACGGCCGCCGCGGGCGTTAGTGTTGTCATCGTCCGCGTGACCACCGCCGCCGCCTCAGTCACCGACGCCTGATCCCAGTAAACCGCCATACTGGTTCGGATCCGCACATGGCGGTCGCGTGTCGGGAAAATTCCCGCCAGATCGATCACCATCGTCTTATCCTTGCCCGCCGGGAATCCGACCATCCCGCGCGACACCCATTGCCCGCGCGCATCGCGCACTTCGATGACGGGCATTTCTGACTTGAGCGCCTTCTGCTGGGAGAGCGCCACGTTGATGCTCGCGTCGGACGGGAAGATCCAGCCGCGCAGGAACAGGTACGTCCCCGGCGCGCCTGCCCGTTCATCCAGTTCGAGCACAAGGTCGTGCGGGTCGGTCAGCCCTTGGTAGCGGCGCGGGGTCAGATTCGAGACGTAGCGGTAATCATGATCTTTGAGCTCCGCCAGCACATCGCCGCCGCGCTCGTTCATCGCCGACCGCGGTGGCCGGCGGCGGACCACGTGAAACAGCTTCAGGTCGGTTCCCCGCATCGGCGG
>DATFVZ010000050.1:0-4133 GCA_035259785.1 Gemmatimonadales bacterium
GGGATTAGCGAGGTCGTCAGCCCGCGCGCCGTGACGTAGAGAGTGACATCCCAGGAGTGATTCATCCACGGACATTGCGTGAGGCGCACCTTGCCGACGATCTGGGTGAACAGGTGCAAAGTCGCGTAAGTCTCGCTCCACGCCACGAGGGGCAGGTCCGGCCAGGCGTCCGATTGCGTAGCGGCAGGGCTGGGCATTGGCTTACCTAACACACTGAAATATGGCAGATCACGCTTAAGGTGACGGAGAATATCCGACCACCACGGCAAACGCCCAAGGAGCCTACCCCCGATGTCCTCTGCCAATGCCCCCAACGCCCCGGGGTTTGACCTTTCTCCACCCTCCACCGAACAGCGCCGAGACCTCGAAGCGGGACTCACGAGGGAGGAACGCGACGTGCTGTTGAAGCATGGGACCGAAGCTCCATTCTGCGGGACGCTGCTCAACAACAAGCAGGCCGGCACGTACTGCTGCAAGCTGTGCGGCCTGCCGTTGTTCGCGGCGACCGAAAAATTCGAGAGCGGCACCGGCTGGCCGAGCTTCACGGCCCCGTTCGCCGAGAATCACTTGACCCTCGTGAGGGACACCAGCTACGGCATGGTGCGAACCGAAATCCGCTGCGCGCGATGCGGCAGCCACCAAGGCCATGTTTTCCCGGATGGCCCGCCGCCGAACCACCAGCGCTATTGCATCAATTCGATCTCGCTCGACTTCGTTCCGGTGGGGCAAGCCCTTCCCGACAAGCTCGGACGCGGTGAGGCCTCGAAGGCGCCGTAAGGTCGCAAGACCGGTCGGCGGCGCCGGCGAGGAATGCGCGCGCGGCGACCGAAGTCAGCGATTCTTCTTCTGCGGCGCGGGGGCGCTCACCTCCACCTTCACCTCGGCGAGCCCCGCCTTGACCATGCCGATCTGCTGTGCGGCCGCATAGGAGAGGTCGACGATGCGGTCCCCGCCCGTGAGGCGGTCGTTCACGCGGACCTCGACCGACTTGCCGTTCGCGACGTTCGTGACCTTGAGCTTGGTCCCGAAGGGATGGTCATTGCTCGCCGCGGTGAGCTTGTTCATGTCGAAGGGCTCGCCGCTCGCGGTCTTGCGGCCCTGGAATTTCTTGCCGTAGTAGGCCGCTTTGCCAGTGGTTGCGTCGGGCGTCGCTGCAGGGGCGGGGGGAGGTGCAGGCGCCTGCGCGAGCTGCGGCGGTGAGGTCGTGGCGGCGCCTGGTTGACTCGAGGGAGCCGCGTGCGCCACGAGTGCTCCGCAGACGGTGAAAAGGATCAAACCGATGGCCATCTCACCGATCTTCGTCATGGGACACCTCCAGCAAGGGCAGCACGAGGATCAAAGCTACCTATCGACTCGCGGTTCGCTCGACCAACCCGGCCACCATGATCACGAGCTCGGCGATGTCGAACGGCTTCGCGAGATGCGATTGATACCCTGCAAGGAGCGCCTTCTTGCGATCCTCGCTGCGGGCGAACGCGGTCAGCGCGATCGCCGGAACCCGGCGGTAGTCCGAATCGCTCGCACGGACCGATCGCATGAACTGGTAACCGTCCATGCCGGGCATCCCGACGTCGCTCAACAGCACATCCGGCGGTTCGGCCGCAAGCGCGCGTAGCGCCTCCCGACCGGAAGCGACAGCGCTGACCACCGCACCATGCTCCTCCAACACGCGACGGATGAGATCACGAGCATCACGCTCGTCGTCCACCACGAGGACGCGGACGCCATCGAGCTTGGGAAGGGGCGTCTGGGCCTCCGGAGCCGCGGAATGCGTCGGATGAAAACGATCCGATTCGCGTTGTGGCGCGGCGACGATGAGGGGGAGATTGACGATGAACGAGGCCCCGCGCCCTTCGCCGGCGCTCTTGGCGCGCAAAATGCCGCCGTGGAGCTCGACGAGCTGCTTCGCGATCGCGAGCCCGAGCCCGAGCCCCCCATGGACTCTGCTCGCGGAACTATCCTCTTGCGAAAAGCGGTCGAACACCTGCGGTAGGAAGCTCGGCGCGATGCCGATGCCCGTATCGCTGACCGTCAACTCGATGTGCGAGTTCACCCGCTCCAACAGGACCTGGACCCGCCCGCCCCTGAGCGTGAACTTGATCGCGTTGCTGACCAGGTTCGACACGATCTGCTGCAGGCGCACGGGATCGCCCGACACCGGCCCGGCTTGAGGGTCGAGGATCTTTTCCAGTCGAATGCCTTTGGTTCGTGCGGCCGGTTCCGCCGATTCCACGACGCCCTGAACGATGTCGATCAGCATCAGGGGTTGCACATCCAGGGTGACCCGCCCGGCCAGGATCCGACTGAGATCGAGCAGTTCGTCGATCAGGTGGACCTGCGCACGCGCATTGCGCTCGATCGCGTCCATTCCCCGTTTCACGTCGTCGGCAGTGAGCGCGCCCGATCTTTGCAGAATCTGCGCCCACCCGAGGATCGCGTTGAGCGGCGTGCGCAGCTCATGGGACAACGTGGCAAGAAACTCATCCTTGCTGCGCGCCGCGCGCTGCGCTTCCATTCGTGCTGCACGCTCCGCATCGAGCAGCTCCTCGCGGCGCGCGCCGTGCTCCTCGACTGCCTCCGCGCGTTTGCGCTCGGTCAGATCACGCGTGATCGTGGCGAAGCCGTACAGCTGTCCCGCCGGATCTCGCAGCGTTGTGACGACGACATCCGCCCAGAACTGCGAGCCGTCCTTCCGCACGCGCCAACCTTCTTCCCGGTAGACGCCCTTTTCGACGGCCTCCTGCAGCTCGTGCTCGGGCCACCCGCTCGCGACGACGTCCGGCGGATAGAAACGCGAAAAGTGCTGGCCGATGATTTCGTCCGGCAGGTAGCCTTTGATGCGTTGCGCGCCGGCGTTCCATGTTAGGACATAGCCGTTGGCGTCGAGCATGAAGATGGCGTAGTCGGTGACGGCCTCCATGAACAAGCGAAAGCGCTCTTCGCTTCGGCGCAACGCCTCCTCGTGCGCCTTGCGCTCGCTCAGGTCGCGCGTAATCTTCGCGAACCCCTCTAACTGTCCGGACTCGCTTTTGAGCGCGGTAATGACCACGTTCGCCCAGAACTTCGAGCCGTCCTTGCGGATCCGCCAGCCCTCGTCCTCGAACCGACCGTACTTCGCGGCTTGCTGTAGCTCGTATTGAGGCCAACCGCTCTGCACGGCCTCTGGGGAATAGAAGCGCGAGAAATGCTCCCCGACGATCTCTTCTGCGCGATAGCCTTTAATGCGCTGCGCCCCGGTATTCCACGTGCGGACGTAGCCTTCGCCGTCGAGAATGAAGATCGCGTAGTCGACGACGCTCTCGACGAGCAGCCGGAAGCGCTCTTCGAGTCGATGGGCTACTCGGGTTTCCAATGGAATGCGCGCCCTTAGCGGCCAGGTATTGCGAAAGGCGCTCGTGTGCGAGTGTACACCGCGGAAGCATCGCTTCCTTGTTGAGCGGCGATCGGAGCTGCGAGTCGACTAGGAGCGAAGCGAAATGGATGGGCGGCTTTGAACGTCGACACTTAGGCACGGCGATTGCTGGACGCTGAAAATTTGTCTCTCGTCGTCGCAAGTGCGGAGCCGAGATCTGACGCGCCTACCCGGGACGAGTCAGGGTCAGGAGGATGTCGGCGTACCACGCGATGTTCAGGTCTAGGCGTTCATCCTGCTCAACATCGCGGTTCGTGACGTCCATGCGGCTCGCGTGGATGCCGAGCAATAGCCACGGCAGCGCAGCCCGGCCGGCACCTCCCCTTGGGGCGCGGGCGACCACCGGCGCGCCGCTCGCGCCGCGGTGCATCCGCGCATCGGTCAAGAAGTAGCCATGGCCCTGGAACCGCAGCCCGAACGCCGAAGCGATGACCGCCTGCCGCACGACCGGCAGGCGATGAAGCGTGTCGTGAAATCCGAGCGGGAAACCGACGATCAGCACGGATGTCCCCACCTCGATTCGCTCGAGCTGCTCGAGAAGATGGGCCGGCGTAAACGCGCGTAGAAGAAGCGATTCCGGCAAGGCGGACCGCTCGAGTTCCACGACCGCCACGTCGATCGGGCCGGCCGCGTCCTTCCCCTCGCGCCACACCGGCTTGCCGTCCGTGTAGAGAGGAATGGAGAACTGCGTCGTCACAGCGACGTTATCCGGCGCCACGTG
>DATFVZ010000051.1:0-3631 GCA_035259785.1 Gemmatimonadales bacterium
TGTCCGTCGGGCGCAATCCGCTACCGGCGCAAGGACGCAAGGCCGGACGAGGCGCCGCCTCCCGTAAACCTCATCGCGATACGCGAGGCCGGGCCGTACGCAGTACGCGCGGATATTCGCCTCGCCGGCGCGGCGGCGGGATATCGCGCGACGCTCTGCCGTTGCGGCGCGTCGAAGAGCAAGCCCTATTGCGACGGGTCGCATCGGGATGCCGGGTTCACCGCCTCCGGCGAGCCGCCGACGGGACAGGCCGACATGCTCCCGGTTCGTGACGGGCTGCTGGCGGTCGAGCCGCAAACCGACGGCCCCTTGCAAGTACGCGGCAACCTGGAGATCACGAGCGGCACCGGGCGTGTGGTTGCGCGGGTGACGCAGGCACGTCTATGCCGCTGCGGCGGGAGCAACACCAAGCCGTTCTGCGACGGCAGCCACGCGCGCGTCGGATTCAGGTCCGGATGAACCGGTCAAATGAAAGGAGGCCGCCATGCTTCAACGCATTCTCGCCAGCACCGGACGAGCGCTTACTGACCGCCCGTTTTTCTTCTACCTGGGTACGGTCGCCCTGACCTACATGTTCTGGTGGAGTGGTCTCACGAAGCTGTTCGACTTCGCCGGCGCCCAGGGGGAAATGGCGCACTTCGGGCTCAATCCGCCGTGGTTCTTTGCGGCAGCCACCATTGTCGTCCAGCTCGGCGGCTCGGCGCTCGTGATATTCGGAGGACGTCTCGCGTGGTGCGGCGCAGGCGTGCTCGCACTCTTTACCCTTGGCACCATCCCGATCGCTCATGATTTCTGGAACCTCACGGGGCAAGCCGCGTTTGTCGAAAAGCTCTGGTCTCAGGAGCACGTATCGGTGGTGGGCGGGCTGGTTGTCGCTGCCATCCTGGCCAGCCTGAGGTGGGAGCGGACGACCCCCGTGTCGGGTTGACGATCCGAGTCGGAGCGTTCAACGAGGGTGAAATCCATGCAGCAAGCGGGCATACGGGTTGTTTGCGTTCTATTCGCGGCCATGCTGTCTACGCTAGCGTGGGCGCAGGCCCCGTCGACTGCGGAGGAGGCGACGAAGCCGGCCTCGCTCACGCACTTCGGCCTGCTGCGCGAGCGGGACCTTTCGCCGTTTGGTTTCCTGCGCCTCGACATGCGTCCCGCGCATGCCGTGTCGGGGCCGCCGGGAAACTGGGGGGTGGAGGTCAGTCTCGGCTATCAAAACACGTGGGCGCTCAGCAAGAACGTCAAGAGCTACCTGAACACCCTGCAGGGGCGGCGGCCGATCGGACCGGCCGAGGTCCAGGCGATCCGGGACTTGCCGGGCGAAGCGTACCTGGTCGACCTCGAGGCGGGACTTGTCGACATGACGCTTCACTACAAGCTGACGAACCACTGGGGCGTGTATGCCGCGGTGAGCGGCGTTTTCTACACGGGCGGTTTCCTGGATGGGACCATCGAAGGCTTTCACGATACTTTCGGCTTCGACCAGGCCGGCCGGCCCGCCGTGAGACGGAACGACATGAATCTCATCTTCGATTTGAAAGGCGCGCAAGTCTACCAGCCGGACCTGCCCGAGCGCGGACTGCTCGACCCGGTGTTCGGGGTGCGCTATACCCTGCACCAAAGCCCGGCGCCCTGGAATCTCGTGATCGAGGGGGCGATCAAGGTCCCGGTCGCCGGCGAGCGCGCTTTTCTCTCGACGGGCGAGTACGACTTCGGCATGCAGATCACGCTGCAGCGGTTCCTGCAGCGCCATGGCTTCTACGGGAGCCTCGCCGCGGTCTACACCTTGGCCAGCACCATCGTCCCGACTTCCGACAGGCAGGTCATCCCGACCCTGGTCCTCGGCTACGAGTACAAATGGACGGAGCATGCCAACCTGAACGTGCAGATCTATGCGAGCCCCAGCGCGTACAAGAGCTCGGACACAGATCTCGACGAATTGACCCAGCCCAAGTACCAGATCTCTCTCGGCGGACGCTACCGGATCGGCTCGTCGGTTCTCACCCTTGCCGTGACGGAGAACGTCGCCAACTACAACAACAGCCCCGACATCGGCTTCCAGCTGAGCTGGGCCTACAGTCCGGCGTTCAAGCGCTGAGCAGCATCAATTGTCACATCAAACAGCGAGCCTGTTTTCACGTGCATGCTGACAGCGACTTATCGATATCGCCTCTTCAAGAATGAAGTGAGCCCGGGCACCGCGCACTCGCCCGGCCCGTCAACCATTGACTGGAGTGAACCCTATGGACCAAGTTCTTGCTCGCCGTAAATTCCTGAGCTTCGTCGCGGGTAGCCCGCTTCTCACCACGTCCTCCCTCTCCTCGATCGTAGCGGGTCTGATCGCATCCGATCCAGGACAGGCGCTTGCCCAGAGCTACGATGCGCTGCGGGGCGCCCAGATCGCCGCCGGCGACGACGGCATCATCACGGCACCCGGCCAGGCGCTGAACGTGTTCGAGTTCGAGCCTGCGGCGAGAAAGGCGCTGGTGGGCGCCGGCGCGCCAGCGCACTACGGCTATCTCGCGAGCGGCGTCGACGGCGACGTGACGCGCGACGCGAATCACACTGCCTATGCGCGCTACAACATTCGCGTGCGCCGCCTCATCGACGCGCGCAAGATCGATACCAGCGTAACCCTCTTCGGTGAAACCTGGGGCAGTCCCATTTATCTCTGCCCCATAAGCAGCCTGGCCGCGTTCAATCCCGCCGCCGAAGGGGCGGTGGCCAATCCCGCAGGCAAGCGCAAGCACCAGATGATCCTGTCCACGGTAGGCAACACCGGCATCGAGGACGTGAGCAAGGCTCACGGTTCCCCTGTCTGGTACATGCTGTATCCGACCGACGACTGGAATGTGACCCAGGCGCTCGTGAGGCGTGCCGAGGCCGCAGGCGCCCCCGCGATCGTGCTCACCATCGATCGCCAGGGCGGGCGCAACACGGAAACCACGTTCCGCTTTCGCCGGGACGACAAGCGGCAGTGCACGGTGTGCCACCAGCCCGGCTCCTTCGCCAACGAGGTGATCCGCAAGCCGATGTTCAGCGGGCTCGATCTGTCCAAAGTGACGAACCTGTACGGCACGGGCATGACGTGGGGGTTCATCGACCGGCTGCGCAAGACCGTCAAGGGCAAGCTGGTGCTCAAGGGAGTCATGACCCACGAGGACGCGACGGAAGCCCTGCGTCATGGTGTCGACGGGCTCATCGTCTCCAACCATGGGGGGCGCGCGGAAGAGAGCGGCATGGCCACCATCGATGCGCTGCCCGAGGTGGTCAAGGCGGTGAACGGCCGCGTCCCGGTGCTGATCGACGGGGGCGTGCGACGTGGAACAGACGTGATCAAGGCGCTGGCTCTCGGCGCCAAGGGAGTGGGCATTGGACGCCCTTATGCCTGGGGACTCGCGGCCTTTGGAGAGCCCGGAGTGGACAAGGTGCTGGAAATATTCGACACCGAGTTCTCGACGATCATGAGACAGGTCGGGGCGACGTCGATCGCTGGCATAACGCGGAACACTGTCGTGCGCGCGTAATCAAGCCGCGAAGAATCGTTTCACCGAGGGTGAGGCGCCCGCTTGCCCCACGCGGCGGGGATGGTGTCAAATTGCCTTCTGCGATGGCAGTGCCATCAACCTGCATGAACCTG
>DATFVZ010000052.1:0-2539 GCA_035259785.1 Gemmatimonadales bacterium
TTCTGATGCAGAATCCGCAGTGCCTCGCGGGTCACTGCGGTGGGAGTCAGGAGAGAATTGGCCATATTGGTTCCTTGTCTGGTTTCTGCCCGTCCTAGAGTCGACGGGACGCGCACGCGCAAAATCAACAGCGAGCGCGCCGCAATCGCTTGAGCGACGACGGGCTTGCCCGCTGGAACTTCAGCGACGGCGGGAGTGGTTCATTGGATGCCTCGCCCGTCCTCGATCGACCGACTGTTCGAGAGGTTTCAGGCGTGGCGCGACGGCGGCCTGGCCTTGCTGACTAAAGTCAGTGGCGTCGTCTGACCGATTGCGATGGCGTGTCGCGACGGCTTGTTGCTGTCGCGCGACGGCCGTCCGACCTGGAGAGCAGCTCGATCGCTCCGGCTGGTGGCGCTCGGGTCAAAGTGACCGCGCTTCATGCCACTTCGGGTGCGAGCTTCAGGTGTGCTCGGGCTCTCGGCTTGGTGACGCTTTGCGCTCACTGTCGAGGCGACGTTCCGTAATGACGCTTTGGTACGGCGGTCTGGAACGAGACGCGTCGCCTGTTCAACCCAAGCAATGCATTCACATAAAAACCCGGCGCGGAATGATCCGGCCGGGCGCGTGAGCAGGTTGGATGCAAAACAAGCAGCGTGACATTTCGGTAATCCGAACATCCGCTATTGTCAAGCTGCAACGTCATTCGATGATTCATCCGCGGTGAAAAACCGGTCGCGCATGTGTCGCCGACAGGCTTTGAACCTCGCCATGCTCCCGCCCCGGCCCGCACATCGCGCGACGCCTACCTCGTTTCCGCGCCCGGCGTTCGCGGCGGCTCGGGGATCAGGCGCGAGCTGCGCTGGCCGGTGAAATACGACCAGACCCACTGGTGCTGCACGCGCATCCGATTCTGCAGCTGCGGCAGCGACAGTATGTGAACGAACGCCCACACCAGCCAGGTCAGGAAGCCGCTCGTGCGCAGCCAGCCCCGCTCCAGCACCGCGTAATTCTTGCCGACGACGGCCATGTTGCCCTTGTCGAAATAGCTGAACGGACGCTTGACCTTCCGCCCCTTCAGCTCTTTAGCGATCAGCCGTCCGACGTACCGGCCTTCCTGAATGGCCGCCTGCGCGACGCCGGGCACGGGATGTCCGGCTTGCATGACCGACGCGGCGTCGCCGACGACGAAAACCCCGGGCGCGTCCACGACATTCAACAACGGGCCGACGAGCGCCCGCCCCGCGCGGTCGGTTTTAGCGCCGAGCATCTTTGGAACCGGCGCTGCCACAACGCCCGCGGTCCATATTACGATCGCGCTCGGGATCCTGGTTCCGCCGGCGATCACGCCCTTCTCGTCGACCGTCTCGACCTTGACGTCGGTCATGACCTTGACGCCGAGCTTCGTGAGCCGCCGGGTCACCCTGCGGGACAGCGACTCGGCAAAAGTCGGCAGGACCCGATTGCTTGCGTCGAGCAGAATGATGCTTGCCTTCGCGGGATCAATGCGGCGGAAATTGCCCCGCAGCGTGACCTGCACCATTTGCGCCAGGGAAGCCGCGAGTTCGACGCCGGTGGGCCCCGCGCCGACCAGCACGAACGTCATCTGGCGCGCGCGCTCCCCTTCGTCCTCGGTCGTTTCGGCGAGTTCGAACGCGCCCAGGATTTTCGCCCGGATCGTCTCGGCGTCATTGAGGCTCTTGAGCCCGGCGCATATCGGGCGAACTCGTCGTGGCCGAAGTAGCTCGGGCGCATGCCGGTCGCGACCACCAGATAATCGAATGAGACCTTGCGGATGCCCGCTCCCGGCGAGGACGCGTCGACCGTGCGGGACGCAACGTCGACGCCGGTGACCTCGGCCAGCAGCACGTTGAGGTTTCGCTGCTTCACCTCGAGCTGGCGGATCGGCGCCGCGATTTCGGCGGGCGAGAGGACGGCGGTCGCCACCTGATAAAGCAACGGCTGGAAGATGTGGTGGTTGCGCCGATCGATCAGGACGATCTCGACATCGGCGTGCCTCAGCGCGTGCGCTGCCGCGATCCCGGCAAAACCGCCGCCGACGATCACAACACGTTTGCGCTCCGGACTGGGCGCGTCGACGACGGCTGTTGCTTGGTGAGGCCGATTTTCCGCCAGCATGGCGCTCATGGGTCACCTTTGTTCGTGCTGTTTGTCATTCATGGCTTCAGCAGTCCCGTTTCGTGAACGGTGCTCTCAACGCGCCAGCCATTCGGGTTTGCTCGAGCCTCGCGGCACAAGGACCGTTCTGAAGGAGCCGGGTGTCCTCGACAGGACCACCTGGTCGGTGATCCCCTGATAGGTGCCGAGCGGAGTCTCCGCGGTGAACAGATCGGGAGCCACGTACGCGTGCTCGTCAGAAGACCCGGCCGTTGCCTGGGCATAGGCCTTGTCGAAAATGCCCAACGATAGCAACCACAGGACGGTTCGGGTCAGAGAAACGGTCACCCGATAGCTGCCACCCTCGATCGCACGCCGGCGCAGCGCCGCGAGAACGCCGATCGTGCCGAACCAACCGACCACGTTGTCGCAAATGGGGACG
>DATFVZ010000053.1:0-6877 GCA_035259785.1 Gemmatimonadales bacterium
ACAAAGCCCCGAAACCATTCTCTCAGCGCACGCGCCTGTGCGGCGACGCCATCCAGCTCCCCGGGTACCGCCATGCGTCGCATCGCAGCCAGCACGTCGGGTGGCACCATGTTCGCGGCCCGCAGCCAGTCGACGAGATCCTCCCCCGAGGTGATCCATTCAACGGGAACATCGATCGGCGTCGCGATTGAATTGAGCAAATCCAATGCGGGTGCGCCGCCGACGAAGAACGGTGCAGGACGAGAGTCGGTCATATCTTCCACTCTTCCTAAGTTGCCGCGAAGACCTCTATGAAGGTAATCGGCCTCGTAACCGGTCGCTTTGGAATCTTTGAGTTACCAGTATGTTACACGCGCCACCTCGCGATCCGCAAATCGGGACCCGGGAATCTGCTCCCCCGTATCGACCTCGTGACCCCATTCTGGGCGGGGTCCTCGAAACTAACCTGGGATTAAGCACGGGAAAGGTTATGCACAGCTCGCGCTCAGCGAGACGATCTGTTGTTGGCGGCAGGTTTACTCATGCTCTGGTATGCGGCGCCTTGCTGCTCCGCGTGCGGCCGGAGGCACCTGGCAGTCGACGGTAACGGCCCTTCAGGCACCGCGCCCGCTGAAGGCGCCTCGGCATACGCCGCCCTGATCGCGCCGGCGAGGCGCGCCTTGTCCGGGGCACGGTCGTCAAAGGCGGCGGTGACCGCTGCCACCGCTTGGTCGACACTGCCGCCCAGCTGCTTCTCGGCGACCGTGCGGTCCCGGACCTCGGTCAGATAGGCGCGGTAGCCGGTGATGAAGCCGGCACCGTCGCCGGACGCGGGCCGAGATCTGGCGCAGCCCCCCGACCTTGACGACCGGTGCCGGTCACGTCTGCGCCAAAAGCGGCACAGTCGTCCCGACGAGTGCGAGTAACACAATCCCCTGTAACCATTTTTGACGATCCTCGGCGGCGAACCGTACTACCGTTTCAATGCTGAAAAAATCCGTCCCCGGCGTCGCGTCCTGACCATTGAATCGGCCGCGCGCCGGACAGCGCGGGAGGGGGCGTCGATGGCCTCGAGACCGCTTCTGGGTTACGACGACGTGCCGCGGCGCTTCGGCGACGGGTACGCGTCGCGGCAGTCTTCATACTCCTCACGCTTCTGGTTGTGGTCCTATCTAGGTAGCCACGACTTGCTGTCGGCGCCCTTACGCACTCAGGGAGCCCGGATGTAAGCACGCGTCAAACTTAAAAAGGGGGAAGCTACCGTGATCATCAAAACGCTGAGTCCAAAACGATTTGCCATAGCTCTTGCGCTCACAGAGGCCATCGTCGCTTTCTCTGGTCACGCGCAGGACATCAGCAGTCTGGAATCTCCTGGTGCAACTTCTGCAACTGCGAGACTCGTCGTCGTTCCTGCCCTGCCACCCATACTCAGCCGGAGATTGAAGCTCGAGCTTGGCCTCCAGGACATCGCAACGGCTGCGCTCGTAAGCTCAGCAAATACTGTTGAACCCAACAGCCTATCGTCGGCTACTCAGCGAGCAGGCGCCGCCCGCCCACCTCGGATCCCGCCCGCCGCGCATGATGGTGCCGCCATACGGCAAAGATATTTCGTCACCGATCTTGGCACGCTCGGCGGCACAGAAAGTTTTGCCTCTAGCGTCAACGATAAGGGGGACGTTGTTGGACTTGCGCGGCTAGCAGGCGATACCTCAACTCATTCCTTTCTCTACCGCAACGGTAGGATGACCGATCTGAATTCGTCGAATAGCGGGAGCGTCGAGACATTCGGGGCAACTGCCATAAACAATGCTGGCGAAATTGCAGGGGGCGCGGTCGTTGACGGCATCTTTTCTCCTGCGATCCTTGATAGCAGGAGTGGTCAACTTACTCTCCTCGGTTCCCTCGGGGGCGTCACGCCCTTTGGCTTCAGCGGATCGGCGCTTGCCATTAGCAATCACGGCGATGCAGTCGGCTATTCCTATACCGACGCCATTAATCGACATGCCTTCCTGTACTTCAACGGCCGAATGACCGACATCGGCTCCTTCGGGGGCTATAGCGTAGCTGCCGCTGTCAACGATCGAGGGACGATCGTTGGCCT
Source organism: Gemmatimonadales bacterium (assembly GCA_035259785.1). Classification (GTDB taxonomy): domain Bacteria; phylum Gemmatimonadota; class Gemmatimonadetes; order Gemmatimonadales; family GWC2-71-9; genus 20CM-2-65-7. The sequence goes on from DATFVZ010000053.1 coordinate 2,081, forward strand.
CAGTTCGGCTACCGTCGCGGGCAGGGCTCAGGCGTTTGTCCACGACAGGGGTGGGATGAGAAACATCGACCCGTTTGGTTCGGCCGGCGAAAGCTACGCGCGTGGCATCAACAATCTGGGTGATGTCGTGGGTCAATTCTTGATCGCGGATCAGACCGCGCATCATGCTTTTCTCTACAAGGAGGATGTCTTTCACGACATCGGTTTTTCGGGGAGCCCCGAAACAGTCGCGTTCGCCATCAATGATGAGGGACGGGTTGTTGGCGCGACGCTAGTCCCCTATGAGGATGTTTGCTTTGATCCGAGCCAGGGGAAGGATGCGGTCTGTACAAAGTACGCGGAGCATGCCTTCGTCTATGAAGACGGACGGAGCGCCGACTTGAATGCACTGATTCCCGCGGACTTCGGCTGGGAATTGGCGTGGGCATTTGACATCAATCGTCACGGGCAGATCGTCGGCTACGGGTCGCTTAACGGCAGCTTTCGTGCGTTTCTCTTGACGCCAGCCAAGAATGGCGGGCAGTGTAAGAAAGGCGCCTGGAAGGGCTTTGGCTTCAAGAATAAGGGAGAGTGCATCCAATTCGTGGATAAGGACAAGTAGCGGAGACCTGGCTGCTTTCGGCACTTCGATCAGCTGACCTCTTGAGCGCGAGTGCGAGGTACCCGGTAACGGATAGTGGAGGTAGACTGTGGCCGCCCTGCGAGGAGGACATGAAGATGGACCTACCGACCTTTGCAACCTTCAGCAGCGAAGCGAAGGCACTGGGCTTCGACGAAGTCATCGAGAGGAAGTGGCCACCGTCGACCGTGCTCGAGTCGCACACGCATCCGTTCTCGGTCAAGGCCCTCGTCGTCGGAGGCGAAATGTGGCTGACCGTCGGCGACGACGTTCGCCACCTGCGGCCAGGCGACGAATTCACATTGGATCGCGACGTGCCTCACGCTGAGCGCTATGGCGACCAAGGCGCGACGTACTGGGTTGCCCGGCGTCACGGCGCGTGACTCTCCGCTGCGTTCGCGGTGCGGGCGCAGCCACATCCGGCAATCGATTCGCGTAGGAACCGTTTCGCGCGACCGGAGACGACGGCCGCACAGGGCGGCCTGGAGGCGCGGAGCTTGTCCTAGCGTTGCCGCTCCGCTTGCGCGTCGAAGAGTGCGTCCAGGGACGCGAGCGATGGCGCGACGCGGACGTCGAACCCGGGCTCGGCCGAGTCGGGTCCGGCATAGCACGCGTGCTCCACGCGCACCGGGTCGATGACCAGGCCAAGCGAATAGGGTTGCCGGAAAAAGGCGCGCTGCGTCGCGCGGTCGGTGCCGCTGAAAAAGGCGCCGAGGCCCGGGTGGCTATGGTACCAGCCGACGACGCTCAGTCCCGCGTCGAGATGCGGCGTCGCGCCCTGCCAGAGCTGCGATTCCATTCGCAGCGATACCGGCGAGTTGTCGAATCGCTCGCTCGGCACATGCGCTTCCACCGCGACCATGAACGGAAACCCATGGCGCGGCGTGACCGGCATGGCGTAAGCGTGCCCAAGGAGCAGCCCACCCATCTCGCCGGCGCCCGAGCACAGGTGCGCCGCGATCTCGTGGCCAACCGACGCCGCGACCAGGACGAGCGGCGCCTCGGTCGCGTGGGCGAGGAGCCGTATGGCCGGCGCGGCGCCGACGCTGCGGACCAGCGCGGCGAAGTCGCGCGCGCGGTCCTCGACCCGGTCGCTCACCCAGCGAATCACGCGGTCACCTCCACGCGGGCGCCGCAGCGCGGGCAGGCGACCGTGCCGCTCTTGCCGGCGTCCACTCGCAGCTTCGCGTCGCACCCGGTGCACTCCACGAGCCGTTTTCCCGGGCCGGCGGCGTCCCCGGCGGCGCCCCAGGTCACGGTCGGACGCTCCGCGCGGCGCGGTGCCTGGATCGCGACGGACGGGAAGGCGCCGGGGTACTGCGTGATTGCCATCCGATACCATGCGGCGGCGAGGCCATTCGCGGCCGAGCCCAGGTTGACGATCGCGGGGTCCAGTGCGAGGAGGCGTATCACGCGCACAACGAGAAGATCGAGGCCCTCGGTCGGCATCCAGGTCATGCCGTGGCACACGACGCCGCTCGCGTACACGTTCGGGTTGAACACCGGGGTCGTGATCGTGAGCCGCGGCTCCTGCAGCGGATAAGCCTCCGGCAGCTCGACCACGAGCTCGGAGACCGCATGCCGGTCGAGCGGAAAGACCGCGCTACGCGCAGTCGGGATGGCGAGTTGCAGCCGGATTCGTCGCGGTGGCCGGCCGTCGACCTCGAGCACATCGAGCATCCCGCGGTACTGCGCTTCGAGGGCATACAGCCGGCGAACGTCCTCCTCGCGGCGGCGCGCGCGCGGATCCACCGGGTGACTCGGCTCAGCCGGCGACGAGCACCGGCTGCAGCTCGAGCACGTCGCCTGGCTGGATGCCGGCGCGCGCGATCGGCTCGGACGGGTTCAGCGACTTGCCGCGGGTGACGTTGACGACCGTGTAATCCGCGTCGCGGGGGAGCGCCCAGTTGTCGATCGCCGAGTGCACGATGTCGCCCACCGTGTTCTCGGAGGACACGGCGATCTCGGCCTTCCGGGACTGGTCGGCGGTGCGGACGATCAGGTTGACTTCGCTCATTGCTTCACTCCAGTTCGATGATGATTGCGTGACCCTCCAGGTCCGCCCGGAGGTACTTCCCCGGCACCGGAACGCTCCTGAACCGGTGGAGGAAATCAACAAGCGCCATGCGCTCCACGATGTGCACTTGGCGCGAATGCTCCCCGCAGTCGGTGCAGTAGGCGAGCGAGTCGTCGTGGCGGCGTGCGGGATCGTTCACCTCCGCCCGCGCGCCGCAGGACTGGCAGACCGCGTCGAGCACGATGGGCTCCCCGAAGGCCACCTCAGCGGGCGCCCCGGGTGCTGCGGCCGGGCCGAGCGCGAGACGCGCTGCGCGCGACGCCTTGAAGAACACGGCGCGCGGCGGGCGCGCCGCGCAGGCCACGCACTCCGGATCGGGCGCGAGCTGCACCTCGCTCATCGCGAGCGTGCGCGTATCGAGAAAGACGCGCCGCGCTGCCTCGCCAGGCAGCCGCAGCCGGTGCAGCAACTCGGCGGCGGCGAAGGCGCCGGCGAACGCGGAGGTGATGATCGTGGTGGGGATCTTGCGCTCCTCGGCCGCGCGCTTGCGGAGCCACCCGCAGGAGTAGCGGCTGCGCATGCGCGCATAAGCCGAGGCGGGCAGGGCGCACGCGTAGCACGCGCAACCCGGCGCCGCGCGGAAGGGGTAGTGCTCGACCACCACGCTGCGGCTGTCGATGGCGGTGTTGACGAGCGGCACACCCGCGAGCTGGCACAGGCCGTTCAGGCGGAGCCGTGCCTCGATGCTGTCGACGCAGCAGACCACGGCAGCCGCGCGGCGCAGGCGCTCGAGATCGAGGACGTCCCAGAAATCGCCGTCGGCATGGGTGACGACGACGTTGGGATCGAGCTCGGCGCAGCGCGCGGCGGCCGCTTCGGCCTTGCCGCGGCCAACGTCGGCCTCCCGGAAGAGCACCGCCTTCGGCAGGTTATGCGGCTCGACCCGGTCGAGATCGACCAGGTGCAGCGCGCCCACACCGAGCAGGCACAGGTTCTTCGCGACCTCGTTGCCGACGGCGCCTGCACCGACCACGACGACGTCGAGGCCCCGCACGTGGTCCTGGTCGAACCACTCGACCATCTCATGCCGCAGGTAGCGTTCCCTAGCATCCACGGCTGCGGGCGAGCGCCTTGTAGGCGCGGTTGACGAGCTTCAGCATTTCCTGGTTGCGCCGGCGCACGAACGCGTCGGCGACGTCCGGGTGATAGGCGCGCGCAAGCCGCCGGTATGCGGCCTTGATCTCCGCGCACGAAGCGTCCGGCGCCACGCGCAGGATCTCCGCGGGCGTGCGCTTCGCGAGCGCTGCGATCGAGGAAACATCCAGCGGGTGAACGTCACGCCAGCGCACGCAATGGAACGAGCAAGGACGGGAGACAGGAGCGCCGTACGCCGCGATGTTCTCGCGATTGCATCCGCCGCAAGACCCTAGTCGGGGCTTACCTGCCTATCGGCGTCCGCGAGCGGACTGAGCGAACAACCGCTGCACGCGACGCAGCGCCCGCCGTGCTCGCGGGCAAGCAGGGCGAAAGTGTCGGCGTGGTAGGTCGCCCGGCAGTTGTCGCAGCGGTAAAGGCCGCGGCGCGCATCGAGCGGCTCGCCGGTAAACGCGTCGGTCTGTCCGGAGACGTCCGGCGCGGACCCGCCGGCGTCGTCCTCCGACATGTCGAACCGCACCGGGCCACGGCCGCTCGCCCACCTGCGCCGCTGGCGCTGGAAGCCGCCCTCGATCTGGCCGAGTAGACGCGAGAAGAGCATCACGGCGCCGATCACCAGCGATGCCAGTAGGATGAAACGCAGGAGTGCTGCCAACGCTTGCTACCTCCCCCTATGCCCTGGGCGGCTCTCTATGGTACGGCTTCGAGGCCGCACTTGCCTCGTTCAAGCGAGCAAGCTCGGGGCGAGTTGACGCGATTCAAGCCGCCGTGGACGATGCGCTAGAACAACGACAAGATCCAGTTTGCCAGCAGCAACGCCAGGCCTACCAGCAGCACCAGGAACAGAACGACACCGAGCACGAGCGCCATACCGAATGCCCGGCTGGAGCGCTCGGTCTTCTTCGGATGGTCGAGCCAGCCGTTCAGCAGCCTCACGTTGCGTTGGTTCGCCTTGAATACGGCGTCGAACGCGTCGCCTGCGAAGGGAATGATGCCGACCAGCCCT
>DATFVZ010000054.1:0-3492 GCA_035259785.1 Gemmatimonadales bacterium
TCGCGTTCGCGACGCCGAGGAGCGCGCCCGAGCTGCACGACTACGTCAGCACCTGGGTCGCGCTCAAGCGTCACGACGGCATCGCCCGGTACCTGTACGACTTCTGGATCCTCGGCCGCGGCGCAGAGTCGACGAAGCCGCGCTGGTCGGTGGTCCGCGACGTGCTCGGCTGGATCCGCTAGATCACTCGCCCGGATCGGTACCCCACCTCCGGGTCCCGTCGCTGAAGGCGGTCGGTGGCCGGATTTAGGCGACGGCGGCGAAGGGGGGTTCTGGGAGGCTCTCGGTCCGCCGCGCCCAACGCAATCAAGCATCACCACGATGAATCCTTCCGCTACGCCTCCTCGAACCAGATGAGGGCGCCGCAGGGATTAATTACAATGCGCCACCCCAGAAAGACGACCCGCGGGAACGATGGACATGCCCGGACCAACGGCGGCCGGTAAGGCGATGCGGCCCACTGGGCTGGTTGTTGTTCTATCCATCATGGCTGCCCTCATCGCCACGCCCACTGTCTGCGCGGCCGATACGCGTCCTGCCGACGCCATACCTGTGCGTCTGCAGCTCAAGTGGCGCCACCAGTTCCAGTTCGCCGGCTTCTACGCGGCACTCGAGAAGGGCTACTACCGAGAGGCCGGTTTCGCCGTGACGATCATTCCGGGAACCCCCGGCGTCGATCCGGTCGAGGCGGTCTTGAAAGGCGGAGCCGACTTCGGCGTCGCGTCCTCGGAATTGGTGTTGCGCTACGCAAAGGGCGACCCGGTGGTCGTGCTCGCCTCGATCTTTCAGCATTCGCCGCTTACCCTCTTCGTGCGTGGCGACGCGGGCATCGACAAGGTGCGCGACCTCGCGGGTCGCAAGGTGGCGCTCGCGTCGTGGGAGACGGAAATTTTCGCGTATCTGCAGCGCGAGCAGGTGCCGGTCGAACGACTGCAACTCGTGCAGCACGACTACAGCGTGGATTCGCTAGTACAGGGGCGCGTCGACGCGATGGCGGGATACGAGACCGACGAAAGCTACTACCTGCAGCGCTCGGGTGGGCGGTACCGCCAGTTCACGCCTCGTTCGAGCGGCGTGGACTTTTACGGCGACACGCTGTTCACCACCCACGCGATGGTGGCCAAGCACCCGGAGTGGGTGCAGGCATTCCGCGCAGCGAGCCTGCGCGGCTGGGAGTATGCCCTTGCGCACCAGGAGGAGATCTCGGCACTCATTCACGCGAGCTACGCGCCCGACCTGCCGACGGAGAAACTGCGTTTTGAAGCCGAACGCATGATGCCGCTAGTGCGCTCGGATCTTGTCGAGATCGGCCACACGCACGTCGGTCGCTGGCAGCACATCTTTGACGTCTACCGCGAGCTCGGCCTTGCGCCGCAGGGCATCGACATCGACATCGGCGGACTCATCTACCAGCCCCCGCAGCCGACCGACTGGCGCTGGCTGCTGTGGGTGCTCGCAGCCAGCGCGCTTGTCTTGGCGGCGGTCGCCTGGACAGCACGGCGCTTCTATCGCGTGAGTTGGCTCCTGCGTCAGCAACTCGAGGAAAACCGCCGTCAACTGGAGGAGAACCGGCGCTTGCAGGACGAGCTCCTCGCGCTCACCATCATCGACTCCCTTACCGGTCTCCACAATCGCCGCCACTTCGACCTCGCCTGCGCCACGGAGTGGGACCGTGCGCGTCGGGACGATCGGCCGCTGGCGGTGTTGTTCATCGATGTCGACTACTTCAAGGCGTACAACGACTTCCATGGACATCGCGCCGGGGACGATTGCCTTACCGCCGTTGGCAAGGCCGTCGGGCGATCGCTGCAGCGCCCGGCGGACCTCGCCGCGCGCTACGGCGGCGACGAATTCGTGGTGCTGTTGCCGGACACCTACACGGACGGCGCGCTCGACGTCGCCCGGCGCGTGCTGGCAGCGGTCGCTGAGTTGGACATCCCGCACGGCGCCTCTCCGTTCGGTCGGGTCACTTTGAGCATCGGTGTCGCGCAGCTGGTGCCAGGGCCGAACCACACATTCCAGGAACTGCTCGAGCGCGCCGATCATGCGCTCTACGCGGCCAAGCAGGCTGGGCGCAACGAGATCATCGCCGCGCCGACGCACGTGCTCGATCAGCCCGTCGCCCGATAGTCAAGCGTCTACGAGCTGTTGGCCAACCGCCAACGCCCGCAGGGCACACGTTGGCGTCGGTCCAACCACTCCTCGGCTAATCGCTCGCTAGCGAGCGGCGTCCTAGTGGGACTCGACGTGAAATCGTCCGTCGCGACATGCCGTTACGCGATGGCGTCGAGCGCGCCCAAGGGTTGGCATGGACGTTGCGAACAGAACGTCAAGGCGAGGCGGTTCGGTCCGCTTCGGTGGCCCACACACTTTTATCGAGGTAAAGGAAGATGTCTGACGTAAAGATTGAAGATCTGTCGCCGGTCCCGTTTTTCGCGCATTTTCTGGAAGGTCAGTTCTCCAAGGAGCTGTCCGCCGAGCAGATGAAGGCCGTGCTCGGTGGGTCCATCGTGACGATGGTCGCTCCTTCCGATCAGGAAGGGATGCCGGTCGGTGAAGTGCCCGACGTCCAGGAGCTGCTCCGGCGTGTCGGCGAGCTGGTTGGTCAAATACCCAGCCAACCCCTCCCCGGAAGCCCGGTGACGCTGGCGTATCCATCGGACCAGGAAGGCGTACCTCTCTAATCCTTCGGTCCGCGGATCCGTCGCCGGTCGGTTGCGTGGCGCGATGCTCGCGCCACGCCGATGCCGGCCGCTCGAGGGGAGAGAGAGGCTCTCGCGGAGGCGCTGCAAAAATGTCCGAACGGCAACGACCGGCGGTGATACTGATCATCACCCATAGCAACGACAACGAGAGCATTCCGCTGGTGATGGATGCCGTCGCATCTCGGGGCGGCATTGCCTATCGATTCGATACCGACCGCTTTCCGACCAGCACCCAACTCCACATCCGCTACAGTGGTGAGGAAGAACAGCTGGCCCTCACGTGCGAGGACTACGAGCTGGACCTCGCTACGGTGTCCGCCGTGTGGTATCGCCGCGTCGCCATCGGGCAGCGCATCCCGGAGTCGATGGACCGGCAGCTGCGACGAGCGGCGATCGATGAATCTCGCGCGACCGTGCACGGCATGATCGCCAGCCTCGATGCTTTTCATCTCGATCCTGTCTACCGCCTGCGCCGCGCCGAAAACAAGCAGCTCCAGCTGAAGATCGCGCGAGAAGTCGGGTTGCGCGCGCCGCGCACGCTGATTACCAACGACCCGGAGGCCGTGCGCGGGTTCGCGCGCGAATGCAAGCAGGGCATGATCATGAAGACCCTTTCCTCGTTCGCGATCTATGAGCAGGGCGAACAGAAGGTGGTCTTTACCAGCGCCGTCCGAGCGAACGACCTCGAACGGCTCGCCGATCTGCGCAACTGCCCGGCCACCTTTCAGGAACAGGTGCCGAAGGCCCTGGAGCTCAGGGTCACGATCGTGGGAGAGCGGGTGTTCGC
>DATFVZ010000055.1:0-2507 GCA_035259785.1 Gemmatimonadales bacterium
GCATAAGCCCAAGAGCATCCGGGCAGCTACGCCGTCAGCACCTCGAGCACGTGTCCATTCGGGTCGCGGAAATAAAAACCGCGCCCACCGCGGCGGTGATTAATCCTCATGTCGTCGAGCGCGCCGGGTCCGCTGCCATAAGCAATGCCCTCGGCGCGCACGCGCTCGAAGATCTCGTCGAACTCCGCCTCGCCGACCTTGAAAGCGTAGTGGTGGCTTTCGAAGTTCGTATCATTGTCGAAATCGAGGGTCAGCGTGTCATTGATCCGCAGAGGAGCGAAGTGCGAGTAGCGACCCTCGTAGCGCAAACCCAGAATACGCGCGAGGAACCGCGCAGATGCCTCCTTGTCATGCGCCGGGACGATCGTGTGGTCGAGCACAATCGCCATGGGCACCTCCTCGGGTGGTCCCGTTCCCTCACATAGGACGCTGCGTCGCCGATTTAAGACCTGCAAGGTACTGGCCGCTGCTGCAGCCGGGCCTCTCCAACGATCGCGTTCAACGGTAATGAATGGTGATGGTGGTGACCTGATCGCCGGCATGGCGATCGACGAATCCGAGAAACGATGAGAGCAGTTTGCGCTCATCCTCCGCCGTCGCTGCGCGGACCTTGGCGGTGACGGCCTCGGACTCCCCGCGGTTGAGCTGAAGCGTGCCCTTGAACTTCTTGTGTTTCCATCGGGCGGCATGCTGGCTCTTGCGACCAACCCGCATGTAAGTTCCACGGCCGCTTTTTCGAATGGCAGCCTCCTTGGCGACGAGAGTGCCATAAAGGCGCGCTCGCGCGCGCGGAACAATTTCCACGATCTTCATGAGCTTCCCCCCTGCCTCGCTTACTTGCTCAGGAAATATACAACGATCACGCCTGGTAGTACCACCGCGACCTTCTGGCCGAAAAAGCCGACAAGGGCGCGCGAGCACCGCCGCAGTGCCGCCCCATTCCGACGCTTTCGTTGCTCCAATGAGCCGGCGCTGGGACGTCGCTCTTGCGCGGTTTTGCTGCCTGTGGTGCATCGTTCTGCCGGCGGCAGGGGCGCGCGCGGAGGGCGGGGCGTGGACCGCCTGCCGATTCGAAGCCGCGGGCACGGCTAAGGTTCGTGCGATCACCGACGGCCGCAGTTTCACCCTGGAAGACGGCCGGGAGATTCGCCTGGCGGGCATTGAGGTCCCCCCTTTCTCCCATCCTCGGTGAAGCCGGGCCGCGGGCCGAGGCTGCTCTTGCGGCCCGCACAGCGCTGGAAACAGTGCTCGCGGATCAGACGGTGGAGCTGCGTCACACCGCTGCGTCGGTCGACCGTTACGACCGCACGATCGCCCTGGCCTATGTCATGGGCGACCGTGCGCGCCACTCGGTTGCACACGAGATGTTGGCAACGGGGTTCGCGCGCGTTTCGGCCCATGTTGGCGATCGGCCCTGCGCGGAAGAGCTTTGGGCGCAAGAGCGGGCGGCGCGCCAGGCCAAGCTTGGCCTGTGGAGCGAGCCGTACTATGTCATCGTCGCGGCCGATAACGGGGCGGAGCTTGCGGCCGAGCGCGGCCGTTTCACCGTGGCGGAAGGTAAGGTGTGGTCGGTCCGCGAGAGCGCAGGCACGATCTACATCAATTTCGGACGACGGTGGGCAGAGGCGCTCACCATCACCATCTCGAAGCGCGACGTGAGCGCCTTCGCCGCTGCCGGAGTCGTGCCAAAAAGACTCGAAACTCGGCGTGTCCGAACACGCGGATGGATCGAGGAGCGTAGTGGCCCCAGAATCGAGGCTACCCGTCCGGAGCAGATCGAGATCGTCGAGGGCAACTGACGGACCTGATGCCATCATGCATGCCTCAGCGGGACAGAGCGACGTTCTCCGCGCCACATGGACGGCGACGGCGCTTCTCGCCGTACTTGCTCTCGTCCTCGCGGGCTGCAGCTCCTCCCTGCTTACCGCCGGGGCACCGCCTGGGGCACTCCCGGAAGCACCGCGGCTGGCCCAACCACAGCAGCAAAATCCGCCGCCGAACGCGCGCGAGCATCAACGCATTCTCGCCGCCTACAACGGCGCTTACGAGGATCCCCAGCTCGAAGGACTTCTCAACCAGGTCGTCGCAAAGCTGGTGGCAGCATCGGAGCGGCCGGAGGTGCACTATCGCGTCACCATCCTCAACTCGGCGTCGATCAATGCCTTTGCGCTACCGAGCGGGCAGCTCTACGTGACGCGCGGCTTGATTGCGCTGGCCAACGACACCTCCGAACTCGCATCCGTTCTATCGCATGAAATGTCCCACGTGATCGCGAGCCATGCCGCCATGCGCGAGGACCAAGCGCGTCAAGTCGCACTGGTAAGTCGCGTGGTCCAGGACGTATTGAGCGACCCGGAGACGGGGGCGCTGGCGCTCGCGAAATCCAAGATCGCGCTGGCCAGCTTCTCCCGCGCGCAGGAATTGGAGGCCGACGCCATCGGGGTCGGCATTGCCGCGCGCGCCGGTTATGATCCTTATGGGGCGGTGCGTTTTCTCACTTCGATGGG
>DATFVZ010000056.1:0-11485 GCA_035259785.1 Gemmatimonadales bacterium
CGAGGCTATGTTTTAGACCATGGCCGAGCAAGAGCCGATTCGCATCGTTTTGACGCCCGAGCAGAAAGAGCAGGTGCGTCGTCTCTCGGGACAAATTGTCGATGCCATCGAGCTTACGCCTGGTGACGCACAGCCGGGGGCACGTCCTCTCGTGTTTCACTGGCGCCTCTCCGCTGCTACCGGAATTCCGCGCCAGGCATGGGACGAGCCCAAACCCCCTAAACCTTGACACATGGCCATATGGCGCTTAACTATGCGCCATATGGCACGCCGCGCAGCGCTCCGGTCACCGGTTCCACAGGCCCACTCGGCAGCTCCCGAGATCGAATCGTATCTGAAAGCAGTCCGTCGAGCTCGGGGACCAAACGCGCACGTCGTCCTCCTGGGCCTTCGGTCTTTTGACACGCCAACACTGCACAAGAAGGTCGAACAGGGGTTTGCCTTCAGTGCTTTGCTGAAGATCCTTCGGCTCATGGCGCTGCCGATGCAGGTGCTTGCGGACCTCCTCTTCATCCCTCCCCGGACCCTGCAGCGCCGCAAGGCGACGGGCCGCCTCGAGCCTGACGAGTCCGATCGTCTGCTGAGACTCTCGCGGGTCTACGGCAGGGCTATCGAGCTCTTTGAAGGAAACAATGGAGCGACGCTGAAGTGGTTGCAGTCACCGCTTCCCGTCTTGAACGGAGCCAGCCCCCTTTCCATGACCAAAACCGAGCCGGGCGCACATGAGGTCGAGCGACTCATCAACCGACTCGAGTACGGCGTCTTCTCGTAGGTGCTTACCGTTTGGCGAATCGTGAAGGCCAAGCATGCGAGATCGGCGTTCGACGGTGAGGGTGCGAGACGCAGTGGGGGTCGCTGGACGAGTGCCGGCCGTCGCGTCGTGTACACCTCCAGCACGATTGCCCTGGCCACTCTCGAGGTGCTGGTTCACCTCGACTCAACCGTTCCGCTTCCCGCATATCGACTGATTGAGGCAACGGTTCCCGATTCACTGATAACAACGGTTGACATGAATTCTCTTCCGTCCAATTGGCGTCAGTATCCCGCACCTCTCGAGCTACGGACTATCGGCGACGATTGGCTCGACAAGCGAGATTCTGCGGTGCTGAAGGTGCCGAGCGCGTTGGTCGCTGTGGAATACAATTACTTGATCAACCCCGAGCATCCGGACTTCCCGCGGATCACGACGGGGACCCCGATCTCCTTCCCGGTCGATCCTCGGCTTCGCTGAGGGCCAAGCTTTCATGCGCGACATCCGTGTGGCAACAGTCCAGTTTCAACCCGCTGCGAGCGACAAGACGTATAACCTCGGCCGCGTTCGCCACTTCGTGACGGAAGCCGCGCGTTCCGGGGCAGAGCTCATCGCCTTTCCGGAGATGTGCCTCACCGGCTATTGGCACGTGCGCAGGCTCTCGCGCCAAGCGTTCGAAGCGTTGGCCGAGCCGGTCGCTGACGGGCCGTGCACCCGGAACTTGGTGCAGCTGTCGATCGACCACCGTATCACCATCGGCGCGGGCTTGCTCGAGCGCGGACCCGACGGCGCAGTCTACAACGCGTATGTCGCCGCAATGCCGGACGGGACGTGGGCTGTCCACCGCAAGCTCCACGTCTTTGAGCACCCGAACATCCGCGCAGGGGATCGATACACGGTCTTCGACACGCCACACGGTTGCCGCGTAGGCGTGCTGATCTGCTACGACAACAACATCATCGAGAACGCCCGCGCCACGGCGCTGCTTGGTGCCGAGATCCTGCTCGCTCCGCACCAGACGGGCGGTTGCAACTCGGTGAGCCCACGCGGCATGAAGCCGATCGACCCTGTCGTCTGGGCGCGTCGAGATGAGGACCCCGCGGCGTGCGAGGCCGAGCTGTGCGGGCCGAAGGGACGGGGCTGGCTCATGCGGTGGCTCCCGAGCCGGGCGCATGACAACGGCATGTTCCTGCTGTTCAGCAACGGCATCGGCCCGGACGACGATGAGATTCGCACCGGCAACGCTATGGTGCTCGACCCCTACGGTGAGATCATCGCGGAGACCCGGGCGCTGGGTGACGACATGGTGGTGGCGGATCTCGACGCCTCTGTCCTGCCCACGTCATCCGGGAGGCGCTGGCTGCGGGCGCGCCGGCCGGACCTGTATGGGTCGCTGACGCGTCCCACGGGCCAGGAGCAGGAGACCCGCCGCGTTCGCTTCGGAGAGTAAACGACGTACGCGCTATTGCGGTGTCACGACGACATTGCGGAAATGCGCGACGGTCCCGGGTCCAATCCACAGCGCCACGCCGCCGCGGGCGGCCGCCCCCGACTTCACGTCATTGACGATCAATGCCGGCTGAGGATTGTCATTGACGTAGAGTCGCGCCTTGTCGCCGCGCACTTCGATCTTGATCTTGGTCCACACGTTAGGCATCAGATCCACATAGGACTCGTATTTGCTGGGCGTCTCCTGGCGCAGCCGGGACCAGGGCCACACAGGATGCGAGATGTACTGCGTAGCGTGATTGCGCCGCTCCTGATCTTCGGCACGGCCGTTGGTCGGGCGGAGATAGAACGCATCATAGGTCCGCATGTCGGGCTGGAGCCGGAAGGCGATGCCGACAAAGCCGCGTGCGCCTCCCCCGGCGCCCGGCGCGGGCACGCCCGCGATTTCCGCTTCGATCACGCCACTCGAGAATTCGCTGCCCTCGAGCACGGCGAGCGGCTCGACCTGATTGAACTGCTCCGGCGTCATCGTGGCCATCTGACGCTCGACGTCCGGTGATATCGACACCCGCACACCCTTCTTGCCGTCGAGCGTCGCCGCCTCAGCGGCGACGTTGTTGAGCCGTAACCCAGTTGCGGACTCTAGTGGGTAATTCCGTGCCTGAGACGACAGGGTGTGCGGGAGTAGGACGGCTGCAACTGCAATCAGGGCGAGTCGCATACTGAGCTCCGTGATTTGAGACTATCGCGCGTCCGCCGCCGCCGCGGCCTGCGCGAGCATCTGGTCGAGATCGGTGCGTGTGAGCAGTCGACCGTTCGTCACCACCGCATGAATACGGCGGCTGTTATCGATCGTTTCGAGCGGATTGGCATCGAGGAGTAGCAGGTCGGCGACCCTACCGGTCTCGACACTGCCCAGCGAGTCTTGCAGACCCATCACGCGCGCCGGTGAGAGCGTTGCGGCCTGAAGAGCTTGCAGCGGAGTCAGTCCCGCGCGCTCGACGAGCAGCTTCAGTTCGTCATGCAGGCTGAAGCCCGGGACCAGCAGCGGTGCGCCGATGTCCGACCCGGCCAGCAGCGTGATTCCGGCTCGCTGCATCTCGGCGACATTGCGCATCTCGCCACGGTAGATCGCGATCCAATCCATCGGTGTCTCCTGCTTCAACTGGAGCAGCTGCTCCCGCCACCGGTCGCGAGTCTCGGTCGGCACGTAGGCGATCCCCGCGATTCGGCCGCTGCCGAGCTTGGCGATCAGTGTGTCGGGCGGATCGAGGCGGATGGGCCAGGTATCGATCGTCGGCACCATCGCTACACCGTTCGCCGCCAGCAGTCGCCATAACGAATCGCGCGCGGCATCGCTCACTTGCAGCGGGGGCCAGATGCCATGCTCCAGTGTCTGGACGCCGCACCGGGGGAATGGCTCGTTGCCGTGGCCCACGACCGGCAATCCGCGTTCGGCGGCGCGCCGCATCAACGCGGCGCTGATTTCAGGACTCGGCCAGTTGCGCACCTTGATATGGTCGGCGCCGAGCGCCGCAACGGAATCGACCCACCGCACGGCCTCGTCCGGCGACGCAGGCCCGAAGCGTTCGTAGAGACGCCACGGCGTACCGGCTGCATCACTCATGCGCTTCACCGCCGCGAGCCAGCGTTGGTTTTCGACGACCGGACTAGCGATACGCATGCGCGGGCCGATCAGCTGGCCCGCGGCAATGCTGTCCCGCCACGCCTTCGCTTCGGCGAAGCGCTCCGCGCCCATGTCACGCAGCCCCGTGATGCCCTGCGCGAGATAGAGCGAGAGACTCGTTCGGCCGAAGGACACGGCATGCGAATGCATGTCCCACAGCCCCGGCATGAGGAACTTGCCGGACGCATCCAGGACGCGCGCGCGACGTGAAATCGATACCGTCGCTGCGTTTCCCACAGCGACAATGCGATTTCCCACGATGAGCACGGATTGGTGGGGGACGACGGTGCCTCGCGCGACGTCGATCACCGCGACGTCACGGATGGCCAGCGTGTCCCGCAAAGACTGTTGACTCGCGACGAGCAACGTCAGGAGAGCGACGACCATATCGGCTCCAGTATGGACTAGCAGAAGCGAACGCGTCGCAGCAACGTACAGCCTTACGCCAACCGCCGGTCGGAGGCTTCAATGGATCGCCGCACGTTCCTGCAGGACTCGGCGGCTGCCGCCGCCGCTCTGAGCTTGCCAAGTGTTGTATCGACGCAACAGTCTGAGCTCACACCGATCTTCACTCAAGTCGAACGCCAGCACGATGCGACCGTGCAACGCCTACAGACGTGGATCCGCCAGCCCTCGATCGCCGCCGAAAACCGCGGCATGAACGAGGGGTGCGAGCTCACGATGCAGATGTTCCGTGATGCGGGCTTCCAGCAGGTCACGAAGATCCCGAGCGACGGGCAGCCCGGCATTTTCGCGACGCTCGACGCGGGCGCTCCCAAAACGCTCGGCGTCTACTTCATGTACGACGTCAAACAGGTCGATCCTGCTGAATGGTCGTCGCCCCCCTGGGACGCCGCCTTAGTGGATAAGCCGGGTCTTGGAAAGGTTGTAATGGGGCGGGGGGCCGTGAACCAGAAAGGGCCGGAAGCTTCCTTCATCGCCGCGCTGCATGCGATTCGCGCCGCGAATCGAAAGCTGCCGATCAATCTCGTGCTGGTGGCCGAGGGGGAAGAGGAAATCGGGTCGCCACATTTCGCACAGATCGTGCGCCGTCCCGAAGTGCTTGCGGCGCTGCAGAAATCGGCCGGCATCTTCATGCCGTCCGCCTCGCAGGGACTCGACGGTCAAGTCACCATCACGTTCGGCGCGAAAGGGGTGATCGAGGTCGAGCTCGTCTCGAGCGGAGAGCGCTGGGGTCGGGGTCCCAAGCAGGACATTCACTCGAGCAACAAGGCGCGGGTGGACAGCCCGGCCTGGCACCTGGTGCAGGCGCTCACGACGCTTGTGTCGGCGGACGGGAACGATCCGGCGATCGACGGCTTCGCCGACAAGGCTCGGCCCATTTCCGCGGCGGAGAAAACGATGATTGCCGATGCCGCCGCGCGGTTGGATGAGAATGCGGCCAAGCGGCTGCTCGGCGTGCAGCGGTGGGTGCGTGACGTCCCATGGCAGGAAGCGCTGGAGCTCTTGATGTCCCGGCCGACGGTGAACATCGAGGGGCTGGTGGGCGGTTACACGGGGCCTGGCGGGAAGACGATTCTGCCGTATCGCGCAATCGCCAAGCTGGACCTACGGCTCGTGCCCGACATGAAGGCGGCCG
Organism: Gemmatimonadales bacterium; assembly: GCA_035259785.1. Lineage (GTDB taxonomy): Bacteria > Gemmatimonadota > Gemmatimonadetes > Gemmatimonadales > GWC2-71-9 > 20CM-2-65-7. Next base: position 5,488 of record DATFVZ010000056.1, read on the forward strand.
AAGCGCTCGCGGCACTGAAAGCGCACCTCGAGAAGCGCGGGTTCGGCGACATCGAAGTGAACATGACCGGTGGGTACGATCCCACGAGCACCGCACCGGATGCGATGATCATTCGGGCGCAGGACGCGGTATATCGCCGGTCGCGCATCGACCCGATTCGCCTCCCGCGCAACGCCGGTTCCTGGCCCGGTTACGTGTTCACCGGCGAGCCGCTCCACCTTGCCGCGGGGCATTTCGGGATGGGCCATGGGAGCGGCGCCCACGCGCCCGATGAGTACTACGTCATCGAGTCGACGACCCCCAAGGTGCAGGGGATCGAGGGCGCCGTGCGGTCGTACGTGGAATACCTGTACGAAGTAGCTCGCACGCGTTGAAACCGAGGTTGTGAGCGGCGCCGGCCGCTCGATTACCGCGGACGGCGCCGGACTCCGGTTGGACACGCGCGTTGATGGACGCGACGCGCAGGTTTGGTCGATCAAGCCGCAATAACGGTCCGACCGACCGAGGGTCCGACCGTCCGTCCGATTACCGGTTTGTCGTGTTGTCCAGGAACGGCCGATTCGTCGCGGTCGTGGAGGTTATGGTGATGTCCCCCCTCGCGCCAACCGAGTAGACCCGTCCTCCAGCGAGCGTCACCGCGGTTCGCACGATCTTATTCGCCGTCGAGTCGGGGTAGCGCGCGAACAGGTTGTAGACACCGGGTGCCACGGACATGAAGGCGCCGCCGGTCTTGTAGGCCACGGCGGTACCAACGACGAGCGTATCATTGGTGGTTGTGTTCGCTGCGTACAACGTCAGTGGATTTGCATTAGAAATGGCGTGGACGAAACGCACCTGTGCGACCGAGTAATCGATCACCTGAGGGTACACATCTTCCACGACGAACCCGTCGCTGGTCTTCGCCGCGGTATTGTAGAAGCCGCTCATGTACAATGAGTAGAATTTGCCGTCCGCAACTGTTGCCGTGATCGTCGCCACCGGCAGATCCTTGTCGGTGGTCGCCGCGATCCGGCCGGTCAGCGTGTACGAACCCGGCGCGATGGAGGAATAGGCGCCCCCATTGCCGACGCCGCCGTACGTGACGCCGGTCGTTGCCTCGCTGCCCGTCGCCGATAGAATCGCAGTCATCTTGACGCCGTCAGCGTAAAAATTCACACCAGGCGCGTTTACGCCGAAATTGAAGAACTTGATTCGCGAGGATTCCAGCGAAGCGGTAGGGAGCACCTGTAGCGGATTCTCCCCGCACGCGGCGACGACGATCGCGGCGACGAGCAGGGTGCACCGCCGGTATGCGTTGATGTGTGCGGTCATGGCTTCGTGATCCACAGTGTGTCGGTGTGGTAATCGGTGGCAAGCCCGCCGATCGCATCGAGGGCGTCGCGATTCCAGACATATTCCGAGTTGTAGCGGGGGCGAATGCGCTGCACGATCTTGCCCACGTTGTCGGCATACAGCGAGGTCGGCGCGGTGAAGCCGCGGAACACTTGCACGCCGCTGACGGGATCGAGGTCGACGTAGTTATAGCGGCGCATATCCATCCAGATTTCGTTGTGCCCCCATCCCCACAACGCGATGTACTTCTGCGACATGATGTGCGATAGCGTCACGGTGGCGGGCACGATATTGGTGTCGGCCAGGAACGCGGCCTTCTCCGCCGCGGTGATCTGCGTTGGCGTCTGCCCGGCATCGACGTTGCGCGCGTTCACGAAGTCGAAGTGCGACGAGATGCCGTTGATGTAAGCGGCTTTGGCGAGCGCGGCATCGCCCGACCGCAACGCGGCCTCGGCCTTTATGAACTGCAGTTCCGAGTAGGTCACCACGGGCAGCTTCGACCGGTCGGCGAAGATGTAGCGGGACGGTGAGCCCGGTGTCGGGGCCGCGACATAGCCGAAGAAATTCCGTGGCCGCTGTGGCGCAGTCAGTGCGCCGAATCCCGACTGATTCACGTCGAGACCCCGGTAGGTCGTGTTCGCGGAGTCGATCGCGAGCATACGACTCATGCGCGGATCGACCGCTCCACCGAATTGGGTGCCGTTCATCAAACCAACAATGAATTGCGTCTGGCGGTACAACGTGACGTTGTTCCTGCTGATCCCCCAGAAGTTGCAATCGGCGAAATCGGTCGACGTGCACGGGTACGCGAGCAGCGGATCATCGGAATTGCCGGTAAACGATGAGTCGACCAGCCGGATCACGCGTGCGGGATCGTACGATGATTTGTTCGAGAAGTGATTCAGGCTCAACGCCAGCATCCCCACTGCCAGCTTCAGCCACCGCGCGCGATCGCCGTTGTAGATCTTGTCGGCGACGCTCATATAACGGGCATCGACCGCCCCGTCGGTCCGTTTGAGCAGGACGATCGCGCTGTCGAGCAGGCGCTGGACCTCCTGGTAGGCGTAGTCCTGAGAGTCGTAATCGAACTTTGTGCGGGTTTGGTCGATCGCCTGTCGTATGATGATTTCCCCGTGCAAGTCGGTGAGGACTTGCCAGCCCCAGGCCTTCAGCATCATGCCGACGCCGAGGATATCCCAGCGCTGTTCCGCCTCGGCTTTGGTGTTCATGTCGATCAGGTTCTGGCCGAGCGACCAATAGACGTCGCGCCACTGCTGCGCGCCGTTGTCGCTCCCCGGATCGTAGCCCATCTTGCCCCACGTGGACGGCGGCGACGTGTTGGTCGTGGTGGAATACCATTCCTGCGCGTAGTGACCGACGAAGCGCCCGTCGAACTGCGGCGACGTCACCATCCAGTGCAGCATCGGCGCCAGGTACAAGTTCGCCGACACGGACTGCGGGCCGTTCGGATTGTCGTTGACGGCGAGGTAGTCGGTGCACGCGCCGAAGACGGCGAGGCCGGTGATCACCAGTGCGGTAGAGGTCTTGTTCATGGTCAGAATCCCACGTTGACGCCGAAATTCACTGCACGCGGCATCGGGAAATTCCCGAAATCCATTCCCACGGCGCCCGACCCGCCCACGGCGGCGGTGTTGCCGTTTACGATCGGGTCGAAACCGGAATAGTTGGTGATCAGGAACAGGTCGGTGCCCGTGAGATACACGCTCGCGTTGCGGGCGCCGATCAAGCGTCCCGGCAGCTCGTAGCGCACCGTGAGGTCTCGGAGCCTGAGCCAGTTGACGTTCTTTTCGATGTACAGCTCTTCACTCATGTTGGTGTAGTAGAGATTCTGGGCGCTTGGCACGATGACGATGTTGTTCGCCGTCGGGGTGGCGGTGTTCTCTTTCCCATCCCGCAGCACGCCGTCGATGACCCGCGCCTGGTCGCGGTCCAGCGTCTCCATGCTGAGACCGTGAGTCGTGAGGTAGTGCTGCGTTGCGTTGAAGACGTCGCCGCCTTTGCGGATGTCGAGCAGGAAATCGAGGGTGAACCGTTTATATCGCAGCGTGTTGCCGAGCCCGATCGTGAAATCGGGCTGACGATCGTAGCCGCCATCGATGAAGACCGTGGACCGAATCGGAAGTCCGGTGGCGGGGTCGATCAACAGCTTGCCCTGATTGTTCCGGAGATAGTAGAAGCCGGTGAGCGACAGCGTCGAGAGCCCCGGCATGGTCCCGTTGCGCACGTTGCCGTAGAGCCACGTGTCGGAGACGTACGACTCCGGCAGATCGTGCGGCAGGGACGTCACGATGCTTCCGGAGCTGGTCCAATTCATGGTGACGTCCCACGAGAATGTGGGCTTCGTGATCGGCGTCCCCCGGACCGTCAGCTCGAGGCCGCGGCTGCGCGTCTCGGCACCGTTCAGGTTGAACAGGATGAATCCCGTCCCGTAGCTGCCGCGGATGTCATTGACGATCTGGTCTTTGGTGACGGCGCGATACACCGTGGCATCGACTCCGAGGCGATTCTCCAAGAACGAGAGCTCGACGCCGCCCTCGATGGACTTCTTGAACTCAGGCTTGAGCGCGAGGTTCGGTCCCCAGAAGTCGTAGCCGTACCCGCCGTACGACGTCGTCTTGTACTGGAGCGCCGGCCGGTAGGCATAGGGCCGCGCGTCCTTGCCGACCGCGGCATAGCCCAGGCGCGCCTTCCCGCTGACAAAGCGGCGGATACTCGGGAAGGCGTCGGAGAAGACGAAACTGGTGGATATCGACGGATAGAAGAATGAATTCCGCGGGTGCGGGATCGTCGAGGTCCAGTCGTTCCGTCCGGTCACCCGGAGATACCAGAAGTGGCGGTAGTCGAGGACAGCCTGGCCGAAGAGACTCACGACGCGACGTTGCTCGGTCGTGTTCAGCGTCGACCGGTTCGACGTGTTGTTCATCGAAACGAAGTTCGGATCGAGCCAGCTGATCCCCGTCGCGGCAGCGGTGTTCGTCCGCAGGTCGATGATCTGATTCCCCAGGAGCCCGCTGATCGACAGCGTGCTGTTCACGGGACGGTCATAGACGTTGAGCACCGTTAAGGCGCTCAGATTGCGGGTGATCACGTCGGCCTGATCGAGCAAGCCGTTGGAGGTGAAGCCGATCGCGCTTTCCGGATGGCGCACGAGCTGATTCTGATTCGTGTAGCTGTCGGAGCCGAGATTGGTCTTGATGTTGCCCCACGAAAAAGGCGAAATCACGAGCCCCACGTTGGCGAGCAGGCGGTTGGTCTTCGCGGTGATCGGATTCTTTTCAACGTTGAAGTACGGGTTGTCGTTCTCGGCCGACGCCGACAGCGCCGTCAACCGTCGCCGCGTGCCGGCGGGCGTCAGGTAGTCCTTCGCGTCGTCCGTCTGCGGCCATACCATCAAGCCGATCAACGGGCCGATGTCGCCCTTGTAGATCTGGTCGTTGGTTGTGTAGGTGTAGGTCATCGACAAATCGGTGGTCAACCACGTGTTGACCCGGGCCTGAGAGGCTCCCGTCACATTGACGCGGTCATAACCGGAGTTCGGGATGACGCCCACCTCTTTGTCGAATGAGGAGCCGAGGCGGTAATTGATGGTGTTGTCTGCCGCCCCTCCGCTGAAGGACACGGCGTAGTTCTGGCTGACACCGGTCTGCAGAAAGCCGCTGACGTTGTCGTAGAACTGGGTTCCCGATGCGTAGGGTGCGCCAAAGTACAGGAAGTTCTGCGTCACGCCCTCGATCGACGTCGTTGGACCATACACCCGTTGCATCTCCGGCTTGACGGCCGTCTTCTCGATCCTGGTGCCGACCCGAAGTTGCCAGCCGTCTCCCGCGCGACCGCGTTTGGTCTTGATGACGATCGCGCCGTTCGCCGCATCGATCCCGTACAACGCGGCCGCCTCCGGCCCCTTGAGCACGGTGAGCGTTTCGATGTCATCGGGATTCATGTCGGAAGCGCGATTGCTGAAGTCGACGCCGCGGTTGCTGAACGCGGTTGTCGAGCTCTTATCCGAGGCGAGCAGGCCGGTGTTGACGGTGCGATTGTCCATCGGCAGCCCATCCACGATGATCAGCGGCTGGTTACTGCTGCTGATAGAGCTGACGCCGCGGATGACGATCGAGGTGGACGAGCCGGGCACGCCCGATGTGCTCGTGACGTCGACGCCGGCGATCCGCCCCGGCAACGCATTGAACATGTTTTCGCGCTGTGTCTGGGCGATCTCGGAACCCCGGAGGCTCTGCTGCGCAGTTCCGAGGGAGCGCTGCTCCGCCGTCTCGCCAAGCGCCGTTACGACCACGGCATCGAGATCCAGCGCCACGCGGCGAAGCTGGACGTCGATAACGTCGTCCGTGCCCACGATACGCTCGACGAGGCCCGTGCCGATCAAGCGGAATTGCAGAGTTTGGCCGGCGCCGGCGACAATCGCGTAGTTGCCCTGACTGTTGCTCGATGTCGTGGTGCTGGTGCCCTTGACGGCGACGGTGACGCCGCTCAGCGGAAGGTTCTGCTCACTGGTCACTTTCCCCGTGATTGTGCGCTGCTGTGCTGTTGCCTGCGAGGCAGCGACGAGGAACGCCCACAACGCCCAGACGGTTCGTTTCATATGACGGCGGTTTTTGGTGGAAGGAGCGGGGATTGTAGCGCGCGACTA
>DATFVZ010000057.1:0-2654 GCA_035259785.1 Gemmatimonadales bacterium
GAACGAACGGGAGCGCGCGCTCGCGCTCGACGCCGAAGTCGTTTGTCTGCGTGTGTCGCCGCCCGATGCTTCGGAACCCCTGGGCCAGGTGTGCGGCCGCCTCAACAACGTCGCGCGCCAATTGCCGCTGCCCACCGGCGACACCCTCGCCGCGACGTTCGCGTGGCCGGGTCCGCGTTGATGGCGCCCCGAAAGCCGCGGCTCGATCCGGCGATTTTCCATCTTCCGGTCGAGAAGATGCGGGAGGGCTACTACTCGGACAAATACTTCGTTCGGGCGCGCGAGTTGCTGCGCCGGGACAAACATCGGCCGCGCGTGACGATGCAGGTCTTCGCGAAATCGCATGCCTACCTTGGTGGCATCGACGAGGCGATTGCCATCCTCAAGCTGTGCTCCGAAAGCTGGGACGAACTCGTGGTGCAGGCGCTGTATGACGGCGACGAGATCAAACCCTGGGAAACGGTGTTGCTGATTGAAGGCCCGTATGACGCGTTCGCGGTGCTGGAGACGCTCTACCTCGGCGTGCTGGCGCGCCGCACCCGCGTGGGCACAAACACCCGGCTCGTCGTCGAAGCGGCCCGGCCCAAGGAAGTGATGTTCTTCCCCGCCCGGCACGATCACTGGCTCGTGCAGACCGGCGACGGCTATGCCGCCCACATCGCCGGCGCCATCGGGGTGTCGACCGACGCGCAGGCCTCGTGGTGGGGATCCGAAGGCGTGGGCACCGTGCCCCATGCGCTGATCGCGGCCTACGATGGCGACACCGTGCAGGCCTCCTGCAAGTTCGCCGAGCTGTCCGATCCGTCGATCCGCCTGATCACACTCGTCGATTTCGATAACGATTGCGTCGGCACGTCACTCGCCGTGGCGCGTGCGCTGGGCGACCGTCTCTACGGCGTACGGCTCGACACTTCGGAAACGTTGGTCGACAAGTCGCTGATCGCGCAGATGGGAACGTTCAAGCCCACCGGCGTCACCCCCGAGCTGGTCCGCAATGTCCGCCGGGCACTCGATGCCGAGGGGTACCGGCACGTGAAAATCGTGGTATCGGGGGGGTTCACCGTCGAAAAGATCCGGCAGTTCGAGGAGCAACGCGTGCCCGTCGATGCGTACGGCGTGGGATCGAGTCTCTTTCAGGGTCGGTTCGATTTCACCGCAGACGTCGTGATGCTGGAAGGGAAACCGACCGCAAAGGTCGGGCGCGCGTATCGGCCCAACCCCCGGCTCGAGCCGGTGAAGTGAGCGCCTCTAGAAGCTGACTTGCGCGAGCAGGCCCACCCGCTGCTCGCCCGGCCTGTAGAACGGGGCAATGCCAATGCGGCGCTGCGCTTCGTGCCGCCGGATGTTGTGGGGCAACCGGGCGAGATCATAGATCGCGGACGTCGCGACCAGCACGTTTCCACCGATAAGAACCATCCACGCCGTGCGTTCCTGGTCCGCAGTGCAATCCCAGCAAATCGCGACGGCACCCATGAGGGATGCGAAGGCCAACCCAGCACGCAGGCCCGCCGCCCGCCAACCGCGACCGCTCAGTCCCGCCTCCGTATAGCCCAGGGCGGGACCGAAAACGAGGCCGATCTCCGCAATGAGGATCGGGGGCCCATCGTCTTGCGACGTGACGACTAGTACAGTGCCCGCAACGACCGGAATCGCCGTAGCCAACACGCCGAGGCGAACCGCCCTCCGCTCGAGGGCGTCAGTGGAGTAGTCCTGTGCGACGACCGCGCGAGTGCCGAGGAGCGTGAGGAGCGACAGCAAGAGGGTGCGCATGATGAACCTCAATGTGGGAAGGTACTTGCGCCCATTTCCCGCCATGCATAATTTTCCGCCGAAATGAATAATAATGCATCAGTCCCGGTCGGCGTCCTGGGAGCCTCGGGTTACGTCGGCCAGGAGCTGCTTCGTCTGCTCGACGGACACCCGAGCGCCAGCGTGGCGTTCGCCACCGCGGAATCGGCCGCAGGCGAGAGGCGGGACGGCGTCGAGCTGATCAGGGCGGACGACGCCCCCTGGCAGGACGCCGAGATCATCCTGTCGGCCCTGCCGCACGGCGTGTCGGGGCGGTACGTCCAAGAAGCGCGCGCTGGTGGCAAGCGCGCCGTCGACCTCTCGGCCGATTTCCGGCTTTCACCCGACGCTGTGTATGGACTCACCGAGTTCACGCGCCCGCGCCTCGCGGACGCCGAGCTCGTCGCGAACCCGGGATGCTATCCCACGGCGGCGCTACTCGCGCTGATTCCCCTCGCGCAGCTCGGCCTGATCGATCCGTCGCGGGAAATCATCATCGACGCCGCGTCCGGCGTCACCGGGGCGGGCCGCAATCCGAAGCGCGAGCTGCTGTTCGGTGAAGTAGCCGAGGACTACCGCGCCTACGCGATCGGCAACACGCACCGCCACCTCGCGGAGCTGAAGCGATCGCTCGCCCGCGAAGGCGGGTTCACCGGCGACCTCGTATTCACGCCGCATCTGCTTCCCGTCAAGCGCGGCATCCTCGAGACGATCCATGTCCCGTTGACGCGCGTGCTCGATCAGAGCACTGCCGAGGGCCTCTACACGGCCACATACGATCACGAACCGTGCATCCAGGTGATGCACGGCACGTTGCCCTCGCTCAAGGACGTCGTCTACCGCAACCGCGTCGCGATCGGCGTCTC
>DATFVZ010000058.1:0-11539 GCA_035259785.1 Gemmatimonadales bacterium
CCCCGCCAATCCACCTGCCGTCGCCGTGAGTGTGTTGATTCCAGCGCTGTTCCCGAGTGTCCACGCCGTCGCTGCTGCGATGCCGTTAGCGTCGCTGATCACCGGTGTCGCGGGACTCACCGAGCCCCCACCCGCCGTCACCGCAAACGTCACCGCGACACCGGCGACCGGATTGCCGAATTGATCGCGGACGATCACCGCAGGCGCGATCGCGACTGCCTTCGCAACGGTTGCTGTCTGCCCATCGCCTGCCTCGAGCGCGACCTGCGCCCCGCCGGCAGCCGTACCGATGGCGTTGAAGCTCATTGGGCTCCCAGCCACTCCACCGACCGTGGCTGTGAGCGTGTTGGACCCGACACCGGTGCCTAGCGTCCAGGTCGTGAGCGCCGCGATGCCGCTTGCGTTCGTCGTCACCGGCGTCACGGGACTCACCGAGCCCCCACCCGCCGTCACCGCAAACGTCACCACGACACCGGCGACCGGATTGCCGAATTGATCGCGGACGATCACCGCAGGCGCGATCGCGACCGTGGTCCCGACAGCGGCCGTCTGGCCGTCGCCGGCGTTGATCGCAATGGAGCTCGCGTTACCCGTCGTACCCGTCGCGGCGAAACTGACTGGAGTGAGGCTACCTGCGCTTGCCACGAGGGTATTGGGGCCGGCCGCCGTGCCGAGTGTCCAACTCCCGACTGCGGCGATGCCGGCGGCATTCGTGGTCTGCGTAGCGGCCGTGACGGAGCCGCCGCCGGTCGCGACGGCGAATGTCACAAGGACGCCCGCGACTGGGTTGTTGAACTGATCGCGCACGATGACGGCGGGCGATGTGCCCAGCGCCGCTCCCACCGTAGCTGACTGGCCGTCACCAGCGCTGATCGCAATGGAGCTCGCAGTGCCTGCGGTGCCGGTGGCGGTGAAACTGAGCGGGCTGCCCGCCAACGTGCCTGCGGTTGCCGTGAGTGAATTGAGACCGGCCGTTGTGCCGAGCGTCCAGCTCCCCACAGCGGCGACGCCGGCGGCATTCGTAGTCTGGGTGGCGCCCGTGACGGAGCCGCCGCCGGACGCGACGGCGAACGTGACTGCGACGCCCGCAACCGGATTGTTGAACTGATCAAGTACGATCACTGCGGGTGGCGCGGCCACCGCAGTCCCGACTGTGGCGGTCTGGCCGTTGCCGGCGCTAATCGCAATGGAGCTGGCAATGCTCGCAGTGCCCGTCGCGCTGAAGCTCACGGTGCTCAAGCCGTCTGCGGTCGCCGTGAGCGTGTTGAGCCCGGCGCTGTTCCCGAGCGTCCAGCCCGTCACCGCCGCGACGCCGTTGGCGTCGGTCATCACCGGTGTCGCGGGACTCACTGAGCCCCCACCCGACGCGACCGTAAACGTTACCGCAACACCGGGAACCGGATTATTGAACTGATCGCGCACGATCACGGCAGGCGGCCCGGCCACGGCCGTCCCCACCATCGCTGTCTGGCCGTGGCCGGCGTGGATCGCAATCGAGGTGGCGGTGCCCGCGGTGCCGGTCGCGGTGAAGCTGAGCGGACTCCCGGCCAGTGTGCCGGAGGCTGCCGTCATCGTGTTGGGACCAGCCGTCGTGCCGAGCGTCCAACTCCCCAACGTGGCGATACCGGCGGCATTCGTAGTCTGGGTCGCGCCGGTGACGGAGCCGTCACCGGACGTGACGGCGAAGGTTACCACCTCGCCCGCGACAGGATTGTTGAACTGATCGCCGACGAACACCGAGGGTGCCGTTGCCAATGCCGTCCCGACAGTGGCTGTCTGGCCGTCGCCGCCGCTGATCGCGATCGCCCAAGCTGCTCCTCCAACAATGTTGAAGGACGCACTCGTCGCGCGCGTGAGATTCGTCGCCGTGGCCGAGAGCGAGTAGCCCGCGCCGGCCTTGTCGATACTGAGTCCAGAGAAGCTGGCAACGCCGGCGATCGCGGCCACCGTCGCCGTTCCCGAGAGTGTCGCCCCGCCGGTGCCCGTTCCCGCGGTGATAGCCATGGTGACAGCGCCAGTAAATGCGGTCGCCGTATTGCCAAGTGCATCCTGCGCGGTTACCTGCGGCGCCAGGAATGCCCCAGCCGTCGCCGGGCTAGGCTCGACGCTAAATACCAGTTGCGCTGCCGCACCGGGCGTGATGTCGAACGGCGCGGTCGTGACCGGAGTCAGACCACTGGCGGTGGCCTGCAGTTGGTAGCCCACCCCCGCGCGATTGATCTTCAGATTGGTGAACGTCGCCACGCCGTCCACGGCTGACACTGTGGTCGTGCCCGAGAGCGTGCCCCCCGCGGGATTGGTCGAGATCGCCACTGTCACGTTGCCCTTGTAGCCGGGGGTCATCTTGCCGGCGGCATCGAGTGCGAGGACCGAGACAGCGGGTGCAATGCTGACCCCGGCCGTCGCGGTCGTGGGGTCAGTCAGAATTGCAAGGTTGGTGGGTGGGGGGGTAGGACGCGTCGCCTTGTCAAGGCGACACGTCGAGGCAGAAAACGACAGCAGGACCAGCCCAACAGTTCGAGCCAGATGTACTGCGATCGATCCTCGCCGGGCTGTGATCGTAGCCATCGGGCGATAGCGCATGTGCGGTTTGCGCTAAAGCACTATCTGGGCCGTCGTCGCAGAATGTGAAGCATCTGTGACGCAGCGCCGCCACGCTTTCTCGCTACGCTGGATCAGCCCGGGTCATGGATCGCTTGCGCGGATGTTTTCCGTTGCCTTTGTGAGATTCGACACGTATTCGTGTCACGCATTTGCGGTTTCCCTGCCACAGTCGGTCTCGCTTAATGGCTCTCGACGGCCTCGCCACGCCGCCGTAGCCACGCCTCGAGCTGCCACCGGCCACCCCCTGATGCCCAGATGAACAGCCAAGTGAAGCAGTACAGCGCCGCGAGCTCGCCGCGATTCTCCCACGGCCAGGGCGATCCGCTTCCCCCCCAGTGCCGCCAGAAGTAGGCGACGGCCATCTCGCCGGCGACGACGAACGCCACGTACCGCGTGAACAGGCCGAATGCGATCGCGAGGCCGCCGAAGAACTCGAGCACCCCCGCGACGCCGGTAGGCCACCACGTAGCGAACGGCGTCTCCGCGCCGAACCACGCGAACAGCTTCTGCCCGCCGTGCGTCATGAACATCAGCCCCGCGACAATGCGCAGGGCGTTGAGAGTGAGTTCGTAGTGTTTTTGACCGAATGTGCGGTTCATGGGTGCTCGGGCGTAGGGGTGGGCGGACTTGAGTCGCCCGAGCGCGGACGGGGATCTACCCCCCGCGGGGGTCTCGGATGACTCCCATGAACAGAATTGTACCCGACAAGTTCTCCCGCAGCGCGAAGATAAACGGGCGATTGACGTCGAGCGTCGGCGGCGCGCTCGTAACGCCCACGCCCACCGATGTCACCGCGGCGGCTTCCGTGCCCTCCTCATTCACGTCCACGTACGTCTTATGCTTCACCTCCGAGATGAACAGCTCGGGAGGACTGTGCATCCGCGAAAAGTCGGCCTGATTCGGATCGAAGGCGATCCCCATGCCGAGCGCCGAGAGGGTGCCATTGAGCGTCAGATCGTTCGTGAGCTTGAACTTTGGCAGGAAGATCTCGCTTTCTCCCTCGCGCAGCCCCGTAATCCAGTCGTTCCATTGCTCGGCGGTCAGCCCGTCGACGAGTTTGTCTGCGCTCGTGGTATCGCTCGGCAACACGATGGTCATCGAGAACGCCGACCCGCCATATGGCAGGTCCACGATCGTCGCGGTCGGACGGTATGCGACGCGCAAATCGACCGGCTGGCCATGCGTCATGGTCGGCACGTTCACCGCCGAGCCATCGGCCAAATGGAACGACCGGGGTTGCGTCAGGCCCTGCTTGAACTGCTCCCTCCAGTCGCCCTTGAAGTAGATGGCGTTGATGAGGTAGACCCTCATGCCATCAGGAATCTGATCGGGCACGATGCGATCGATCAGTCCACGGGTCTGATCCTTGACCCAGGTATTGATCGTCATCGCGGCCGTCGGCGAACTGAAGTCGAGGGCGGAAACGCGAGCATCGTAGTACGTCGTGTTGGCGTCTAGGAATGGCTGCTCGATGGTGTAGCCCTGCAAATACCAAATCGAATTGGCTATCTGAAAGCGCACGCGCGGATCCAGCTCCCGCAGCAGCTTGATCAAGCTGCGGTACGATTCATTCACCTCGGCCACGCTCATGCCCTCGAGCTCGAGGGTCGCGCGCATGGCATCTTCAGTCGTCCCAGCCGCCCCGTTATACGTCATACCGAGTGCCATGGCGACAGATAGCGGTGAAACGAAGAGATTCTCTAGCGTGTCCCGCGTATCCGCGGTCGCTTGTTTGAGTAGTTTGATGGCGAATCGATTGTCAGCTTCAATCAGGCGCTGCTCCTCGGCCGTCAGCGCGCGGGGTAACGCGGTAATCTTGGTGGGGGGTCCAACGGCATCTTTACAGGCGAAGGCCAACAACGCGAGGGGAATGGCGAGCGGACGCATTAGGTTCATGACCGCCTCCTTTGGCCTATAATACCCAGGGGATCCGCAGGTCGGTCACCAGCTACCGTTCCTCTTCTACGTAACCACCCTCATCCTCACGCTCAGGATTCGAGCCGGGGCGATTGCGCTCCCCTTCCTTCCTCTTCATGGGGCCCGTTTCATCGGGCCGCGGCTGGCGCGGATTATTCGGGTCGAGTCGCATATTCTTATGCTCCGTGATTGTATGGAGGAAAGAACGTCTGCGCGCACAAACAACCTATGAGGACGTAATGCCCGTCACTATCGGTCCAATGGGTGAAATGCGGTCTAATGCCGAATAACGCGGTGGGCTTCGTCGCCTTCTTGTACGCAATTGTCAGCCGGCTTGCGTACGTCTTCTTTGTCGGCATCACGCTGCGGCGTGAGGACCGCGACTCGCGTTATACGCGGGCGTTCGGTCCGGCCGACGCGTTCCGGCGGTTCCGGCGTACGGCCGCGATTGTCATGCATAACGATGCCGCCGCCTTCATTCTCGTGAATTTGATTACGTACAACACCCTCGCGTTGCCCGTTTCGCCGACGATCTCGTTCATCGCCGGTGCCGCGCTCGTCGTGGTGGGTCTCGGGGCGAAACTGTGGGCGGCACGTACGCTCGGCCCCAATGCGTATTACTGGCACAACTTCTTTGATCCAACAAACGCCGGCGGGCCGGTTGCGACCGGTCCCTATCGCTACACCTCAAACCCGATGTACACGATCGGCTATCTCCCGACCTACGGCCTCGCGTTGCTCACGCGATCGCTGCCGGGCATGATCGCCGCCGTGTTCGCGCACGCGACCATCATCGGCTTTTATCTGCTCGTCGAGAAGCCGCACTTCGAGCGGTTACACCGCTGAATTCACCGCCGCTTACAATGTTTTGAGAAACGCGATCAGCGCCGCCTGGTCGGCCGCTGGCAGCGAGCGGAACAGATCGCGTGAGCGCGTCGCCTCGCCGCCATGAAAATCGATGGCCTCCTCAGGAGTCTTCGCTCGCCCGTCATGGAGGAACTGAGTCCCAAGGTGCAGCCCCATCAGCGGCTCGGTACGAAACTCATTTGGCGTCGCGAGGCCAAAGCAGATGTCCGCGAGCCCGTCGCCCATGTCGTGCAACAGAAGATCCGTATACGCGGCGACGTCCTTGTGGCTCAACGCCGCAATGGGGTTATCGCCAGTGCGCAGCACCGGAACGTGGCAGGCCGCGCATCCAGCTCGATTGAACACTTCGCGGCCCTGCTTCGCTTCACGCGACTGCTTGAGCGGCGCCGGGGGCGCCAGCAGGCGGACGAATGCGTCGGTGAGCACGAGGCCGCGCTCATTCAGCTCCGGCTCAGGAGCCGGGTCGGTGCCGGCAGGGAAGGGGCGGCCCGTGACCGTGCCCTCGTCCAGCACCGCTGGGTTGGTGATTCCAATCTCGATCTGAAAGGCGCCGTCGTTGAATTCGCGCAGCGCCGGCACGAGGGCCTTGCGCCCGAAGCGGCCAATGCGCCCGTCAAAAAAGCGATTCGGGCGGCCTGAAATGCCGTCGCCATTCCTGTCGTCAGGATCGGCGTACGAGAGAATTGTGGAGTCGGATACCGCGTCGAGCAGACCGAACCCAAACACATCGGGCGTTGTCCGCGCGGCGGCCGTCGAGACGCCTGGTGGCAGTGCTTCCCGTTCAATCCCTAGCGCCGCGCGGAGCGCAGGAGTGACGCTGTCCTGAAAGACTGGTCCCCCTTGGGGCGCCAGCAGATCGCACGAGAACCCCGGTTGCTCGGGGTGGAAGATCGAGGCATGGCGCTCGACCTCGTCGCCGACGGCACCGACGACAGGGTCTTCGTGACATTCGGCGCAGCCGCTGCCATTGAACAGCGGTCCGAGCCCGACTTCCGCAGTAAACGTGCTTTCGAAGACGACGCGCCCGCTGTCGAATCGGGCGCGCTCCGCCGCCGAGAGGCCGCCCAGTGGATCGCCGGGTTGCGGCGGCTTCTTACAGTCCGCCGCTGCACACGTGAGCACGACCAGGATGACCTTGACGGCCACCCGCGTCATGGCAGCGTGTCCACGCCGGTTACCATGCGCCCGACGCGCTCGAAGGTGTAAGCGACAAAGGGTGCGGCCTGCCCGCCGAAGCTGGCGCGAATCACGTCACCCAAGCGCAATTCGCCCAGCCTGATGGATTCGGCCTGTCCGCTCTCGCGATCCGTTATCGGCAAGCTCGTGGGTAAACGCAGCTGCACGACGTGGATCGCGAACCCCACGCCGCTGGTGATATCGACGGTGCGGGCATTGACATCGATCGCGCGAATCGCGCCGCGTACCGTGTCGTGCGATACCGCCGGCGCCGGCGTGGCCTGTGGCGCCGGAGGTGGCGGCGCAGTGGGTTGCTGTGCAGCGACGCCGGCGAGGAGAGTTGCAATGAGTAGCGTGACGACGGGTGACGCGATGGTACGCATAGAGCCTCCCTGACAAAGATTTCCGGAGAGGAGTACCCCTAGTCTGGCTGACGGTGCCACGACGCTTTCTATCATCATAAGAGGTCCGGGCGTCCGCGACATCCCTAGCCTTGCTTGACGGTCTTGCGAATGCGCGGTAGGACTATGGGCTTCGTTATTCCCCTCGAGGAGCACGACTATGCGCCCGGTCGCAGGCATACTCGTTTTGCTGTTCGCGTCCCTTCCGGCGGCTGCGCTGGCGCAAGGCGGCGCCATTCGCGGCCGGGTAACGGACGCGGGCGGACAGCCGCTCACGCGCGCGAGCATCTTGATCGATGGCAGCGCGCTGAACGCGAGCAGCAACGATCAGGGACGCTACGAGATTCGCGGCGTTCCTGCCGGCACGTACACGGTGCGGGTGCGGCTCCTTGGCTTCGTGTCCCAAGCGGTCAGGGTAACCGTTGCCGACGCGGCGGTCGTGCAGGACTTCACGCTCACCGAGCAGGCCATCAGCCTCTCACCGGTTGACGTCGTCGTCGGCTCCCGCGCGCGACACACGGCGGCGGAAGAGCTGGCGGTTCCGGTTGACGTCTTTACCGCTGAAGAGATTGCGCAGCAGGGCACCAACGAGACGAGCCAGATTCTCCAAAACCTCGCGCCATCGGTCAATTTCCCGCGACAGAGCGTGACTGATGCTAACGATATCGTGCGGCCCTTCACGCTGCGGGGGTTGAGCCCGGATCACACGCTGGTGCTGTTGAACGGTTGGCGACGCCATCAGATGGCGGTGCTCAACACCTTTGCGTACGGCATGGGAGCCGGTTCGAGCGGCGTGGATCTCAACGCGCTGCCCGGCAGCGCGATCGACCGCATCGAAGTCCTGCGGGACGGCGCGGCGGCGCAGTACGGATCGGATGCCATAGCCGGTGTGGTCAACGTGGTGTTGAAGGAACGTGGGTTCGCCCCGTTCGTGAACGCTGACGTGGGTCAATACATGACCCATCCCTCGAACGGCTCCCTCAATGACGGCACGACCGCCGACGTCAATGGTGGCGTCGGCTTCGGTGTCGGAGCCGGCTCACTGGCGCTGTTCGGCGAGTACTTGCACCGCGAGCCCACGAATCGCGCTTGGCCCGACATTTTTCTCGCGGATGCGAATGGCGTCACAGACGTTATCGACACGCTGACGGGTCGCATCATCACGAAGCAGAACGCGATCAAGCAACCCAATTATCACTGGGGCGACGGGCTCGAGAAGGATGCGATGGGCTTCGCGAACTTCCGGATGCCGCTCAATCCCGGTGGGACGAGCGAGCTGTACGCATTTGGCGGCTACAGCCATCGGGAGGGGACGGGCAACGGGTTCTGGCGCTATTTGGAAGGCAACCGGAACTGGCCGCAGCTGTACCCGGAAGGCTTCCTGCCGGAATTCCATCCGACGGTCATCGACCTGTCCGGTGTCGCCGGATTCCGCGCGAATGTGAGTGGATGGTCGCTCGACATCGGTGGCTCGTACGGCAAGAACCGCTTCGACTATGACCTCGACAACACGAATAACCCGTCGCTCGGGCCCTGCCTCGTTACCGCGTGCGCACCGGGCGCCGACGGCATCCTCGGCAACACGGATGATCCCGGCATCCCCAACCAGACGTCATTCTTCGCCGGGCGACTGGAGCGCAGCGAGGCGATCGCGCAGTTGAACCTCGCCAAGCCGGTGAACCTCGGGCTGCAGTCGCCGGTCAACGTCGCGCTCGGCGCCGCATTCCGCCGGGAAGAGTTCACGATCACCGCCGGTGAACGCGCGTCCTGGATCAACGGCGGCCACCTGGCGCAGGACAGCAGCGGGCCCGCGCCCGCCGGCTCATCGGTCTTCCCGGGGTTTGCGCCGAGCGACGCGAGCAGCCACAGCCGGACGAACTTCGGCGCGTTCGTCGATCTCGAGAGCCAGCTGTCACCCCAGTTCCTGGCGAACGTGGCCGGCCGGTTCGAGAACTACAGCGATTTCGGCTCCAGCTTCAACGGCAAGCTGGCGTTGCGCTTCCAGCCCACGCAGCGGTTTGTCCTGCGCGGTGCCGCGAGCACGGGATTTCGCGCGCCGGGGCTGTCCCAGAGTTACTTCAGTCACACGACCACCAACGTGATCGGCGGGCAGTTCGTGGAGGTCGGCAACTTCCCGGTGGACAACCACGCCTCGCAAATCTTCGGCGCGAAGCCGCTGAAGGAAGAGACGTCGGTCAATCTGAGCGCCGGGTTCGCGGTGACGCCGCGTGACAACCTCACGTTCACGGTCGATTTCTTCAATATCACGATCGACAACCGCATTCTGCTGGGCGCGACATTCGGCGACTCGGTGTCGGAGGCCATCCTCGCGGACTCGGGCTTCGACAACATCGACGCCGTCCAGTTCTTTACGAACGGCTTGAACACCAAGACCAACGGCGTCGATATCACCGCCGATCTGCGCGTGCCGGCCGGCGCGGGAACGCTCAACTTCAATCTCGGCGTGAACTACGCGAAGAACAAAATCACGCACGTCGATCCGCTGCCGCCGATTCTGCAAGGGAAGCCCACCGATTTGACCAGCATCCTGGATCTGGTCACGGAGGTCGGCATCGAAGAGGAGCGTCCCGATTGGCGCGGCACCCTGGCGGCGATTTACACGCGGAGCCGGTGGCATGCCCTCGGCCGGGTATCGTATTTCGGCGGCTTCGCGTCGGCGCAGCCGAGCTTCACCGACCGCGAGACCTACGGCGGGAAGACTCTAGTGGACGCGGAATTAGGATATCAGCTTAGCTCGGTGAATCTGTCGATCGGCGCGCGCAACTTGCTGGATGTCTATCCGGACAAGCCCAAGGCGGAATTCAACAACAATGACAACACGTTCCCCTGGGCCGCGGCATCGCCGTTCGGTTACAACGGCCGCTATATCTACGCCCGGGCGGAAGTGCACTTCTCGCGATAGTGCAATGCTGGCTCACGCTTTGATGGGAGGAAGGGTTATGGCCGGTGCTCGCCGTGTACTGACTCTTGCTGCACTCGCCGTCGTCTTGGTTGCCGTGCCGGCGTACGCGCAAACCGGACGCATCAGAGGGACGGTTCGCGACGCGGGCGGGGGGACCGTATCTGGCGTGACGATCCGGGCTCAGAGCACGGCGGCGACCCGGCGCGCGACCACCGGCTCGGACGGAAGCTACAGCATTCAAAACCTCGAGCCCGGGAGCTACACGGTTTCGGCTGCGTTGCCCGGCTTGCGTACGCAGATGCAGCAAAACGTCCAGGTCGGCGCAGGTGCAGAGGCCACCGTGGACTTCGTGATGCAGGCGGTCGAGCTGGAAGCGGTGACTGTCACCGCCACGCTGCGCGAGCAGGAGCTCGCCAAGGTGCCGTTCTCCATTGCCGCGCCGACCGAGCAGGCGCTGCGGCTGCGCGGGGCGGAGAACATCGAAGCGATCGCGACCAATGTGGCGGGATTCAGTGTCCAGAACCTGGGCCCCGGCCAAAGCACGGTCGCGATGCGTGGGACGTCGTCCGGTCAGATTGCGCGCGACCAGCCTGGCGTGAAGGAGCAAGTCGGCGCGTATCTGGACGACGCCCCGGTTTCCATGTCTCTGTTCACTCCGGACCTCGACCTGTTTGACGTGTCCCGCGTCGAAGTGCTGCGTGGGCCGCAGGGCACGCTGTTCGGCTCCGGCTCGCTGTCGGGGACGGTGCGCTACATCAGCGCGCAACCCGAGCTCGGCGCGACGCGCACGTTTGGTGAAGTCGGCGTCAATCAGCTTCGCGGGGGCGGCTCCGGCAACACCGCCAAGCTCGGCTTCAACGTCCCCGTGGGCGACAAGTCCGCGTTCCGGATCGTGGGCTACAGCAATGAGCTCGCGGGGTGGACGGACGCCTTGCAACCCAACTTCCACATCAATGACAACGTCAACAGCGGCAATCGAACGGGAGCCCGTGTTGCCTTCCGTTACGAGCCCAATGCGCGCTTCAACATCACGCCGCGGCTTGTGTACCAGAAAGTGAAGATGGATGGTTGGAATCGGAAAGACGACTTCAACATCCTGGCCAACCCGTACACCACGACACGCCC
Source organism: Gemmatimonadales bacterium (assembly GCA_035259785.1). Taxonomy (GTDB): domain Bacteria; phylum Gemmatimonadota; class Gemmatimonadetes; order Gemmatimonadales; family GWC2-71-9; genus 20CM-2-65-7. The sequence continues at coordinate 11,014 of DATFVZ010000058.1, forward strand.
CGCCGTCACGCTCGGCCAGCGTGAGCTCTTCACCCAAGCAGCGGAGCCGTTTACCGATGAGTTCTTCCTCGGCGACGTGAACCTGCAGCTGACGCTCGCCAGCGGCATCGCGCTCACATCCGTCACCTCATTCACCAACCGATACGTCCTGGTTGTACGCGACGCGACTGCACTGACTTCGAGCATCACCGGTGGGAACGTTGGCGTTTCAGAAGCCGTCTACACGCTCGACTCGCCGCTCGACGACGCCACCAAGTCGAAGGTCTGGACACAGGAGGTCCGGTTGGCAGGGGGCCAGGGCCAATTGAAGTGGGTCGTGGGTGGCTTTTACAGCAACAACAAGCGGCACTACGGCCAGGATCTCGATGTTTACGGATTCGAAGACGGCGCGGCGGCTGAGGGAATCAACATTCCGACGACCGGACTCAAGGCTCCCAAGGACCACCTGTTCTGGTCCGATCTGAACTACAAGCTTAAGCAGGTCGCTGCGTTCGGCGAAGCCACGCTGACGGGAGGCCAGTTCGAC
>DATFVZ010000059.1:0-3378 GCA_035259785.1 Gemmatimonadales bacterium
TTCACTGAAGCGGAGTTGGTCGGTCTGACGCTCGCCATCATCGCCATCAACGGCTGGAACCGTGTCGCGATACCATTCCGCGCCGAGGTGGGCTCGTACCAACCGAGTACCGCCGAAGCCGTGCACTGAAAATGAGGGGCTAGCCCCGATTGGTGAGCCCGGACGCGCCGCTGATTTTGCTCGCGATCGCAACCGTCCTTACCGAGCTTCTGGCGGGAATCAGTGTAGATAAATGGGTCGTGCAGTTGCCGGCCCGTCATCGAATCGGCATCCGCCCGTTCGCCGCCTTCAGTCGCGCGAATGACCTCGGAAATTGCCTCGTTCTATATCCCGTACTCGGCGTCGGTGCCGCTATGGTCACAATCGCTGCCGCATTGATCGCGAATTCGCCGCGATTGACTGGTACACCGGCGTGGGCGGTCGACAGTTCCGCTGTTCTGGCGGTGCTGCATTCGCTGGTGACGACGCGGGCTGCTCCACAGATCCTCCGGCTCAGGGATCCAGGCACCAATCAAGCGGCAATGGCCGCAGCGCTCGACCGCTTCGCCGCATGGCACGCGGCGCGAGCGATATTGCAACTGCTGAACTTCCTGACGCTTCTTTGGAGCGTCATCGCATTTGCGAGTCGATGACGCGTGGCAGTCCATCAGCGCATCGAAGTCGTCGCATGTCTCGGCTCGAGTACCACAGCCGGCAAACGACAGGCGTTCGACTGGATCGGCGCACTGAAGCAGCGTCCTCGGAATGATCGTTTCCGGTTCCTGACCTTCGGCGTCGGCGGCGATCTCGCGTCCAACATGCGGCGGCGCCTTCCACGCGTCCTTGCCGCCAAGCCTAGCTACGTGATTCTCCTCACCGGCAGCAACGATATTTTGGCGTCCGTGTTTCAGAACGTGTGGCGGTTCTTTCGTCTCTCAAAGCGTCTTGCCGAGCCGCCAACGCCCGAAGCCTTCGAACACAACCTGTCCGCCATCGTGCGCACGCTGCGGGCCGGGACGTCGGCCGCCATCGCGCTCGCGTCGCTGCCACAGGTCGGCGAATCCCCGAATTCGACCGGCTCCGTTCAACGACAACTCAACGTCCTCTATGCTCGGTACAGCGAGATTATCAAGACGATCGCCGGCATCGAACGAACCGCCTATCTTCCGGTCTTCGAACGATTGCACGCCGAGATCGTCGCGGCGCCCGGCCGTGCGTTCACTGAGTTCCGTTTCTGGCCGTTTACCGCGATCTACTCCGTTGGCTGCTCCTTCGCCAGAACGGCGACGAGATTGGCGAGATGAACGGGTGGACCTTCCATGTCGATGGCGTCCATCTCAACAGGCGTGGCGGCGCGATCGTGGTCGACGTCGTGCAGGAGTTTCTGGACGGCTGCTCCGCGCTCTCGTAAGAAGTCGATCTGCATTGACCCGCTGGCTAGACCCCAAAGCGTATTCCCCGCAGATGGAGATAGGCCGCCAGCACCGACGCTGACGGCCCAGATACCGCCAGCCCCACATAGCCATCTGGCCGTATCAGATAGAGGCCTTCTCGCCGAAAATCTGCGCGTGCAATAGTGGGCTGCCATCCGAACTCAAGGAGCGCCCGATGGCACTCGGCACGGAACGCGCGCATCTACATTCTCGGGCGCAACATGTTCGGGCCCATTCGGGGTTCCTGGCCCGACGACACGTGGAAAGGCTGGTGGGGGAAACGCCTTCGTACCACGCGCCGGTTTTCGTTCTCACCCATCATGCTCGTGCGCCGATCGTCATGGACGGCGGTACCACGTTCTATTACGTGACCGACGGTATTCACGCCGCGTTCGAGCCCGCGATCGACGCTGCCGGCGGTAAGGACGTCCGGCTCGGCGGAGGAGTCGCTACGATCCGCCAATGTCTCGCGGCCGGCCTCATCGACGAGATGCACCTTGCCATCTCGCCTGTCCTGCTCGGATCGGGAGAGCATCTTCTGGCCGGGATTGACGCGGCGGCGCTTGGCTACCCGTGCGCCGAGTACGTTTCCGGCGAGCAGTCGACGCATGTCGTGCTTGCGAAGCAGAAGCGCGGCTAGGAAAGTCGGTCGGTGTGGTTACTCCTTGCGGGCCAGCGAGAAGGTACGGCGCACGCCCTGTTCGTACATTCCCGCGGGGAGAAACCGCCGCAACCGCACGACCAACTTCGCCTGCTGCCCGATCAAGTAGCGTAACCGCGGGGTCTCGCTCGACACGATCTCGAGCCCAACGATGCGCGGACGATCACAACGCGAGCGTCTGTTGCGGAGCGATGCTCCGGTTTCACTGATCGGTCGGACGACCCAGCCTCGAGTCCTCGCCGGGTGAAAAGGTGAGGGGGAGTCCAAACGCCTCGAAGAAGCCGGGACCCGTAGGCTTCGCGAAGAGAGTCAGACCCGCAATCGACGCCCCTTGTAGCGAGAGGACCTGGATCGAGTGGGCTGACCAGGCGCCATCCGTGCGGGAGCGGCTATACGCCGCGAAGGCAGGCTGACCGTTGGCCGACACGGGCACCATGCGGAAGCCGTTGTAGCGTTTGAAGGCCCAGGCGAAGAAAGTGCTGATTGCCTCACGGCCCGCATACCACTGCGGCAGGGGGGGCATGGTGTAGGTGGCGTCTTCCTTCAGGAGCGAGACAAAGCCGTCTACGTCGAGCCCTTCCCACACACGTAGATAGCGGTCGAGCAGATCCTGCTGAGCGCTATCGGGCGACTGCGTCCCCGTTCGGGCCCCCTCGGGATATCGCTTCGCGAGGGTCCTGCGAGCCCGTTGCAGGGCGCTGTTCACTGACACCTTCGAGCCACCAAGAAGCGTCGCGACTTCCTCGGCGGACCAGCCGAGCACATCGGACAGGAGGAGCACGGCGCGCTGCCGCGGCGGCAATTCCTGGATGGCGGCGACAAAGGCTAGCCGGACCGCCTCGCGGGTCGTGTATCGCGCTTCCGGATTCGGGGCGTCGTCGACAACGTCTTCCAGCAGAGAAGCCGGGTAAGGCTCGAGCCACGCCACGTCGCTCGCGGGCGTACCGTCCGGCATCTCGGTGGTCGCCCGACCGCGCTGGTCAGGCAAAACGCGCCCCGCATGCTTTCGGCGCGCGAGCATGTCGAGGCACACGTTCGTGGCGATCCGGTAGAGCCACCCGCGAAACGAACCGTGTCCGTCGAAACTTTCGAAGCTACGCCAGGCGCGCAGGTAGGTTTCCTGCACTGCGTCGTCAGCCTCATGAAGCGAGGCGAGCATGCGATAGCAGTGCACCTTGAGTTCGCGCCGGAACGGCTCCGCAAGCAGTTCAAACGACCGACTCGAGCGCTCAAGGACTCCGCCTTCGCGCGACGGTTCTGCTGCTGTCACGGCAAATCGATCCTACATCTCCGCGGTCGAGACGC
>DATFVZ010000060.1:0-33537 GCA_035259785.1 Gemmatimonadales bacterium
CAGGCCCCAGCCCCCAGGCCCCAGGCCCCATCGAGGTCCTCGTCCACGGCACGACCGTGGCGACCAACGCCCTCCTCGAACGTCGCGGCGCACGGGTGGTGCTGGTTACGACCGCTGGATTTGAAGACTTGCTCTGGCTCAGGCGTCAGGATCGCGCAGCCCTGTATGATCTGGCACGGGATCATCCCCCGCCGCTCGTGGCGCGCGAGGATGTGATCGGTGTTCACGAGCGCATGGGACCTGATGGTCCCGTTCTGGACCTGACGGAGCAAGAAGTCGAACGCGTCACAGCAGCGGTAAAGCAACTCGCGCCGGAGTCGGTCGCGATCGCGCTGTTGTTCGCGTTCCGACACCCGGGCCCGGAAGAGCGGATTGCGGCTGCACTGCGTGCGGTGCTTCCCGACATACCGGTGACGCCCAGTCACGAGGTATTGCCATTCTTCCGCGAGTACGAGCGCACCAGCACCACGACAGCCGAGGCGTACCTGCGTCCCAAAGTGGGGGCGTACGTCAGGAAGACGGCGGAGATGAGCCGGCAACGTGGCGTGCGCTCGTATTTCATGATGACCTCAAGCGGCGGCTCACTTGCTCCGGATGACGCAGCCGAAAATGCCGCGAGCCTTGCCCTCTCCGGGCCCGCGGGTGGGGTGCTCGCCGCGAGCTCGCTCATTCCGTTCACCGGCCTTGATCGGCGAGACCTCTTGACACTCGATATGGGCGGGACCAGCGCGGATGCGAGTCTCGTTCATGCGCACGAGGACGGCAATCATGGCCCGGCGCAGATCGAGGGCGCGGAAGTGATTGCCGGCGTCCCGCTCGCCCTTCCCGGCATTCTGATCGAGACGGTCAGTGCGGGGGGCGGCAGCATAGCGGCGATCGACGAGGGCGGTGCGCTTCGGGTGGGTCCCCGCAGCGCCGGTGCAGTGCCCGGGCCGGCATGCTACGGGCGTGGCGGCACCGAGCCGACGGTCACGGACGCCTGTCTCTTGCTGGGCTGGCTCGATCCCGACAATCCCCTCGCGGAGTCGGTGCGTCTCGATCGCCGGGCGGCCGAGCGGGCGGTCGCGACGCTTGGCAGCGACGTCGGGGGCATGGCCGCTGGGATCGTCGCCGTCGCTACCGCCGTCATGGCACGCGCGCTGAAGCGCGTCAGCGTGGCGCGCGGTCTCGATCCGCGGGACATGGCGTTGGTACCGTTCGGTGGCGCGGGCCCATTGTTCGGGTGCGCCCTCGCGGATACGCTCGGGATATCCCGTATCGTCATCCCACCGCACCCGGGGGTTTTCAGTGCCCTGGGTCTCGCGATGGCCCCGGAACGGACCGATATCCTAGCATCCTTCCATGCCCGTCTCGAGGATCTCGACCGCCAGACGCTGGAGCGCGCCTTCGCCCGCATGTATCCGCGGGATCTGGCGCAGCGATCTGATGTGGTGATCTCCAAGTACGTCGATTGTCGCTTCGCTGGCCAAGGTTATGAAGTCACAGTCGGGACGGTCGAGGATGAGCCCGATTTCATCGAACGAGCATTCCTGGACGCGCATGTCGCGCGCCACGGTCACGCCGATCCCGAGCAATCGATCGAGGTTGTGAACCTGCGCCTTGTCGCCATGAGAGCTGACGCGAGCACGCCGGTCTCGCTCGCACGGAACGCCGCGGGGAGCGTGGTGCGTCCGGGCAGACGCGAGATCCTGACGCGCGATCGCAAACGCGTCGATGCCCACGTGTATCCGCTGGACGACTTGCCGGCGGACCTGCGGATTGACGGTCCGGCCGTCCTGGCCGGACGCGATGCGACCGCCCTCGTCGAGCCCGGTTGGCGCGCGACGACGTTGGAAACCGGCCTGATGGTGCTCGAGCGCGCATGACCCTCGACGCGGTCGGCCTCGAGGTCATGGCCCACGCCTTCGCGTCTATCGCTGAGGAAATGGGGCTCGTGCTGGTGCGCAGCGCGTTATCGCCCAACATCCGTGAGCGCCGCGACGCGTCCGCCGCGTTGTTCGACTCGGGCGGTGAGATGATCGCGCAGGCTGCGCACATTCCCGTGCACCTGGGCGCGCTCGCGGATGCCGTGGAGGCAGTGCGGAACCTCGAGCCTCGACCCGGCGAGCTGTTCCTGCTCAACGATCCGTATGCCGGTGGGAGTCACCTGCCCGATCTGACGCTGATCGGCGCGATCGACATTGATGGCCGGGTTGGTGGTTACAGCGTCGTGCGCGCGCATCATTCAGATGTCGGCGGGATGACTCCGGGCAGCATGCCGGCCGGCGCACGGGAGCTGTATCAAGAGGGCCTTATCATCCCGCCCTCGCGATTCACGCCGGAGCTGGAGCGCTTGCTGCTCGCCAACGTGCGCACGCCTGCGATGCGGCGCGGCGATCTCGCGGCGCAGCGGGCGGCTGTCGAGCGCGGTGCTGATGGGTTACGCGCGCTCACGCGGCGTTACGGCTGGGACTTGCTGGGCGACGCCATGCGCGATCTGCTCGCCTACGCCGAGCGTCGCGCCAAAGCAGCCATCGGCCGTCTGCCATCAGCTGGGGAAATGACGGGCGTCGACTACCTGGAGGGTGACGGAGTCATCGACGACGATCTCGAGATCCGAGTCGCTGTGCAGATTACCGATGGCGTGTTTCACGCCGACTTCACGGGAACGCGCGACGCGGCGCCCGGCAACGTCAACTGCCCTTTGGCTGTGACTCGCTCCGCGGTCCTATTCGTTGTGCGCACGCTGCTGCCGGACGATGTGCCGATGAACGGGGGCGTGTCCCGGGCAATCCGCGTGACGGCTCCGCCGGGGTGCCTCGTGAACGCGCGGCCGCCCAGCGCCGTGGCGGCCGGCAACGTCGAGACGTCGCAACGTATCGCGGACACGGTGTTTCGGGCGCTCGCCGCGGGAGGTTGTATCGTGCCTGCCCAAGGGCAGGGCACCATGAACAACATTACGTTTGGCGGACTACGGGACACGGGACACGGGACACCGGAAACGTGGACCTACTACGAAACGATCGCTGGTGGGCAGGGGGCGAGCCGGGGCGCGAATGGTCCGTCTGGCGTCCACGTTGGAATGTCGAATACGTGGAATACTCCGATCGAAGTGCTCGAGCTCGAGCATCCACTGCGGGTGCGCAGGTATGCGCTGCGGCGCGGCAGCGGCGGCAAAGGGCAGTGGACCGGCGGCGACGGCGTGATCCGGGAGTTCGAAGCGCTCGCGCCGATGGAGGCGACGCTGCTGACGGACCGGCGGCGCCACGGCCCCGCGGGGGCGGGGGCTGGGGCCGACGGTGCGCCGGGAGAGAACTCGATCAACGGCAACGCGCTTGCGTCGAAAACAACGCTGCGACTGGTCGCGGGGGATGTTCTCCGCGTCGAAACTCCGGGCGGCGGCGCTTGGGGGAAAGGGAGAAACACATGACGTGGTTCTTGGTCTCCTTGCTCGGACTCTTGGCGGGTGTCGTCTCCGGGCTCTTTGGTGTGGGCGGCGCGGTGGTCATCATCCCGGGTCTCGTGCTCATCGCCAAGCTGCCCCAGCATACCGCGCACGGTACGTCGCTCGCGGCGCTGCTGCTGCCCGTCGGGCTCCTGGGCGTGCTCGAGTACTCGAAGCGCCACCAGGTGCATTGGGCCTATGCCGGCGTGGTCGCGGCAGGGCTGCTGATCGGCGCCTACTTCGGCGCGCGCCTTGCCGGCACGATGAACGATGTCGTGCTCCGGAAAGCTTTTGGGGTGTTCCTCCTGGTGGTCTCGGCGAAGCTGCTATTCTCGTGATCATGCGAACCTGGATCTCGGCGCTTGTCCTCAGCGGCACAACTCTAGCTGCGCTCGCGGCCCAAACGCCGTCCCCAAGTCTGCCCGCTTGGCTGGCCGGTTGCTGGCAGCAACGCAGCGGGAATCGCGAAAGTCTCGAGATGTGGATGCCGCCCGCGGGTGGCATGATGCTCGCCGCGAGCCGAACGGTCGTTGGTGGCGCGGTTCGAGAGTATGAACAGCTTCTCATCAAGCTGGAGAATGGGAAGCTCATCTTTACGGCGACGCCGTCGGGTCAGCAGACCGCGTCATTCACCTCCACCAGCGTGACCGACACGAGCTTTGTCGTGGAAAATCCTCAGCACGACTTCCCGCAGCGCATCATCTATGGGCCGGCGCGGGCCTGATTCCCTCATCGCGCGGATAGAAGGACCGGGTGGAAGCGGAAGGGCGACGCGGGGTAGCGACTTTCCAATGCAGCGGACTGGCTGCGCCGGCTCCTAGAGACTCGCGGTCTCCGCCAACTGGCGCTGAAAAACCCGTCCGTCGATGAACAGCTTGAACAGGTCGTGGTCGAGCTGTCCCTCCTGCACTTCATCGTGCATGATGTCGAGTGCGCGATCAATGGACACGGCGCGTTTGTAGGGCCGGTCCTGAGCGGTCAGCGCATCGTAGATATCGCTGATCGTCATCATGCGAGTCTGCACGGAGATCGCGTCGCCCGTAACGCGACGGGGGTATCCTCTCCCGTCGAGCTTCTCATGGTGTCCATACGCGATGAGCGGGACTTGCTGCAGCTCGCGCGTCCATGGAATGCGCTGCAGGAACTGATAGGTGTGGGTCACGTGGCTCTCGATCTCGTGGCGCTCGGCATCGTCCAGGCTGCCTTTGCGGATCGTGAGGTAGCGAATCTCATCGGGTGAAAGGTACGGCTCCGTTTCCCCATCCAGCGCCGCGTAGGTGCGCTTGGACCACGCCTTTAGCTCCTCGAAGCTTCCGTCGGGAAGAATCGTCGGTTCGTTGGCCTGCAACACGATCTCGAGAAAGCGATCCAATTCTTGCAGATCTTGCTGGTGCGCCGCTTCCAGCTCCTTCACAAAACCCGCATAGCCCGCCTGACCGTTCTGTTCCAGGAACTCGGCGCGCTTGCGCCAGAACTCGCGCTCGGCCGTGCGACGAATGAAGGCATGACGATGCCGTACGAGTCCAAGATCGGATGGATAGAGCTTTTTGGCCTTCACGAGCACCTGTTCACGCACACCGACTTTGCCGAAGTCGTGCAGCAGAGCCGCGTACCGGATCTCCCGCAGTTGCTCGCGTGAGAATTTCATGCTGCTATAGGGACCATCGCCTGCGCGGTCGACAATCTCGGCGAGGCTCACCGTCATGCCCGCGACCCGTCCGCTGTGCCCGTACGTAGTCGGATCGCGCTGCTCGATGGCGTGCACCGCCGCAAGGACGAACCCCTCGAACAGCCGCTCGATATCCTCATAGAGGCGGCTATTCTCGATAGCGACGGCCGCTTGCCCCGCGAGGGCAGTCACAAGCTCGACCGTGCGCTTGGAATACGGTACGACTTGTCGTTCAACATCCGCCGGCGTCACGAGAGCCGCTTCGAAGTTGCGCTTGCGATTGATGAGCTGCAGTACGCCTATGATTTCGTTCTTGTGATCCTTCATTGGGATCACAAGCATCGATTTCGAGCGGTAGCCATACCGCTCATCGAATGATCGGTTGATGGAGTATTCGACGTCGGGAGGCAGGAAGTAGGCGTCGTCGATGACGAGGGGCTCACCGGTCACCGCGCAGTAGCCCGCGAGGCTCGTACGGTCGACGGGGATCGTAAACTCGACGAACGGCGCGTCCGGTTTCGAGAACGTCTGCGCCAGCCGAAACCGCAGGCGCTTGGTGCCTTCCTCATTGAGCTCGACGAGGTACAAACTTCCCGCGTCCGACTGGGTGATACGGCGAGATTGGGTGAGGATCAGTTCGAGGAGTGTTTTGACATCGCGCTCAGTGCCAAGCGCCACGCCGATGCGCGTCAACTCGCCGATTTCCCGGGCTCGCTGCGCGGCTTCGCCGCGCGCGCGTGCGGTCTCAGCGCGGGCGGCTGCCTCGCGGAAGCCGGCGCGGATCGCAACGAGCAAGCCCCGCGTGCTGCCGGGATCGCTCAGGAATCCGGACAGGAATTCGGTGGGCAGTCCGTCCGGGACGTCGGTCTCGCCATTGCGGCCCAACGCAACGATCGCACCTCCCGCGTCCACGAACGAGCGCAGAATGTCCACAGGAAATGCGGAGCGGCTCTCACCATCGAGCAGGAAGACGGTGGGTCGGTCGTCCACCGAAAGATCGCGCCATTGGCGGACGGGCCGAACTTCCACCTGCGAAGTTTCGAGCGCAGGTGCAACAGCGTCGGGCCGCCACATCGGCGGATGCAGCAGGAGGTACCTCATGGTGCCGTCGCCCTGGCGAGACGGCCCAGGGGGGCAGCCGTTAGGAGCGCTTCACGCGCTGCAGGCCTTCCTGCGCCTCAGCGTATTCGGGGAAAATCGTCAACGCCTGAGTGTACATGTCCACCGCCTTGTCGGTCTCTCCGCGGTCCTGATAGAGCAACGCGCGCGAGTAGTAGGTCAGCGCCTCCGTCGGGATCTTGCGCTCCGAGCGTTGGTCCGACGCGCGCCGTTCCAGCGGCGGCAAATTCGCATCCTTCATCAGGCGCTCGGAAACGTTCCGAATCAGATCGAACAGGTGATCGCGCTGCGCGCGATCGGATTCGGTTTTGACGATCTCCGACGTCTCGGTATTGACCAGACGGACGTCGATGCGGAAATCACCGTAGAAATCAATGAACGTTCCCATCACCATGTAGCGCGCGCCCGTCGTCTTACCGACACGAGCAATCGTGGCGGAGTCGATACGCCCCTTGGCGCCGAGATCCTGCTCGCCCAGCAACTGCGTGATCTGGTCGCGCTCGACGACCCGAGCGGCCGGATTGCGAGCGAGCTCCGAGATCATCATCCCGGCAATGCCGCGCTCCAGCGCATCGAAGTTTTCCTTGGCCTGGCCATAGGAGCCGCCATTGTTGAACGGCAGCACGGCGATTCCGGGCCGTGTGTCCCCACTCCGCTGCTGCGCCCCGAGCAGGGCCGGAACGAGGCTCAACACCGTCACGATCGTGCGCACGCGCATGGATACTCCTCGAGTCACAGGGTCACCTTCATGCCTTCCTTGGCCGCCTCCACCTCGAGCGGCGGGCGGCGCGATTTCGCGAGTTTCCGCGCCGCTGCCAGCAAGGCATCCATTTCCTTATCGCCGTGCGCGGGCTCGTGATGGAACAGCACGAGCTTCTTGGCGCCGGCGTCCTGGGCCAGGGTCACGGCTTCTTCATATGTCGAGTGTCCCCAGCCGCGGTGTAGCTCCAACTCCTTCGGCGTGTACATGGCGTCATGAATCAGAAGATCCACGTCCTTCAGAAACGTCAGGAAATCACGACGCCACGTACCGGACACATCGTACAGCCCACCCGGACCCAATTCGTTGTCCGTCACATACGCGATGCTCGGTGCACGCGCTTTCGCCGGCCTGAGCCGAAAGCCCAACGTCGTGCCGGGGTGCCGCAGCTTGATGGTCTGCACCCGGAACTCACCAATGGAGAACTCGTCCGTATCCACCTGCTGCACAGTCAGCTGCGCCGAGAGGGCGTCGAGCGGAATGGGAAACACGGCGGGATCCATCTGCTGCCGCAGGATGGCTTCGAGAGACGTGGTGCCTTGCCGCGATCCCCAGATTCGCACCGTATTGCCCGGCGCGAAAAACGGTTTGAAGTGCGGCAGCCCCTGGATGTGGTCCCAATGCGCGTGGGAGAGGAGGATCTCGACTTTCGCGGCACCGTTTTGCTTCGCTTCGAGCTCGAGCCCCAGCGCCCGAATCCCGGTACCTGCGTCGAGCACGACGAGTTGCCCCCCGGAGCCCTCCACCGCAACGCATGGCGTGTTGCCGCCATAGCGCGCGGTGGCGGGCCCCGGAGTTGGAATACTGCCCCGAGTACCCCAAAATGTCACCGTGTAGGCCATGCGTTTCGACACGCCGAAGTTGCGGCTAAGTTACGGGGAATCAGTCACGTAGACCGTGACGCGCCTCACGACCGCCCGGCCGCTTGCTCCAGCGCGCCGCGATCGCGGATCACGATGTCCTTGCGACTGACGTCAATCATTCCTTTATCGACCAGTTCCCGCATCGTCCGCGACACCGTCTCGCGTGACGATCCGATCATCTGAGCGATAGTGTGGTGGGTGAGGCGGCGCGTGATGCGCTGGCCGTCGGTCTCGTCGGCGAGATCGAGCAGTAGCTGCGCGACGCGGCCATGAACATCCAGCAGCACGAGGCTGCCGACCTTCTCATCGACGCGGCGCAAGCGGCGCGACAACTCGCGCAGCAGCGCCAGCGCGATGCCGGGGGAGTGTTCGAGGATGCCCTGGAAGTCCTCGCGCCGCAGCACGAGCAACGTCGAGTCTTCCATCGCAATGACGTGCGCCGAGCGCGGCTCGTCATCGATGAGAGCCATCTCGCCGAAGAACTCGCCTTCGCCGAGCACGGAGAGAATGACCTCTCGGCCGTCTTCTCCGATGAGGACGACCTTCACTTGCCCCTTCGCGACGACGTACAGCGCATCGCCGGGATCGTCTTCGAACAGGATGACGGAATTCTTGGGGTAGGCTCGGTCGCGAGCGACTTCTACCACCCGCTGCAGATCGACCGCAGCGAGCTGGCTGAACAGCGGAACCTTCTGTAGCACCTCGGCAGGGGACACTCGGACGCTCCTTGGTTCGCGCTCAGCTTATGGTGTCTCGCTTCGCGTGTCAATCGAACTTCAGCCCTGAGTCTTGCCCCCAAGTTGCTGTGCCAGTTATATTTCCGAACTTCGTTCCGTCCGACATTCAGCAAGGATACGTGCAGTGAAACCCGGGATACACCCCAAATACCAACGGGCGACCGTCCAGTGCGCGTGTGGAAACACGTTCATCACCCGCTCGACAACGCCCGTAATCCACGTCGAAGTCTGTGCCAACTGCCATCCCTTCTTCACAGGCAAGCAGAAGCTCGTCGACACGGCCGGCCGCGTGGAGCGCTTCCGCCAAAAGTACGGAACCAAGGTTCCTCCCGGAGCGAGCTAAGTCCGTGGAGGCCCGACTCCGCCAGGCGCTCGCGCGGGCGGAGGAGGTCGCGCGGCAGTTGGCCGACCCCGAAACCGCGCGGAACCCGGCCAAACTCAAGCAGCTCGGACGAGAGCATGCCCAGCTCGATGCCATCCGCCAGGCGCACCAGCGCCGGGAGCGGCTGGCCATCGAGTTGGAGCAGGCGCGGGAGGTGCTGGCCGACAAAGACCCCGAGTTGTCGCAGCTCGCGCGCACCGATGTCGAGCGCATCCGGCCGGAAATCGATCGGCTCGATACCGAATTGGCCGAGCTGCTCACGCCCAGCGATCCCTTCGATGATCGCGATGCCATCGTAGAAATCCGGGCCGGCACGGGTGGCGACGAGGCGGCGTTGTTCGCCGCCGATCTGTTCCGCATGTACACGCGCTTCTCCGAGCGGCGCGGTTGGAAGGTCGAGTTTCTCTCAATCTCCCAAGGCACGCTCGGCGGACTCAAGGAAGCGGTCTTCGCGGCGCGCGGTGCCAAAGCGTACGGGACGCTGCGCTACGAGTCCGGCGTGCATCGCGTGCAGCGTGTGCCCGTGACGGAACAGCAGGGTCGCATTCATACGTCGGCAGCCACCGTCGCCGTGCTTCCCGAAGCCGAAGAAGTCGACGTCAAGATCGAGGACAAGGATCTGCGCATCGATGTCTTTCGCTCGGGGGGTCCAGGGGGACAGAGCGTCAACACGACCGACAGCGCAGTCCGTGTTACGCACATCCCCACCGGCCTCGAAGTGAAGTGCCAGGACCAAAAGTCGCAGCTGCAAAACAAAATCAAGGCGCTCGAGATTCTTCGCTCGCGCTTGCTCGATCGCATGGTCGCCGAGCAGGAGGCGGCACGCGCGCGCGAACGACGGGCGCAGGTCGGGACGGGCGACCGCTCGCAGAAGGTGCGCACCTACAACTTTCCGCAGAACCGCGTCACCGATCATCGCATTCACTTCACCACGCATAACATCGACCAAGTGATGGACGGGCGGCTCGACGAGCTGATCACCGCGCTCAAGAGTGCGCAGGAAAAGGAGAGGCTGTCTGCTTAAGACCGCGGTCTGGGCGGCCATCTCAGGTCTATCGGTCGGCGAGGCCTGGTTGCGACGGAACGAGCCGAAGTCTCCTGAGTTAGAGGCAAAGTTCCACGACGCCGTCGCCCAGTTGGACCGCGGGGTTCCGTTTGCGTATGCCGTTGGCTCCGTGGGATTTCGCACCCTCGATTTGAAGATCGACCCCCGCGCCCTGATCCCGAGGCCCGAAACTGAAGGACTCGTCGAGCTCGTGTTGCGAGAAAACGGGCAACGGGCAACAGGCAACGGGCAACGGGGTCTGGCGGCGGATATCGGCACGGGCTCCGGATGTATCGCCCTAGCGCTTGCCGTTGAAGGCTCATTCGAGAAAGTGATCGCGGTCGAGCAGTCGGCTGCTGCTGCGGCACTCGCCCGTGAGAACGTCGAGCGGATTAATCCACCGACTCCCGTTGATGTCCGCGAGGGAAGCTTGCTCGAGCCCTTGATGGAGAAGGGGGAGCGCTTCCGCGTGATCGTGGCAAATCCACCCTACCTCAGGGCCGACGAGTATGAGGAACTCGATTCGTCGGTCCGACCGTTTGAACCTCGAGAGGCGCTGGTGAGTGGCGCTGATGGATTCGACGCTACTCGAGCTCTGTTTGCCGGCGCGCGATCCCTCCTCGAGCCTGGCGGCCTGTTAGCGCTGGAAATTGACGAGCGGCGCGCTGACGCGATTCGGGAGCTGGGTAAAAACTTCGGATGGGATGTCGCGATTCGTCGGGACTTATTCAACTGTCCACGGTACGCGCTGTCGTTTTGCACACCCTAAAGGGAGGATTGGTGCTCGAAGAAAAAGCCGAAGACTTAGGGCGCGTGCTCGGCCAGACCGAAGAGTACAAGGCGTTGCGACGGGCCACGGAGGCGCTGCGCGACGACCAGGCTGTACAGAAAGTGCTGGCGGAGGCCGAGCGGCTAGCGCAGGAGATCGAGCGAGTCGCGCAGCAGGGGAAGGAGCCGACGAAGGAGCAGGTCGAGCAGTACGACACTGCCTTGCAAAGCGTGCAGGGCAACCCGGTATATCAGCAGATGGTCGCGGCGCAGGCAAACTTCGAAAAACTCATGGCGCGCATTAATGCCCGCATTTACGAGGGCATCAAAAAGGGCGCCGCTAGCCCTATCATTACGCTCGGGTGACGGGGTCCTTCGTAGTCGTCGAAGGTCCGGAAGGAGCGGGGAAGTCCACGCTCGTTCGGTGGCTGGCGGGCCAGGTTCGTGCGGAAGGTCATCGCGTCGTCACCGTTCGCGAACCCGGGGGCACGCCGATCGCAGAGGCTGCCCGCAAGCTCGCATTGAAATCACGACATGATCGCGCCTACGCTGCCGAGCTTTTCCTCTTCCTGGCTGCGCGCGCCGACCTGGTCGAACGAGTCATTCGGCCCGCTCTAGCGGCAGGTCAAATCGTCATCGCTGACCGATTCGGGCTCTCGACCATGGCCTATCAGGTCGCCGGTCGCGGCCTGCCCCCCGAGGACGTGGGGGCGGCCCTGAAGGTGGCCACGGGGGGGCTGACGCCTGATCTGACGCTCGTCCTGGACGTCCCAGTCAGCCTGGGGCGGCAGCGCCAGAAGGTCGCCGGGAAGGCGCAAGACCGTATCGAGCGCGAAGATGACGCGTTTCACACACGTGTCCGTGACGCCTACAGTAGGGCATCCGGGCCCGGGATTGTTCATATTGATGCTAGCCGGCCGAAGAAGGCCGTTCAGGAAGCCGCGTGGCGGGAGATGGCCGCGATCACCGCGGGAAGGGACGCACTATCCATGAGAGGCACAGCATGATTCGTCATAAAGGGTCCGTGATCGCCGTCGTCGCATTGGCCGCGCTCGTCAGCGGCGGTTGGTTCCTGCAGCAGAGCACGGAGCCGGCCGGGTCGGTCTACAAGCAGGCGCGGCTGTTCGACGATGTGCTCGCGCACGTCGCCGACTACTACGTCGATTCACTCGACGAGCGCCAGCTCTATCAGATGGCGATCGACGGTATGCTCGATCAGCTGGGCGATCCCTACTCGGTGTTCCTGAAGCCCGAAGACTTCCGCCAGCTGTCCGAAGCGACGACCGGCAACTATTCGGGACTGGGGATTCAGATCGACGTGCGGGATGGCTGGATTACCGTGGTGGCCCCGCTCCCCGATACGCCGGCGGAGCGCGCGGGCGTCCTGACGGGCGATCGCATCGTCGAGCTCGACGGTCGATCGACGGAAGGGTGGAAACAGGATCAGGCCGTGAAAGAGCTGCGCGGTCCGGTTGGCTCAACCGCGGAGCTGACGATCCGGCGGTTGGGCGTGGATCAGACGATCAAGTTCGCGCTGAAGCGCGCCACGATTCACATCCGGTCGGTGCAGATCGCGATGATGCTGACCGATCACGTCGGGTACATCTCGCTCAATCCGGTCAGCGAGAACTCGACGCGCGAAGTTGCGCAGGCGGTCGACACGCTGCTCAAGCAGGGCATGAAGTCGATGATCTGGGATTTGCGCAACAATCCGGGCGGTTTGCTCGATCAGGGCGTGGCGGTGACGGATCTGTTCCTCGATCCCGGCAAGGAGATCGTCCAGACGCGCGGCCGCGCGCCCGGCTCATCACACGAGTACAGCGATTCCAAGCCACAGCAGTGGCCGCAGCTGCCGGTGGTTGTCATTGTGAACGGCGGCACGGCCAGCGCTGCTGAGATTATCTCCGGAGCGCTCCAGGATCACGACCGTGCCGTATTGATCGGCACGCCGACCTTCGGGAAGGGTCTCGTGCAGTCGTTCTGGCGTCTCACGCCCGAGACCGGGCTCAAGCTCACGACGGCGCGCTGGTATACGCCGAGCGGACGGACGATTCAACGCGTCACGCGCACCGAAGCGGAGCAAGAAGCGCAGGTCATCGCGGCGCAGCGCGGCCAGGACACCAAGCTCGACTCAACGGCGATCTTCCACACCGATGGTGGCCGCGTCGTGTATGGTGGTGGCGGCATTCGGCCGGACATCGCTGTGGTCGCCGATACCTTTACGACCGCGGAGCGCACCTTTATCCGCACACTCGGCGAGAAGGCACCACTCTACCGGGATGCGCTCGTGAGCTATGCGCTCGAGCTCAAGGAAGAGAAGCGCTTGGCCAACCCGAACTTCACCGTCTCGACCGCCATGGTCGACGAAATCGTTCGGCGGGTGCGCGCCAAGGGGGCGGAGCTGCCCGACAGCGTGCTCGTCGGCGCGCGCCCGTTGATCACGCAGGAGATCGGCTACGAGGCTGCCCGGTATGTCTTTGGACGTGGCGCCGAGTTCCGGCGCCGCATGTCGGATGATCTCCAGGTGCAGCGTGCGCTCGCGCTCGCAGGGGGCGCGAAAACGCCTCAGGACCTCCTAACGATGGCGGCGCAGTCGCCTCCGTCGACGGTCCGCAATCGGTGAAATCTCAGTCTCCTCGCGCGATCGGGCTCATCGGGCCCGGTCGCGCGGGAGTTGGACTGGCGCTGGCGCTTGCTCGAGCGGACTATTCCGTCCGCCTCCACGGCCGAAAAAAGAAAGGTGTACCTCCGCCGCTCACCCTCACGGTGGGCGACGGCAGCAAACCTCCCCCTTGGATCAATGACGCGCCCATCGTCATCCTCGCCGTTCGGGATGACGCTATCGAACCGCTGGCGGAGTCGCTGGCTCGCGCGCGCGCCGTCGACGAGCGGCACGTCGTCCTACACCTCTCGGGTGTGCAGGGCCAGGAGGCGCTGGGGCCGCTGGTCGGCACACGAGCGGCGCTCGGCTCACTCCATCCGCTGCAAACGATCGTCGAGCCGGAGCAAGCGCCGCAGCGTCTCAAAGGGGCCTGGGCGGCGGTGGAAGGAATGCCACGCGCGGTCGAGGCCGGAGAGCAGCTCGCGCGCGACGTGGGAATGCGGCCGTTTCGCATTGCCACCAAGGCCAAAGCCATCTATCACGCCGGGGCGGTGTTTGCGTCCAATTATCTGGTCGTCGTCGAGGCCGTCGCGCAGCGATTGCTGCGGCACGCTGGTCTGTCGGATGCCGACGCGTGGGCCGCGCTGCGCCCGCTGGTGGAAGGGACGATCGAGAACCTGACCCGCTACGAGCCGCGTGAGGCGCTCACCGGCCCTGTCGTTCGCGGTGATACCGCGACCATCGCGCGCCATCTCGAATCGTTGACGACGGATGATGCGAAGCTATACCGGGCGTTGGGACGCGCAGCGCTCGAACTGGCGCAGAAGCAGGGGATGGACGAAGAGTCTGCGGAGAAGGTCGCTGCCGCGCTCGCTACTGATCTACCACCTGTGTTCCGGCCGGCGGCGAGAACCTGAACTCGCGCGCGGCGATCGCCTGGTTGACCACGAGATTTCGCAGCGTGATCGTGCGCTCCTGACCGCCCGATTCGACGATCTCAATCCGCCGCACCAAACCGTCTTTCCTGCTGATCCATACGGTCGCCGCTGAATAGGGAACGTCCGTCGCGCGCGACCCGCGCGGCTTGAGCGCGATCACGTCGACTGCTCCTCCCCCATCTCCTGCCGAATCAGCGCGCACGTAGCGCGCGTCGTAGCGCTCCCGGGGTTTCTCGACGAATTGCCCGATGAGATTGGGACCGCTCGTGCCGCTCGACGGTATGGCAGTGCGAATCACCTGTCCCGGCGTGGTGCTCGGCGTGTACAGCCAGAGCTTTTTGCCGTCGGCGACGATGCGATCGCTTTTCGGGTCGCTGAACCGCATCTCAAAGAAGTTCGGACGCTGCTGATAGAGCCGACCACGCGTCGTATCGGGGTCACCGATCATCGGATTGTCGACGATTTGGACGAAGTCGGCCTGGAGAGTGCGGACTGTATCGTAGGACGCGGAGGCGCGATCGAGTATCGGCAACGGATCCCCGTCGACACGTTGGAACGTCGGCACGAGAGCGAACAAGACCATCGTGCCGACATGCAGACGTGCCGACGTGCAGCTCACGCGCTAACCGCGGCTGATTCGGCGACGCGTCTCCCAATGGCTTCCGCAATTATTCGAACTTCACGCATCAATTGCGCGAACTGATCAGGGAACAGCGACTGCGCGCCGTCCGAGAGGGCCTCTTCAGGGTTTGGATGCACTTCCACCATGATGCCATCGGCGCCGGCCGCGACGGCAGCGCGCGCCATGGGGATCACCTTGTCCCGTAGCCCCGTGCCGTGCGACGGATCGGCAATGATCGGGAGGTGCGAGAGTTTATGCACGACCGGAATCGCGGTGAGATCGAACAGATTCCGCGTGGCGGTATCGAAGCTCCGCACGCCGCGCTCGCACAGAATGACGTCGTGATTGCCCTCGGCGAGGAGGTACTCCGCCGACAGCAGCAGCTCTTGGACCGTGGCGCTGATGCCGCGCTTGAGGAGCACGGGCTTGCCACAGCGGCCCGCCACTTTGAGCAGCGAGAAGTTCTGCATATTGCGCGCGCCGATCTGCACGATGTCAGCGACCTCGGCGACCCACCCGAGCCCGGTTTCGTCCATCGCTTCGGTGCAAATCAAAAGTCCCGTTTCTTCGCGTGCCCTGGCCAGCAGCCGTAAACCGGGTTTGCCAAGTCCCTGGAACGAATACGGTGAGCTGCGCGGTTTCCAGGCGCCGCCACGGAGCACGACCGCGCCCGCCTCTTTGACCTGCCGCGCGCCCTCGATGATCTGCCGCTCTGTCTCCACCGAACAGGGCCCCGCAATCGTGACGACCTCGCTCCCGCCGAACGCCACCCCTCCGGTCAGGCGCACCACCGTCGATTCGCTTTTCCATTCGCGACTGACCTGCTTGTACGGCTGTGAGACGTGGATGACCTCGTGGACACCGGGCAGTCCTTCCAGACGCGAAGCGTCCACGCGGCCATCGTTGCCGACGAGCCCCACCGCCGTCCGCTGTGCCCCTGGCATCGGCTGCGCCTGATAGCCCATCTCCTCGATGACGGAGATGACTTTTTCGACTTCCTCGCGCGTTGCCCCATGCCGCATGACGATCAGCACTAGGAGCGTCTCCCGTCTCCAATGGTGAACCGGTCACCGTCCTTTGCGGCGGTGACAGGTCCGTTGAAGTGCGTGGCTGCCAGCTTTGCCGGGTCCGAAGTTTCTACTGGAGGATAGAAGTGCGTCAAGACTAGACGGCGCGCTCCCGCTTCCTTTGCGAGGTCGCCAGCCTTCTCGGGCGTCAGGTGAATGTCCACGGCGCGAGACTCGGGCAGCGAGCACTCCGCGAGTAGCAGGTCGCAGCCCGTTGCCCATCGTGCCAGCTCGGAGCTGGGGCCGGTATCGCCGGTGTAGACGAGACGGCCTTCCGGCGCTTCGAGCGAGATGGCGACGCTCTCGTCCGTATGCGGGACGGGAAACGTCTCCAGGTTCACGTCCGCGTTGAGCGGGAACGGCTCGCCGTCGCGGACATCGAGAATGCCGATGGGGAAACCCGGATCGAGCAGCCACTCGCCATATCCCTCGGCCAGGGTCCGCAGCAGCTGCACGACGCCAGGTGGCCCGAGGATCACGAAGGGGTCGGTCCGCGGCGGCTCGGTCGTGTATTTCAGCGCGTACACGAGCATCGGCAGCTCGCCCCAATGATCCGGGTGGAAGTGCGAGACGATGACATGAGTCACCTGGTGCCATGGCAGTCCGAATTCCGCCAGGCGATGGAGCGACCCGGCGCCGCAATCGAGGAGCACACGCAGATCCCCGCGCGCCACCCAATGACAGGCGCAGGTGCGGCGGGCGGACGGCGCGACAGTGCCGGTGCCGACGGTGATGAGTTCCATACTCACTTTCCGCGAAAGACGATGCGCTTGAAAACGAGCAACCCGGGCGCCTTGAGCTTGGCGAGATATACGCCGGCAGGCAACAGCCGCCCGTCATCGGCTCGACCATCCCACACCAGCCGCGAATCGCAGATTCCTGAGCCGCCGCTCGTACCGCGGCCGTATCGGCCGGCTTGCAGGATGGCGGGGAAGTCCGGACCCGGTACGAAGCGCCGCACCGGGTTGCCGCGCAAGTCGACGATATCGAGCTCCACCACTCCTGTGGTGGCGACATCGAACCAGAGACAGGTCACGTCGTGGCCGTTCGCGGGGAACGGGTTGGGAAAATTCTGGTACAGGAGCGTGGCCGTCGGGAGGCCGCCGTCGGCAACCAGGAACGGCCCCGCGCTCCGAACGCGGGTGGTATCGCTGCCCGCGTGGACGATGAGCTCCCAATGGTAGTTCGCGTTCTGGTCGAGCGGCTGCGGCAGCGTAAATGTCGTGTCCCGCAATCCCACGACGCTATACACAGCGACTCCGTTGGAGGCGCGCTGCACGGCCAGATCATACACAAACGGACCTGGCGGCGACGCGACAGCCGGCGATCTCCACGTAAAGGTCGGTTGCGGGCTGTTCGTAACGGATCCCGCGGGATCGTTCAGCGTGGTCAACGTCGCCCAGGCCGGAACAGGGATGGGTCCAATGATGCCGGTTGACGCGGTCTCGCTCGATGCCGCGGTCGCATCGACCTGCCAGAAGAGCGAGCCGGGTCTTAACGCGCGCGGTACGGGAAATGTGTCGATCGCCAGCAGCGTATCGATGAGCGGTGCGGCGAGCGCGCTATCACCGGCCATCCGCAGGCGATAGCTCACCGGCGCTGCAGACGGTGGCACGGCTCCGACAGTCCAAGAAAAGGTCGGAGTCACAGTCGTCAGCGCGCCATCAGACGGAAGCGGTGCGAGCGGAGTCACGCCACCGGGGAAGACCAGGGCTGCACCAAAGTCGGGGCGTCCCCAGCCGCGAATCGTATCCGGCGACGTCCGATTGTTGCTCACGTTGCGCAGCGTCGTGCGGATGCCCATCGGAGTGAGCGTGGGTTGGAGCTGCTTCAAGAGGGCAGTGCCGGCGGCGAGCAGCGGCGTGGCGAATGATGTCCCGTTCAGTCGAGCGAGCCGGCCGATAGCGGTCACGACGCAAACGGCGACGCCCGGTGCGGTGAAGTCGGGTTTGATGCGGCCATCGGCGGTCGGTCCTCGCGACGAGAAAGACGCGATGGTGCCGAGTGAGTCTTCCGCGCCGATGGCGAGCACCGAATCCCCATCGGCGGGTGTCCAGATGGTCCGCGATCCGGGGCCGTTATTGCTTGCGGCGGTTACAACCAAGATGCCGCGACTGGCGGCCAGGTCTGCGGCCACGGTCGTGACGGCGATGTCGCCGTTCAGCTGTGACGGAGTGTAGCTGAATCCGTTGTCGAAGATGAGATACGCGAGACTCGTGGACACGATGTCGACGCCAATCGAGTCAGCCCATTCGAGCGCCGCGACATAGTTGTCTTCTTCCACGCGCGTTTCATTGCGCACGTCTTCTGTCTTAGCGAGCAAGTAGCTGGCGCCCCGCGCGATACCTCGAAGCCTGCCCGGAACATCGCCGGCGAACAGTGACCATACTGCCGTGCCGTGAAATGCCGCATCGACCGCGGTGTCCTGAGGCGTTTGATTGCGTACCACGCTATCCCCATACACGAAGTCGTACTGCGCGGTAACGGTGATGCCGTTGAACGCCGGATTCAGCGTGTTGAATCCGCCATCGAAGATCGCGATCCGGACCCCCGTGCCGTTGATGCCCTGGTCGGTCAGCGGCCGCAGATTGAGCCTGCGGTATGGCATTTCGGACGGGCCGAGCACGGGATCATCGCCCGGCGTCACTCCACAGGTATCCCCCGGCGCCTGGGGCGCGAGCACCACCGGTGGTGCCGCTTCGATTTGATTCTGCGAGTGACGGGGGCCAAGCCGGAACCGACCCAGTGGCTGAATGCGGCGGAGGTCGCGATCCTGTGCGAGCACTCGCAGCGAGCTGGTCGGAGCATCGACGCTGATGGCATGGAGCCAGCGGCTCTGCATCCGTACGCGCGCGCCCAGTGCCGCGGCGCGAGAACCGACCGTGGCGAGCGAGGCCTGCGGGCGCACGAACAACCAAACGGCAAGCGTCGTGTCCTGCGGACGTTGCCAAACGCGTGGCAATACTGGAGAGACGGAGGGCCGCTGCGCCGCCAAACTAGCGGGCAGGACCAAGAGCCAAAACAGCCGCTTCAAAACGGGTAAGGGGGAAGAGGGAAGTGGAAGGGTGCTCCGCTTACACGGGTTCCATTTGGCCGAGACGTACTCCAACGATAGTCGAGACGCCCGGTTCTTGCATAGTCACGCCATAGACGGCGTCCGCCGCCTGCATCGTTCGGGGGTTGTGTGTGATAACGATGAACTGCGTTTGGTCCTTGAACTCCGCCAGCAGGCGCACATAACGCCCGACGTTGGCGTCGTCGAGCGGCGCGTCCACCTCGTCCAACAGGCAGAACGGGCTGGGCTTGGCGAGGAAGATCGCGAACAGCAGCGATACCGCGACCAGTGTGCGCTCTCCCGACGACAATAGATGGATCCGCTGCGTCCGCTTGCCGCGCGGCGCCGCGTGAATCTCGATTTCACTTTCCAGCGGCTCGTCCTCGTTGGCCAGGCGCACGTCGCACTCGCCACCGCCGAACAGGGTTTGGAAGACCGAGCGGAAATGATCTCGAACTTTCCCGAAGGACTCGAGGAACATTGTCTTGGCGGTCTGATCGATTTCGCGCGCCGCCTGTTGTAACGAGCTGCGTGCCGCGACGAGGTCGTCCCGCTGCGTTTGCAGGAACTCCAGCCGCTTTGTTTCTTCGGCGTGTTCCTCGACCGCCAGTGCGTTCACGGGACCGACGGCATCGATCGCGCCCCGAAGCCGGTCATTCTCCTGGCGCAGCCATTCGAGGTCGCCTGGCACTTCGGGCGCCTCCTCGAGGAGTTTATCCAGCGGTTTGCGCCATTCGGTCTCGACGCGCTCCACCAGTCCGCGTTTACGCCCTTCGACCTCGGTCCGCTCGAGCTGCAGACGATGCTCTTCTTCACCGAGCGCAGCGAGCGCTTTACGCGCTTGATCGAGCGCCCCTTCCGCCTGAGCGAGGTCGTCGTCCGTCATCGCCACGTTCGTCTCGGCCTCGCGAGCGGCATTCTCCAGCTCGCCGACCGCGAGTCGACGCTCCTGCAGTGTGTCCTCCCACTGCGCGCGTTGTGCCGACAGGGCTGCACTGTCATTCTCGCTGCGCGTGATCTCATCCAGGCGCGCCGCTGCCTGCTCGCGCGACGCGGCTGCGTCCGCATGAGCTCGGCTTGCGCGCTCTGTCGCGGCCGCCAGGCGCGCTTCGACCTGCGCGGCCTCGACCTGCCAGCGGACGCGCTGCTCGCGCGCTGCTTCTTGCTGAGCCTCCAGATCGGCGAGTCCTGTCCGTTCTGCGCTCAGATGCTCCGCCGAGCGAACGCGTTCGAGCTCGCGTTCCTGCAGCTCCGCGTGCACGCCGTCGAGTCGGCTCTCGACTTCCGCCAGCCGGTGCGTGAGCCGGTCCATCTGCGCCGCGATTTCTTCGGATTGGCGGCGCGCGTGAATCAGTCCGCGATCCGCTTCGCCCTTCTCCGCGCCCGCCTCCAGCTCGGCACGACGTGCCTGCTCGGCGGCGTGCGTGGCGGCGGCGAGCGCCTGC
This sequence comes from Gemmatimonadales bacterium, assembly GCA_035259785.1. Classification (GTDB taxonomy): domain Bacteria; phylum Gemmatimonadota; class Gemmatimonadetes; order Gemmatimonadales; family GWC2-71-9; genus 20CM-2-65-7. Next base: position 20,497 of record DATFVZ010000060.1, read on the forward strand.
TCCGCGGCTGCGAGCTCGTTGGCGCTCGAGTCTTCGGACGCCCGCGCTCGCTCGAGGTTGGTTTCGGCCTCGTGAACATCTTTCTCGAGCACATCGAGCTCGGCACGCCGCTGCAGCGGTCCGGCCGTCGTGGACGCGCTGGTGTCCAGGAACACGGCGCCATTCGCGCGGCGCAAGGCGCCCGAGCTCAAGACTTCGTGACCCGCGAGCAGCGCGCGCACCCACGCGGCGGCCGGCCCGTCGACGCGCAGCTCGTCGTTGAGCGGATGACCATCGGCACCCAGGCGCGGCCCGGGGACGCAGGGTAGCAACACCAGGGGGCCGGGCCGTTTTCCCACGTGCCACGCCTGAATGGCGTCGATGACGGAAACGTCGCGCACCAATACGGCGTGGAGCCACTCGCCGAGCAGCCGCTCGGCAAGCTCGGCGTCGCGCCGGCTGGTGCGGACGAAGTCGGAGAGCGGACCCAGCACCATACCCTCGCCGAACTGCGCACGCACCTTCAGCAGTGCTTGCGCCGCGGGGGCGAGGCCGACGCGCTCGCGATCCAGCTCGATGAGGGCATCGCGGCGGGCCTGCAGCTGCGCCAACGCGGCTTCGCTCTGTCGGCGTGCGGAACGGGCGTTCATTTCCTGTTCCTGCACCGCGGTCAGGTTCCGCCGCGCGTGCTGCAGCGCTTCTACTGCGCGAACCGCGGCGTGCGCGTCACGCGTGAGTCGCTGCCCCGCCGCCTCCGTTTGCTGCGCGGCATTGCTTGCCGCGGCATCGCGATCCTGGCGCTCGCTCGCGGCGAGCGCGAGCTGTTCGCGCAGCTCACTCCGCTCGCGGTCGAGGGCGCCACCCTCTAGCTCGAGGGCACGTGCCGTTTCGCCGCGGCGCCGGAGGGCTTCTTCCAGCTCCCGCACCGCCGCGCGCTCGGCCGTCAGCCGCCCGCGGACATCGTTTTCGTCCCCGGTCCGGGCGGTCAGCTCCCCCTGAACGGCGGCGAGATCACGGTCCGCTGCCACGCGCTCCGCTTCCGCGGCTTCGTGCTCGCGTTCCGCCTGTGCCGCGCGCTGCTCGGCGTGTGCCCGTTCTTCGGCAGCGGTGTGGCGACGCTGTTCCGCGTTGTTCAGCCGCTCGGCGGCCAGTGCGAGATCGCTTTCCAGCCGGCCGACTTCGAGCTTGGCCTCGCCGAGGCGTCTCTCGACCTCGGTCCGACGCGCCTCGGCGGTGTGGCGCGCCTGCACGCGCGCTTCGCGCTGACGCTCGGCTTCGCCAAGGCGCGCGCGGGCGGCGGGAATGGTCTCAGCGAGCTCGCGGGCGCGCACGCCGAGCCCGCCGAGCGCGATATCGAAATCCTCGATCTCGCGGCGCACCAGGGTCATCGCGATGCCGAAGCGTTCCTCGATCATCTTCCCGTAGCGCTCAGCGCGACCGCGCTGGCGCGCCAGGCTCCGCACCTGCGTCTGCACCTCGGCGATCAGATCCTCCAGCCGCGCGAGGTCGGCGGCGGTCTCTTCAAGGCGACGCTCGGTGCTCTTCTTGCGGTCGCGATAGAGGCCGATCCCCGCGGCCTCCTCGAACAAGGCACGGCGCTCCTCCGCTTTTTCGGAGAGCAAGGCTTCGATCATCTTCGCTTCCATCACCACCGCGGCATCCGCCCCGAGGCCCGTGCCCCGCAGCATGTCTTGAATGTCCCGCAGCCGGACAGGGGAGCGATTCAAGAGGTAGTCGCTCTGGCCCGAGCGCGACAACCGACGAGTCACGACGACTTCCTGGTAGGCGATGGGGAGGCTGCCGTCGGAGTTGTCGAACACGAGCGAGACTTCCGCGACGTTCACCGGCCGACGTCCCGTCGATCCCTGGAAGATGACATCTTCCATCTTGCCGCCGCGCAGCAGACGCGGCGACTGCTCACCGAGCACCCAGCGGACCGCATCGGAGATGTTGGACTTGCCGCAGCCATTGGGTCCGACGATGGCGGTGACGCCCTGATCGAACGGCAATTCCACTGCGCCCGCGAAAGACTTGAATCCCGAGAGCTCGAGCCTGCTCAGCCTCATGGTGTCCCCATGCGAGGGAGTAGGTTCGCGCGCACGCCGGCGCGCTTGAGTGCCGCCTGGGTGTAGGCCGCTTGGTCGGACGCCTCGAACGCGCCCACCAGGATCACACCATTCGACCAGCGAATTGCCGGAAGCCCGCGGCGCCGCAGCGACTCCAGCGATGTGCCGGCAGGGACATGATAGGAATACGGCGCGAGCAGCAGGTCGCCGATGCCTTCACTCACGACGCCGCGCCGCCACAGTCGTCCGCGCGCTTCGGCGGCGGCCGCCCGCGTGGCGTACGAACCCGCGAGCACGCGATACCAGACAGGACCGTTCTCGTTCTGTGGAACCGGCGTCACGAGTGCCGGGACACCGTCATCCGCGGCGAGGCGATCCGCGTGGACGAGCGCCTTTTCGAGCGATGCGTAGGCGGCGAGCTGAACCGTCCAACCGAGCGTGTCGCGCGTTGGGGTCGGTTGAGGTTGGGGGCTGGTTGAGATCGGTGAAGGGGGGGGAGGTTGAGGGGGCGCGGACGGGGCAGTTAAGGCGTGCGCCCTCTCCCCAATCGCCTCGCGCGCTCGGGCGAGCAGCGCCCAACCACCGATGGCGAGCGCCGCGACGACCACGGCCACGAGTGCGGCCCGCAGCCCGCGACGCTTTCGCGGCTCGACAGCGATCGGCATCGCCACCCCAGGAGGGGATGGCCGATGAGTGGCGGCCGGTAGCCACCGGTCCCGCACCACACCGAACAGCGGAACGTCACGTGCGAGGGTGAAGCCGGGCGACACTCCCTCCGGCGCCAGCACGAACGCGCCATCCACCGCCGCGGACAGCTGGGACAATCCGGACAGCGACACGAATGCGAACAACAACGCGCCTTCCGACCGGAAGCCCGCCTGCAATTTTGACCAGCGCGGATTCGCATACAGCTCCGGCGCCCGGGCGGTGTCCGATCCGGCAGGGATGAAGAATACGCCCATCACTTCGTGTGCGGCTTTGTTCAGGGACACGCCGTATTCGAATGCATCGACGATCCCTTCGGTGGGCTGCAATCCGGTAAGCTCATGCAGCACGGGCCGCTCGAGATTCAGATCGATGAGCGCGATGCGCCGCCCGTCGCGCGCCGCGATGCGGGCGATGTCCCACGCCGCTTTTGCCGCCCACGCCAAGTCGTCCGTGAGCGGGACCAGCGCGATGAGCGCCTGGCCCTCGACCAGCGGCGGGACCAAATGCCCGAGCCGTGAGAGCGGCAGCTGACGAGCAGGGGGCGGAGTGGGGGTCACGGTCGTCGTCATTGGCCGGGTTGGTAGATCCAGAAAGGACGTCCCAATCGTCGGCCGATGGCTTCCGCCTGCGCGCGAGTCGCATACGGGCCGAGCACGACGCGATAGCCGTCATCCGCATTCTGTGGCGGCAGCACGCGCGCGGCGAGCCCCGCGCGCGTGAGGTCGTCCGCCAGATGGCCAGACCAGTCCGGGTTCTGCGACGTAGAGACCTGCACGTACAAGGGCCCCTCCGCGCCGATGCTGTCGCCGCTCGCGGCGTCCGCAGTCGCTTGACTCGCCGGCACGCCGCGTGGCAGCCAGGTCGTGAGCACCCAAAGATCTGCGGCCGCTTTTTTCACACGGCCGACTTCACTGAGCGAGTCGGGCCGGACCACGACGATGTCATCACGACTGCGGTACATGAGCGATCCGTCGGGAGAAATCGCGGGGAGATCGGCCTGCCATTGCGTCGCTACGATGCCGGTCTGCCGCTTGATCGGGACATCCACGATCCAGGCCGAGTCACCCACGGACGGGCGCGCAAGAAGCCAGCGCCCGAGCGGATCGAGACGCAGCGCCGAGGCGGATCCTGGAAGCGCGACGCCGTCGAGCTCTTTCCGCTCGAAGCGATCGATCACTGCGAGTCCTGGCGCATTGCGGCGTGCGACGTAGATGCGATGTCCCGACGGTGAGAACGCCAGCGCCCGAGGTGCCTCGGGGAGTCGCACGAATGCAGGTTCGCGCCGGCCCAGCGGATCGTAGAACATCACGCCCGAATCGCTGGCGACCGCCACGAGGTCGCCCCAACGCGTGGCGGCGACGTCGCCGCTCGCCGCGATCGTGCGAACGGTCGGCGGTTGGTCGGCCGCCGCAACGAGCAAGCGATCCTGCGGAATCACACCAACGAGGCGCTGGTCAGTCGCGCCGAAGAGGTCGCGCGGCAGCGCGGTGAGCGGCTGCGGCCAGGCGTAGCGCGTGCGACGCGACAACGAGATCACGCGACGCGCGGTGTCGACTGCGTACAGCGTCCCGTCGGGCCCGAGAGTGGTCTGGGCGATGTTGATCGCGACTGTATCCAGGCGGCCGCTGCCCAGGTCGAGCGCGAGCAGCTCGTGTTTGGCGGTCGAGACAAAGAGGAATTCCGACTCGGGGTCGAGGCCGACGACGCGCTTCACGGGCGGGAGTTTGCCCCGGAGTGCCCCCTCGACTGGGGTCAGGCGGGGCAGCCGGTAGAGCTGAGGAGTGCCACCCTTGGCTGGCAGACGGATCGCAGCACCTGGCAAGCGGGCCAGGATCTGCAGTTGGCTAACTCGTTGTGGTGATTGTTGTTGCGATGATGCTGCGGCCGGCGCTTGGGAGCCACAACCCCAGAGCGTCACCGTCATTAACAGAAGGGAGCGGATGATGCGCAAATGGCCTCGCCGGACATTATAGGCAACCGGCGAGGCCAAGGCAACTGTTTTAGCGACGCGGAGTTAGAACGTCGGTCCGATGCTCACCGTCCAGTACGCTTTCTTCATCCCTCTGTCCAGCGGCTTTGCCAAGTCAAAGCGCATGATCATGAGACCGAACACGTTGGCGCGGATCGAGCCGCCCCAACTCCGCAGCGGCGAGCGCACCCGCAGCGGACTTTCCGCCGCGGTGCGGTCCCACTTCAAGTTGCTCGCGTCGTACCAGGCCACGCCAACGTCGTAGAAGATCGCCCCTTCGATCGGCGGCAATCCGATGGGCAAGATCCCCAGAACGAGGCTGCGCGCCAGTGGGAAGCGCAGCTCGACGTTGGCCACGGCGACCTTCGAGCCGATCAGCTGGTCCAGCTCCGCGCAGCCATTCTGAAGGCTCGTCCCCGGCTTCGCGACGCACTCATGGTTGCGGAAAGAACCTGACGTGTATCCACGAATGAACTCGGTGTTCCCGAGGAAGATCGGGAAACGATCAGCGTCGCGTCCGTAGCGCCCCATCACCAGACCGCGGAAGGCGAGTGTGAGCGGCCGGACGAACACATACCGCCGATAATCGGCAAGACCGGAGATGAACTGCCACCCACCGATCGCCGGTGCGATCGAAAACCGCGAACGCGTTCCCGCGAACGGGCCGACGTACCCGAACAGCGTGTTGTCGTGAATGTGCGCGAGGGACGGCTGCACGTACGTTGCGGTAGGGCCGCCGCCGCTGATGAGCGATTGCTCGACGAAGCCACCGGTCACCGCGTCGAATTTTGTCTGCATCTCGAGCGACGCCTCGCTGACGTTGACAGCCTGCATGCCGAGCTCGATGCGGTTGAACCGGCTCATTGGATACGACGCCGTTGTGAATACGCTGCGACTCACGAAGCGCCGGATCCGTGTCGAGAACACATCGAGGCTGTCGCCCGCGTTTCCGTCGGGATCGGCGACTCGTCTCCAGGCGCTCCCGCCGTAGTAGTAAAGGGGATCCTGCGAGAACCCCGTCGCCCAGTTCATCCGACGCGACTGATTGGCGTAGAGTCCGAGCAGCTGCGCCTCGCTGATCCGACCGTTGAGCGATCCGGCGAGGACCACGGTGTGATTGCCGAGGATGTCGGAAAGCGCGACGGCGGTGCCGCCAAAGACACCCCGTCCGAAGTTGTCGCGCTGATAGCCCACGGTGGGCCGGACGAAGTAGTCGGCGGTGAACCGAATCCGGTACGGCCGGATAGTGAACTCATTGGTGTCTGGCAGCGCGAGCGTCACCGAATCGAGCAGCGCCCGCACCGTCACCACGGGTGCGACCGCTGCCGACTCGGCCGCCTGCGGCATCGCCGACGGGCGGAAGCCGGTCGCGGAGCGGTAAATCGACGAGCCGATGTCCTCCGTAGTCTCCCCATCGACGAGTACCGCGTCGGGCGCGCCGGTCGCGATGCCGTTGACGGTCCCGAGCGCCTGCGTCAGGCTCGGGGGTCGTCCGTGCGGATCCTGGGACTCGGCGGTGAGCAGTGTGACGGGAAGCGCGGTCGGGCCGCGGTAGGGATCGCGGCGCAGCGAGCGCGGGTTTTCGACTGAGTACACGGAGTACTGACCGTCCTCGTAGTAGACGAACGCCATGCGGTCGGCTTCCGGCGCCCACGACAGCACCGGGGAGAGCGGCGTGATGCCCTGGACTCCGGTGAACAGGTTGGTCAGCTGATAGATCTGCTCTTCCTCGAGATCGTACAGGAAGACGTTGGCGATGCCGGTCCGATCGGAAACGAACGCCAGTGAGCGGCCGTCCGGCGCCCACGCCGGGTCGATGTTCTTGCCGGCGTCCATGTTGTGGAGCACTTCGATCTTGCCGGTCTCCATGTGATACAGCGCGATCCGGAGATTCCCGAAGCGCAGCAGATCGAAGTCCGTCGCGGGACCGCGATCGGTGACGAACGCGATCGTCTTGCCGTTCGGCGACCAGGACGGATGCAAGTCGGCGTACTTGTCGTTGGTGAGCCGCTGCAGCTCTGTGCCGTCGCGGTTCACGATGTAGAGATCGGTGACTCCGTTGGTGAATCCCGTGAAGACGAGCTGCGAGCCATCCGGCGACCAGCGCGGCGTCTGGAGGCCGTTGAGCGGCACGCGGATCCGGCTCACTTCCTTGCCCTTTTTCACGTCGAGGATCACGAGGTCGTCACGATCCTTGTGTTTCGCGGCGATGGCGAAGTAGCGGCCGTCGGGCGAGAACGAGCCGGCGGAGTTGATGAATCGCAGGCTCTCGTAGTTGTTGTTGAGCGTGGATTTGACCAGGCGTTGCTTGACGCGCCCAGTCTCCGCATCGGCCAGCCACAGGTCAACGAAGAATGTGCCTTCGTCGCCGAAGAAGGCGATGTCCTTCCCGTCCGGCGTCAGCGCGGGGGCGAGGAAGATTCGGCCCCGGGACCGACGCTGTGTGAGCGTGGGCTGCGCAATGCGCCGCGCGCGGTAGTGGTCACCGAGCTGCGGCAGGAAAGTATTCTGAATAGCGTCGCGCCAATCGGCCGAGAGATCCTCGAGCGTACGCCCCAGGGCGCGCTTGACCGCGACCTCGATGCCGGAACTGGCCGACGTCTGCAGGATTTCCCCGACGACGTCGTCACCCCATTTTTCGCCGATGTACGCAAAGAGCGCGTGGCCGTACCGGTAGGGGAAGATGTACGGATTCATCGTCATCTCCTCGATCGACGGGAGATGTCCTTCGAGCGCGGCGTCGCGCAGCCACATCGCGGTTTCGGGATCGATCGGCCCGCGCGACAGGTATTCCGCCATCCCTTCCATGAACCAGAGCGGCGGATTCACGCTCATCAATGTCTGAACGCCGCCGCCGGGCCGGCCGCGGCTGTACACGTCGTACTGGAATTGATGCACCATCTCATGCTGGAGGACGTGCTCGAATTCCGCGTATGAGCCTGTGAAGGGCAGTACTGCGCGGTGCTTGAAAAACTCGGTGACCCCGCCTAGCCCCTCACCCGACGCGTCGACGACGTTGGTTTGCTGGAAGTCGGCCTGCGAGGCGTACAAGATGATCGGTTTGCGACTCTGAAACTGATGGTGGAGAATCTGCGAGAGCCGCGCGTATGCCCGCTCGGCCATGCGGGCCGCATCGAGCGCCCCACCACGCTCATCGCTGTAGTAGTAGACGTCAAAGTGCTCGGTCTGAATCGAATGGAAGTCGAACGACCGGTACTGCACCTTGTTTTGCCCGAAGTACTGTGCGGCGAGCGGCTGCGCACCACCCAGCAAGAGCCCCAACACCACCACACGAATCATGATGCGCTGCATACCCGACCTACCCTCCCGCGCCTGTCCCCTCGGCATCACCGGCGGCGACGACAGGGGCGTCGCCCCACAACCGTTCAAGCTGGTAAAACCCCCTCAAGTCCGGATGAAACACGTGCACCACAAAGTCGACGTAGTCGAGGAGCACCCACCGCCCCTGCGCCAATCCTTCGACATGATGCGGCTCTATTCCTGAGGGCGCGAGTGCGCTTACGACGTACTCGGCCATGCCCCGCACGTGTGCATCTGACGTGCCAGAGACGATCACGAAATAGTCCGTGGCGGTAGAAATCCCCCGCAGGTCTAATACCACGGGGTCTACCGCCTTGCGATCCAGCAAGGCATCAACGACTTGCGACAGCACCGCAGGCGAGCTGTGGCTAGTCATAGCGACCGGTTTCGGGGTTTGTTCCATCCTCGTTCTGGTAGAACACACCCCACGCGCCGATCCCCGTGTGCGCCGCGATAACCGGTGTGATCGGAGTCACCAAACACTGCAACGGCCGGTAGCGCGCCACGACCTCGGCGCGCAACTGGTCCGCGAAATCCGCTATGTCCCCATGCGCGATCCCTAGCCGCAGCGCCTGCGGCCGAGGGGTGAGCGCCCGATCAAGCAACTCGAGAATGCGGCGCCGGGCGGCGTCCTTGCCACGCACGCGCCCGATGGGCTCGACCTTTCCTTCCTTAGTGAGCGCCATCACCGGCTTCAGATTGAGCTTGGTGCCGAGCCAGGCGCGCCCGCGCCCCACGCGACCGGACCGAACCAGCCGCTCGAAGTTGTCGACCGTGAAAAAACCCCCTGATTGAGAGCGTACGCGCTGGAGCTCCTTCACTATGCTCTCCGCGCTCCATCCTGCTGCCGCAAGCTCCACGCCACGCAGGACCAGCAGTCCCTCCCCCAGTGACGCGCTGCGGCTATCCATCACTGTTACCCGGCCGGGGTCAAACCGTCGGGCGGCGGCGTCCGCGCTGCCGAAGGTGCCCGACAGCGCGCTCGCGAGGATGACGGCGATCACATGATCGCCGGCGCGAGCGGCATCGCGATATGCGTCGGTAAAGGCGTTTGGCGTCGGTTGGGACGTGGTAGCGTCGCGGCCCGCGCGCAGCCGCTGGAAGAACTCGGCCGACGTCAGCTCGAGGCGGTCGCGATAGACGCGTTCGTCCACGATCAGCTGGGTTGGCACGAGCTTGATGTCGTACTGCAACACCAGCTCATCGGGCAAATCGCAGGCGGTATCGCTCACGAAGGTGATCGGCCGGCGCGCCTGCAGCGCCTGGTGCTGAGCGCGCATGTCGTCGGCCTTCGTGGACTCGAGCGTCCCCCAGCTCCCCGCAAGCTGAAAAACGGCCTCCGGGGCGTCGGTATGCACGTGCGCCTTGAGGAGGTCTCCCGTCGCGAGCACCACGATGGAACCGCCGTGGGCGCGGAGAGCCCGGCGGACGTCCGCGGCGTCGGGCAGCGATGCGGACCGCACCATCAGCTCGGTGCAGTAGCGGTAGTCGCGGTCGACTTCGACCTCGGCCGCGGCAGCCGCACTCGATTCCCCTCCCGAGACCACCCGCTCGACGGCTCCCTCGGCGATCTGGCCTTCTTCGATGAGCCGTTTGACGCCGTCGAGGAGCCGCACAAAGCCTTTTGCTCCGGCATCGACGACGCCGGCGTGCTTGAGCGCGGCGAGCAACTCAGGCGTGCGCTGCAGTGCCGCTTCCGAGCGATCCACGATGCGGCGCATGAACACGCGGAGGTCGCGCTCGCCCCGGGCGCGGCCCGCTTCATCGGCGGCTTCACGCGCGACCGTGAGGATCGTGCCCTCGATCGGTTCATCCAGCGAGCCCCGCAGCCGCTCGAACCCGATGCCGATGGCATGGGCGAGCTCCGCGGCTTTGGCCCGAAGGCGCTCGCCGATGCCTTCGCGAAAGCCCAACAGAAACTGTGACAGCATCATCCCGGAATTGCCGCGGGCGCCACGCACGCTTGCCTGGGCCATCGTGTCGGCGACAAACGGAAGTGTGAGTGGCGTCGCGCTCGTCGCGGCCGAGCGGCCCGTCCCGAGATCGCGGAGGGCCCGCGCCACAGCGCGCAGGGTGAGCCACATGTTCGTCCCGGTATCGCCGTCGGGGACGGGAAAGACATTGATGCGATTCAGCTCATCGCGGCCCGCGGCCACCCAATCGGCCGCCGCGATGAGAGAGCGGCGAAACCGAGGGCCATCGACGTAGCTGATGGCGATGGGATCGTTCGTTCGTTACTCCTTGACCACCGTGACCCGCACCTGGGGCCGGACGTCGGGGTGGATCTTGATGCCGACCTGGAAATCGCCGAGCTCGCGGATCGGCTCATGCAGATCGATCTTGCGCTTGTCGACGTGGATGCCGAGCTCCTCGAGCTTGCGCTGGATGTCGCTCGCGGTGACCGAGCCGTAGAGCTTGTCCTCTTCGCCCACTTTCATCGAGAAGGTCAGCTGCACGTCGGCGAGCCGGGTCGCCTCCGTTTCGGCGGCAGTTTTCTCGGCGGCGTGCTGCTTGGCGAGCCGCTCGCCCTCGTAGGCGATTTTCTTCTTGTTGGCGTCGGTCGCGGGATAGGCGAGTCCCTTGGGGAGCAGATAATTCCGGGCGTACCCGTCCTTCACTTTCACGATGTCCCCGACCTTCCCGAGATGTTGCACGTCTGCCCGCAGAATGATTTCCATCGTCCTACTTCCTCATTTTGTGTTGGACCGGTCCGTGCGCAGACGCTCGCGCGCTGCGGCGAGCCGCTGGCGGTATTGATACCAGGTATCGGTGATGCCGAGCGTGCAGAGCCCGGGCAAGAGAAACAGCAATGGAACGGCGAGTGCCGCCGCGGCAGCCGCGATGACCACGAGCAGTGCGCTCGATATCCCGAAGACTTCGGCGAACGTCACGACGATCGCGGCGCCGCGCAGCACGTATAACGCTCCGGCCACGAGACCGAGATTCGTGCCCGCCACCTGCAACGCGCCCGACACGGGCAGAATCAAGACCGCGATCCAGGCGACGATTCCCCAGACCCACGCGTCGCCAATGGCGAAATCGCGGAACCGCGCGAGCGGCGCGCCGAGCGGCAGCGAGGTCAACCGCAGGTGCAACTGCCACGCGAGCGCCAGTCCAGCAAGAGTCTGCAGCGCCAGCATCCCCGGCCAGGTGAGACTCATGAACCGCACCGTCGGCTCATAGAGGGCGAACGTCGCGTCAATCCACTCGGGCGGGCTGAATTTGACGATCCAGCGCATCGCAAAACTCACCTCGCGGGTGACCTCCCAGCCGATCTCACCCCAGCCGTCGATGCCCCACACAAGCTGAATCAACAGCGCCGTGGCGAGGCCGCCGAGCAACAGCGACCGGAACGCCTGTTTGAGAACCGTATCCGATCGCAGGAGCACCAGCGCTACAAACGCCGCGGTCACGAGCACGATGTACGCGCTCAGAACGGCCCCGAGTCGTCCGCCGCTGATCGCCGTCAACCACAGCAGCGCGAGGCTCAGGGCGGCGATGGCGACGGCCAGTAACGGCGGAGGTCGCACACGCATCGATGCTGGATCGACGCCACTGCCGGTCGGCGCGATCATGAGCAATGCCGCGCACGGCAGCCCGAGCAGACTCGGGTGGGCCCACAGCACAAAAGCGAACGTGGCGAACACCAGACGCCACCACGACGCGGGTGCGCTCACGTTACGCGGAGTGGCCCTTGATATACGGAATCAGAGCGAGCTGGCGCGCGCGTTTGATCGCCGTCGCCAGCTGACGCTGATGGCGCGCGCACATTCCCGACAGCCGGCTCGGCAAGATCTTGCCGCGCTCGGTGAGAAATCGGCTCAGGGTCCGGTCGTCTTTGTAGTCGAGCACGCGCGCGCCGGACTCGCACACGGGACAAGTCTTGGCGGGGCGTCTCATGCTTCCTCCTCTTCCAGCTCTTCGTCTTCCGGCCCCACACCGGTGGTGGCGACGACCGGCTTGGGTTGCTCGCGCGACGCCTCCACGATGAGGTAGCGCAGCACGCCTTCGTCGAGTCGCACCGCGCGCTCGTACTCGGGCAACGGGCTCGGGGCCGCCTGAAACTCGGCGACGACGTAGTAGCCGGTGTCCTTCTTCTTGATCTTGAACGCCAACGTCCGCTTGCCCCAATGGGCGACGTTCGTCAGCGTCCCGTGCCCGTCTTTGGTAAGCAGGGCGTGAAAGCGATTCAGTTTTTCGGTGATTGCCGGCTCGTCCAGCGCGCTATCAAAGATGTACACCGTCTCGTACCGACGACTCATGCAACCTCCCTTTGGACATTGAATTGACCCGGCGCGGTGCATGAGGCGCCGAGTAGGGGATTTGTGAGCCGGAAACGTAAGCACTATAGTTGGAAAGGTCTATGGCCATGGGGGCCACTGCCGGCACCGTTATTGGGCAAGAAAACGATCGCCGCACCGCCGTCTAGTGGCCCACGTCTTGCATTTTGGGGTACTTCGGTAGGAGAGTGATGATGGCTGAAGTTGTTTGACTGGAAGAGGGCGCACACGCCCTCGGTTAGGAAGGTAGCATGTACTTGCTCGCTCACTTTGTCGTTTTGGTTTCACTTTTCTCACCTGACGCTCCACCGGATCAGACTGGGCGCATCGCCGGACGTGCGCTCTCGGCTTATAACGGTAAGCCGCTCGCAGGCGTGATTGTCTCTCTGCCTGCCATCGAGCGGTCCGTCGTCACCGACTCTGCAGGCACGTTTGTGATCAGAGACCTCCCGGTCGGACACCAGAGTATCCGCGTGACCTATGATGGACGCGAGACTGCAGACTACGTCTTTCGTCTTCGCGAAGGCCGCACGATCAGACTTGCGATCGTGCTCGACGCGACGGTGAATGATCTCGCACCGATCGTCGTCGAGGCGGGCATCATCGATCTGTGGCGCGATCTCGCCGGCTTCTATGAGCGGCGCCGCCAGTACAAGGGATACGCCCGCTTCTACACGCGCGAAGACATCGAGCGCCAGCAGGCCGGCCGCATCAGCAC
>DATFVZ010000061.1:0-4688 GCA_035259785.1 Gemmatimonadales bacterium
GAGGTTCAGCTCGGCGGTGGTCGGCGCCGCGAGCCCGTCGGCGACCGTCTGCACCGGAATCGTCTGCGGTGATCCCGCGTCGAGACTCCGGCGCATCGTCGGCGCCCGCTCGGGCTCTACGCCGATCACGCGCACATGGGGCCGCTGCGACTTGATCACCGTGGCGATGCCAGCGATGAGCCCTCCACCACCGATCGGAACGATGACGGCGTCGAGATCATCGGCGTGCGCAAGGATTTCGAGCGCGACAGTCCCTTGCCCCGCGGCGACGCGCGGGTCCGCGAACGGATGCACCATCACACGCCCTTCGGACGCGAGTTGCTCGGCGCGCTGAAACGCGCGGATCATCTCACCATCAACCAGCTCCACCTTGCCACCGTACCCCCTAGTCGCCTCGACCTTGGCGGCCGAAGCGTGCGCCGGCATCACGGTGACGGCCTCGGATCCCACCGTCGACGCTGCCCACGCCAACGCCTGCGCGTGATTCCCCGCGGACACCGCCACGACGCCGCGCCCGCGTTCCGCGTCCGAGAGCTGCATCATGGCATTGAGCGCGCCGCGCGCTTTGAACGAGCCGGTTCGCTGGAACGACTCGCACTTCAGCATGAGGCGAATCCCACCCGCGCGATCGCCGAGGCGCGTCGACGTGAGCAGCGGTGTCTCGTGGACATGACGGCGTATCCGCTGGAGTGCGGCGCCGACGTCGTCGTACGTGATCAGCGTCGTCATCCCTTCAGCGCCGCAGGTATGAGTCGGTCTTGTCGATCCAGTCCTGGCGGGGCGGGCTGAACACGTCGACGTCGAGTGTGTCTTCCAGTGCTTCAACCCTGTGCCAGACCATGGAAGGGATGTGCACCACCTCACCAGCGCGAACCGTGATGATCTCCTTCTCGTCCTCGCCGATCCAGAACTTGAGGCCGCCTTCCAGGATGTACGTGAGCTGCTCGTTCTCGTGCTGATGCCGCGGTACGACGCAGCCCTTCTTGAGGTAGACGTGCGCCAGCATCATGCGATCGCCCGTGACGAGGCGCCGCTCCAGCAGCGGCGAGACTTTCTCGCGCGGCATCTCCTCCCAGCGGTACAACGTGACGTTGCGGTTGCTCAAGGGCGGTCAGGGATTGAAGGCATGGGCTCATCCATACATTTTTCTTGACAAACCATACACTGACCATACATTACTGACACACTATGCACGGTCCCGTGCGTCCCGTCAACGGTCTCGCCGCATGACCTGGACTCCCAAAACGCTGCGCACCGATTCCCCGGTCTACCTGGCGCTCGCCGACACCATCGCGGAGGACGTTGCGTCCGGGCGTCTCCGGCCGGGCACGCAAATGCCGACGCACCGCGATCTTGCGCAGACGCTGGGCGTCGACCTGACCACGGTGACGCGGGGTTATGCGGAAGCCCGGAAGCGCGGCTTGTTGCTCGGCCGTGTTGGGCGCGGAACGTTCGTGCGCGGAAGCGTGCCGGCGCCGGGATCATCCGGCGCGAACGCAGACGCGGTGACGGACCTGAGTCTGAACTTGCCGCCCCACCTCGAGCCCGACGCTCCGGCGCAGGCGCTCACCGCCACGCTCGAGGAACTCTCCAAGTCGTTGGACGTCGGGTCGCTGCTCAAGTACCAGGACAACGCCGGGATGGAACTGCATCGGCAGGCAGGCGCATCGTGGGTCTCACAGCGCGTGCCGGATGCCGACCCTGAGAAGCTGGTCGTCACCAACGGCGCGCAGCACGCGATCTCGGTCTTGCTGTCGACGCTCGCGGCACCGGGCGAAGTCGTGATGACGGAAGCACTCACCTACCCGGCGTTTCGGTCGGCCGCGGAGCATCTCTCACTCACGGTGCGCGGCATCGAGATGGATGGGGACGGTATCCGGGTCGACGCCTTCCGGCGCGCATGCAAGGCCGGCGCGCGACTGCTGTACATCACGCCGACACTGCACAATCCGACCACGATCTCCGTGTCGTCCGCGCGCCGAGCTGCGCTGGCACGGATCGCGCGCGAATTCGACGTTCAGATCATCGAGGACGATGTGTACGGCATTCTCGTCGATGACGCGCCGGCGCCGCTCGCGACCTACGCTCCCGAGCGCACGTACTTCCTGTCCAGCCTCACCAAGGCGGTCGCCGGCGGCTTGCGGATCGGCTACGTCCTGTGTCCCACATCGGCCGACGCCGAGCGTGTCGCGGCCGGCGTGCGAGTCACGACGTGGATGGCGGCGCCGTTGATGGCGCACATCGCGTCGCGCTGGGTCCGCTCCAAGACGGCCCGCGACATCCTTCGCGCCAACCGCGCGGAAGCGACGCGCCGACAGGCGCTGGCCGCCCGTCTGCTGTCGGGCTTCAAGTGGCACGCGACGCGTTTCTCGTACCACGGCTGGCTCGAGCTGCCCGCCGGATGGACCACCGCTGAATTCGTTGCGCAGGCTCGGCGCGCGAGGGTCGCGGTGACGCCCGGCGACGCGTTCGCGGTGTCGGGTCGGTGCGAGCCGCCGGCGGTCAGGCTGAGCCTCACCGCTGCTGACGACCGCGACTCGCTGGAAGACGCACTCGGCCGCGTCGCCCGGCTGTTGAAGTTGGGCCCACGCACAACCGCTACGGTCATGTGACACGCATTGCGCTGATCGGGGAATACGACCCCGCATTCCCGCCACACCAGGCAACCATCGCGGCATGCACCCACAGCGCCAACGCGCTGCGGGAACATGTCGCGCCGCAATGGATGTCGACGCGAGACCTGACGGTCGACGCACTCCGCGATTTCTCCGCCCTGTGGATTGCGCCCGGCAGCCCGTTCAAGAGCCTGTCCAACACACTCGCCGCCGTGCGGTATGCGCGTGAGCGCGGCATTCCATGCCTCGGCACGTGTGGTGGCTTCCAGTACATGATCCTGGAGTACGCGCGCAACGCGCTGGGCTTCGTGGACGCGCAGCATGCCGAACATGATCCGTATGCCTCGGAGCTTTTCGTGTCGCAACTGCAGTGCTCGCTCGTCGGGCGTGACCTCCTCGTGACCCTGGAGCCGGAATCACACGTCGCGCGCATCTACGGGACACGCGAGGCGCGAGAGCAGTACTACTGCAACTTCGGCGTCAATCCGGAGAAGGTCGCGGGGCTGAAGCGCGGCGAGCTGTGCGTGACGGGTTCTGACGCGGAGGGTGAAATGCGCGTCGTCGAGCTCCGGAATCACCCGTTCTACATCGGGACCCTTTTCGTCCCCCAACTCCGATCGAGACTCGGGCGGCCTCATCCTTTGATCAACGCCTTCGTCCGGGCGGCGGTGCGTCACTTGACCTCCACTTCCTCTTTCACCCAAGGCCTATGAGAGAACCAGTCGTTACAGACGCGCTTGCCCCAGTCCTTGGTCCTTTTTCCGCAGGGGTCAAGAGCGGGAAGTCTCTGTACTCGTCGGGACAGGTTGCTCAGGACCCCGCAACCGGACTGCTCATCAAGGGAGGTATTGTGGAGCAGACGGGTCAGGCCCTTGCGAATGTCGAGGCCGTGCTGCGCGCCGGCGGGAAGACGCTCGCCGACGTGGTGAAGGTGAACGTGTATCTCACGGACATGCGGGATTTTCAATCGATGAATCAGGTCTACGCCACCCGGTTCGAGAAGCCGTATCCCGCGCGGACCACCATCGCCGTCTCTGCCCTCCCCCTCGGCGCCGCAGTCGAGATCGATGTGGTCGCCGAGTGATGCGCTGATTATGAGGAGCATCTGCATTCGCGAATTTGGTGGGCCCGGTGGTGAGGACATCGAAACTCTCAGAGATGAGCTGCTCGTCGCCGGGCCTTTGAAGAGCTAGCTCAGCAGGTCCATCGCCGCACTCTTCTACAGGATCGATGCGATTTTGCAGGCGAAGCCCGGAAGCACGTCCTCGCCGGACAGAGACTCCGTCTCGCGCAGCGTCGATTCGGTTCCATCGTGCCGGTAAACGCGGGCGAGGCGACGTTCGGGATCCACGACCCACACCAGGCGCGTGCCGCCTTCGAGCCAGTCGCCGACTTTGGCGAGGATTTCGCCGGGACGATCGTGCGGTGACAACACTTCAACTGCGAGATCGGGAGGGAAATCGGCGAATGTTCGCGGCAGCGGATCCGGCACGCGGCTACGCTGCACAAACGCTATGTCCGGACCACGAACGGTATCCGGATTGGCGGAAAGCTTGAATCCCGGATCGCCGACCAGGATCTGGCCGAGGTCGCGCGCCCGGGCGTACTGCATGAGCTCAAACGCGAGCCGCGCGGTCACGTCTCCGTGGCGATATCCGGGCGGCTCCTTCACCACCAACCATCCGCGCACCAACTCGACCTGCTTGCCCGGGATGTGAATGGCGAGGAGTTGTTCAGCGGTGATGGGCAGAGTAGTAGCCGGTGGAGGGGCGGGCATTGCGGGAACGTAGGCGGGCTCGGCCGGCATCGCAAGGAATTTGGGCGGCGCCATCAACGCTCATTCAAAGCGAAGGACCTGCTTTTGGGTTAATGTGGGCCACAACCTGGAGCAGCCTTGGATAAGAAGAAATTCCTATTCGTGTCGTTGGACGCACTGATCGCCGACATCGCGTGGCAAGTGGTGAAAGAAGGCCACGAGGTGAAGCTGTTCATCGAGTCGAAGGACGAGCGCGAGATCGCCGACGGCTTCGTGTCGAAGACCGACGACTGGGTGCGCGAGGTGCCGTGGGCCGA
>DATFVZ010000062.1:0-17812 GCA_035259785.1 Gemmatimonadales bacterium
AGCGCGATTCCTTTGTGGCCCGGGGCGGCGAGCAGAGAGACGTGCCAGAGGATCGCGGCGGTTTGCATCCGCGAGCCCGAGAACGAGAGCAGCTGGCCGATCCAGAGAAGCGTGAAGTCGCGATGCTGCAGCGCGGGATACTGGGCGGCGAGGCGCGCGAAGCGCGACGTGGCTTCCATAGGGCGGCAAAGCTACTTCACCTACGGCAAGCGGCTTAGAGTGGGACGAGACCTTTTTTCATGCCGAGCGCGACCGCTTCGATCCGCGACGCGACACCCAGCTTTTCCAGCACCGCCGCCAGGTGGTATTTGACGGTATGGGTCGTAATCCCAAGCTCAACAGCGATCTCCTTGTTGCCGAGGCCCCGCGCGGCGAGCTGCAGGACGTCGAGCTCGCGGGCGCTGAGCGCGCTGTTCGCCGCGCCCACCGGAGCGGCCGCCGTCCGGACCACACGCTCACTCAAGACGAGGTCGGCGTCCTCGGCGACTCCCACCACCGCGATCTCCGCGTCGGCGCGGAGTAACGCGCTCACTCGGCGGCGCGTCACGGCGTCCGAGACGTCGAGGTACACACGCAGCTTCATTTGAGACCCAAAAGCAGTCGGTCAACTTCAGGCGCCGGAACCGCCAGCGCCAACCCTGAGACAATCATCGCGGCCACACCGATCACGTTCCCCTCTACATCGGCGATCGGGCCTCCAGAGTTCCCGGGCGCGAGCCGGACGTCGGCCTGAACCCATGAAAGCGAGCCTTTGCCGTTCAATCCATAGCCGTGGGGGAGCGCGCGTACGGCCTGGAGTACGCCGACGCTGACCGCCTCCCGCACGCCGAGGGGATGACCAACCGCGAACACGAGAGAGCCGGGACGCAGGGTGGCGGGGTCGCGTGTGGTAACGGCGGGAACGGCAGCCGTGGGAGCGTGCACGACGGCGAGGTCACGTTCCGTATCGCGGCCGACTACGGTGCCCTCCACCGTGCGACCGTCCGAGGTCAGAACGATCGCATGCTTCATGGTAACGACGTGTGCGCTGGTGACGAACAGGTCTTCGCCGCCCCAGGCAATCCCGGCCCCGTGACCGCCGCGGCGGCGCGATTCGTCGACGATCGCGACGACGCTGGCGCGCAGTCGCGCCGCGGCGTCGCTCAGAAACGGCGTCGCGAGGATCACCGCCGCCTCCTTCCCCTTCCACTCCGCTCTCCCCGTGGCCGCTCGCCGATCACGACATCGACCGGTCGCTGCTCGCCGCCGCGCACGATATCCAGCCGCACGCGCTTTCCGACGGCGTCGCCGCTCACCACATCCAGCAACTGCTCGAAGCTCTCGAGGCTCTCGCCGTCGATCGCCACGACAATGTCCCCAAGCAGCAGTCCTGCTTTGGCCGCCGGAGCATCCGGCTCGATCGAGACGAGCAACAATCCGGTGCGTTGGCCGAGCTGCACCGGCTGCATCGCCGCGCCGATCCAGCCGCGCGGGACGTAGCCGCGGTCCAGAAGCTGCTTCACCACGCGGTTGACCGTCTCGACGGGGATCGTCGTCGCCAGCGGACGACTCAAACCACCCGAGTTCACGCCGTGAACGCGTCCGGCGGAATCCACGAGCGGACCGCCGCCGAAACCCGGGTAGATGGTGAGGTCGGATTGCAGCCAGCGGTCGATCTCGCCGCCCTTCCACGAGCGCCACTTGCCACCAGTCGCGCTCACCGCGCCGAATGCCGCGCGCGCGCCTCCCTCGTCGAGGCGCGCGAGCGCGAGAACGAGATTGCCGGGACGCAGCGCCGCCGGATCCCCGAGCTCGGCGACGGCGAGCGATCCGGTGGGGATGCGCAGCACTGCGAGGTCGGTGCCACGGTCCCGGCCTGTGAGCGTCGCCGCGATGCGCCGACCATCGGGCAGCGTGACGGTAATATCTTCGTCTTGTTTGACGGTGGCTTCCGTTGTTACTACCACGCCGTCTTTCCAATGGACGCCGGTCGAGGGCAACCGGGGACGTGCGTGGACTGCGACGAGCGACGCGCCGGCCGTCTCGACCGCGTCGGCGAGTTGTGCGGAGAGGGCGGCTAATTCCGAGCGAGAGTCAGTCACGTGATCCACCTTTGTGCGAAGTTTCGAGTGTGCACTCGAAGCATTCACCGCACGCGGTGGGCGCACTACTAGCCAGTTGGTGAGGCGGCTACGTGACCTTGTTGAGCGGCGGTTGTCGTAGAATTGGTGATGAGGGCGCCATGAAGATTGTCATCCCTGGTGGCTCGGGTCAGGTCGGCACGGTGTTAGCGCGTGCGTTTCATGCCGCGGGCGATGAAGTAATCTTGCTGAGCCGCTCACCAGCGCTGGCACCGTGGCGCGTCGTGTCGTGGGATCCTCCCAGCATCGGCCCGTGGGCGGAAGAGCTCAACGATGCCGATGTGGTCATCAATCTCGCGGGGCGGAACGTCAACTGTAGGTATACCGCCGCCAGCCGGCGCGAGATCATGGAATCGCGCGTCGCGTCGACGGTTGCGGTCGGCGCGGCGATCGAGCGCGCGGCACGTCCTCCCGCGTTATGGCTGCAAGCCAGCACCGCCACGATCTACGCGCACCGCTTCGATGCCTCCAACGATGAGGCAACCGGACAGATCGGCGGTCACGAACCGGGTGCGCCGGCCTCGTGGCATTTCAGCATCGAGGTCGCGCAGAACTGGGAACGTGCGTGCAACGCGGCGCGCGTCCCGCACACGCGGCGCGTCCTGATGCGTTCGGCCGTGATCATGAGCCCCGATCGGGGTGGAATCTTCGACACGCTGCTCAGCCTGGTGCGCGGCGGTCTCGGTGGACGCGCCGGCAACGGGCGCCAATACGTCTCGTGGATTCATGACGCGGATTTCATTCGCGCCGTCCAGTTTGTCATCAAGCATGAGTCGATCACAGGACCGGTGAACATCGCGGCACCGAACCCGCTGCCGAATGCGGAGTTCATGCGGGATTTGCGGCGTGCATGGGGGACGCCGATTGGTCTGCCGGCGACGCGTTGGATGCTTGCCATCGGAGCGTACGTCATACGGACCGAGACTGAGCTGGTATTGAAGAGCCGGCGCGTGGTGGCCGGTCGGCTTGCCGCGCTCGGTTTCCAGTTCACGTTCCCAACGTGGGCTGAAGCGGCGACGGATCTGTGCGCGCGATGGCGGGAGGCTCGATGACGCCGACGGCGTTTACCTGGCCCTACTGGCCCGTGTTCGCGGCCACGATCATCTGGGCCTATCTGCCCGAGTCCAAAATCGTCCGCGCGGCGGGCAAGGCGATCAAGCACACCGGCTCGCGCGACAAGGGCTCGTTTCAGGTGATTGTCTACGCCGGCGGCATAGCGTCGACAATCGCGGTGGCCATCGCGTGGCTGCCGTTTTTGCGGATGTCTCTCGCCGTGCGACCGATTGCGTTCGGCTTCGGGATCGCCGCCATCGTGCTGGGCAGTCTATTGCGGCGGCACTGCTTCCGGGTCCTGGGCGCATCGTTCACGGGCGACGTGCGCGCCGCCGCAGATCAGCGCATCGTCACGACCGGCGCGTACCGGCTGCTGCGCCATCCGTCTTACACAGCCGGCATACTCATGAACATCGGCTTCGGCTTTACCCTGGGAAACTGGGCCAGCCTCCTGTTGCTCACACTGGCGCCGTTTGCCGTGTACAGTTATCGCATCGCGGTGGAGGAGCGCGCGTTGCTCACCGTGCTAGGGGATCCGTATCGCGACTTCATGCGCACGCGGCGGAGGCTGGTTCCTTTCATTTATTGATTATATGAAACATCCGGTATGTTCTGAGCCATGACGAGCAAGCCACAGCTTCGCCAGACAAACGCCAAGCGCGTCGCGGGCCTCGCGCTCCGCACCGACAATGCTGCTGAATCCGGTGGCGGCGGGAAGATTCCCGGACTCTGGGAGCGGTACCGCAGCGAGGACTGGTTCGCGCAACTCGAGGAGCTCGGCGCGTTCGGCCCACCGATCGGTGTTTACTCGGCGTACGAGAGCGATGTGAATGGATCGTTTCAACTGCTGGCGGGGCGTGAGGTCAAGCCGTCCGCCAAAGTCCCTGCCCCGCTGGACGTCGTCTCAATTCCCGCGGGTCAATACCAGGTATTTGAAAGCACGGGGCCATTACCCGGATCCGTCGTGAAGGGCTGGCAGGACGTCTGGGCGTATTTTGAGCGACCGGGTTCGCCCGCCCGCGCGTACACGAGCGACTTCGAGATCTATCCGAACGATCACACCGTCGAGATTTGGGTGGCTGTCCGGACCCTCTGACGACCCCTCAGCAACCCGCGTCCAAATGCCAGCCGGCGTTCTGCCAGACGCCATTCCGCCACACGAAGACTTCTGACGCGCGGCCGCGTTGCTCCGACCGCTTGCCCTTCTGCTCGACCTCCGCGACATAGGTCGAGTAGAGGATTGCGACGTCGCCGAACACCTGCTTCTCGGTTTTCGGAAAACTGAGGCTGACGAGCTTCCCACCGCTGCGCACAAACGCGTCGGACGCCGCGATCACCGCCGACCGATCCTGCCACGTCGTGTCGCCATTGTTGATCGCGACGACGCTGTTCGGCAGAAGCTGCTCGAGGCGGCTGCGATCGTTCGTGAACCACGCCTGCCAAATCGCATCGCGATCCGCCATCAATCGCGCCAGTCGTGGGTCATCGGCCGCGGCACTGCTCTTGGAGCAGGCGGCGATCGTGAGGAGGAAAGCGACGGCCGTTACGCGAGTCAGCCAACGACGATCGTACGCTGCTGGAATCGAATACACAGAGCCTCCTGTAGGGGGTCAGGCTTGAAGTTACTCTTCCAGGACTGCCTCCCTAACCATAGTAAGGCGTCGTGTCACGCGCTGCTAAGTGTACCTCGCGGGGTGGGATTCGCACCTCTTACGACCAGCCACAGCATGATCGCCAGCTCTCCGAACAGCGCGGGCTGCGCGTAGTTGAAAAGCCTGCCCGCCACGTCAGGAATCATCAGTCGCGACACACTGAGCAGCACGTAGGTCGCGCCGTTGATCAGGAGCCAGACGCCGATGAAGCGCGGCAGAAAGCCCGACCGGTAGGTCAGCAGTCCCATCGGGAACAGCCACACTCCCCAGAGGATTTCCGCGGCCGTGATTTGATGCTCGTGGAGCTGGACGAACAGCATCACGAGCGCATCGTGCTGCGGTTTGTCGAACGCCGAGAGGAAGCCCGGGTTTTGCGCGACCATGAGCGCGCCGGCGGAGTTTACGAAGTTCACCAGCATGAGCGTCGCAGGCATGATGCCGCCCGTGATCACGAGCCAGACGGCGAGCTGCTGGTCCACGTCCTTGAATAGCCGGTAAAACGCGAAAACGATGAAGATCAGGAGCATGCTGCCGACGAGGTCGGCGAGCATGCCGGTTTTGAAGAGGCCCTGGTGGGCGGCGATGTTGGCGGCGGTGGCGGCCGCGTCGCCGTGCACGAACAGCTTGTTGGGGATGTAGAGCAGCGTGAGGGGTCCGATCAACACGAGGCTGAGGTACCACAGTCCGACGACGCGTCCGGGGTTCCGCATGTGCCCTCCGTGGCAATAGCGGGAGTACGGACCCGGTTGCTGCAAAAGTTTCCCAGCCTACCGCGAGTGCGCCAGCTCGCGTTCGCCCGAACCTCGAGACGGGAGCCTCACCCTTCGAGGCTAATTCTCCTACTTTCCACCATGCTCGCTCGCCACATCCTGACATTCGCCGTTTTCGCGGCTCCCTGCGCGGCTCAGGCAGGTATCCCGTTCAGCCAGCATGGCTCGGTGAGTCAACGCATCGGCTTCACCGACATCACCATCGAGTACAACCGTCCCGTCGCGCGTGGGCGGCGCCTGTTCGGGGGGGGCGGTCTCGTCAAATGGGGGCGCGTGTGGCACCCGGGCGCGGACTCGGCGACCACGATTTCGTTGAGTACCGGCGTGTTGATCGAGGGCCGCTCGCTCGCCGCGGGGAGTTACACGCTCTGGACCATTCCCGATTCGACGCAGTGGACGGTGATCTTCAGCCGAGCGTTGCACGTGTTTCACCATCCTTATCCCGGCGACTCGCTGGATGTGCTGCGGGTGAGCGTAACACCGCAGCCCGCGCAACATATGGAAGTCCTCGCGTTCTACTTCCCCGTCGTGGGACCCGACTCGGCGACACTCCAGATCCACTGGGGAACAACGGCTGTGCCGATTCGGATCAAGACTCCCGTGGGCGCGCCGTGACGCATCAGAGACTCGAGGCACGTCACGTGCTTCGCACGGTTTGGCGCGCAGGACTGCAAGCGTACGAGGCGGTGTACGCGGCCCATTCCCGGCTCCCCGAGCATGAGCACACCTCGCCGTTCTTCACATATGTGCTGCGCGGCGAATTCGTGGAACAGGTCGGAACGCTGCAACGCCACAGCGCCCGCGGCGCCGTGATCTTTCACCAGCACCACGACGTCCATGCCAACATCGTCGGCCCGCAGGGTACGGCGTCGCTGAACGTCGAGATTACCGACGCCGCGTGGAGCGAGCTCACGTCAGGGCTCGTGCCGGCCAATGAGATCGTCGGTCGCCCCCTTTCGGGCGATGCCGAGTGGTTGGCACTCCTCGTGTGGCGCGAGTTCCACCACGACGATCCGGCCAGCACGCTCGGCCTCGCCGAGGCGGTCGCGCTGCTCTGCGCCGAGGTCAAGAGGTCCAAGGCGCGCGGCGTGTTCGAGCCGCATCGGCGTTTGGATCGATGCGTGGAATACCTGCGCAACACACCGACCGCGCGACCGAGCCTGACGGAGGTCGCCCGGATCGCCGGCGTGCACCCCATTCATCTCGCGAAGCTGTTTCGCAAACGGTTCGGCTACTCGATGGGCGAGTTTCTGCGCCGACAGCGGATAACCTGGGCGTGCGAGCAGCTCGCAGGCGACTCTGGGACCATCAGCGCCATCGCGGCACGCGCGGGCTTTGCCGACCACGCGCATTTCACTCGAACCTTCCGGCGCCTCACGGGGTGCTCACCGCGCTGGTACCGACGGCACGTCCGGGGCTTCTAGCGTTCAAGACACTGCCCCACCGGCGCTGCAGCTTCATCACATGACTCCTCGACTCATCCCGTTCCTGCTCAGCCTTTCCTGCATAGCCGCGGCGGCGCGTGCGCAGTCCACACTCGCCGTGGGAGATTCCGGCACGCGCCGCATCGCGCGTCATTCCGCGGACAGCGTGCTCCTCGACCTGCGCGACGGTGACTACGCCAAGCTGACCATCACGCACCACACGGGACTGGCCGCGAGCGTGCTCAGACCCGATGGGCTCCCGCTCCTGCCCGCGGCGCCGCTGGAGGAGGACGACATCGAGTTCGTCGCTGAAGGCAATGGTCGGCATGCCGTGGTGATCAGGAACGACGCCGACACCGCGGCACAGTACGACATCACGTTTCGGCAACGCCTCTCGCTCGACGAGCGAACACGACCTCTGCCATGGCGCGATGAGGTGCCGAGTCCGAGGATCGCGGCACTGCGGCGTCAGATCGATTCCGGGAATACGAACACGGCGAGCTTCTGGAGCACCGTAGCGAAGGAGGGCACGCCGCTCGTCGAGCCGCTCGACGCGCGCTACGATCTCGTCACCTTCCTGTGGCGCGCCGAACACGACACCCGGAACGTCTATCTCCGAGCGACGTTGGGCATTCCGATAAACGACGGGGTGCCGCGCGACGCCTTTCAGCAACTCGGCAATACGGACGTCTGGTACCTGACCCTGCCGGCCCCGAAGGGCGCGCGCTTTCTCTATAGACTGCAACCAAATCGGGCGTCGGACCGCAGCATAGCGCCCGTCACGGCGCAGCGCGACCCGCTGAACCGGGGTCCGAAGCAAAATTGCCCGGTGGAGGCGAACAAGTTCGATTGCCAGAGCCTGGGCGAATTGCCCGAGGCGACGCCGCAACCATGGCTCGCGAAACGTCCTGGCGTCGCCGAAGGGCGCATCGAGAGGCAGACAATTCACAGCGCGTTGCAGAATGTCGATCGCGATCTCACCGTGTATCTCCCCGCCGGCTGCACGTCGAAGGCCAAACCCTGCCCCCTCGTCGTCTTGTTCGACGGTGACGACTATCTCGATGACAACTGGCGCGGGCCCAACACCTGGGACAACCTGATCGCGGCGAAAAAGATTCCGCCAACGGTCGTCGTGATGGTGCACAACCTGCCGAGGCGACGCTTATTCGATCTCATCGCTAACCCGACGTTCGGCGACTTCATGGCGAAGGAGCTCGCGCCCTGGGCGCGGGCGCACTACAACGTCTCGCATGAAGCGAGTCGCACCATCGTCGGCGGCGCCAGCGCGGGTGGCTTCGCGGCAACCTACTTGGGACTCGTTCATCCCGAGGTGTTCGGCAACGTGCTCAGCCTGTCGGGCGCGTTCTGGTGGTCGCCGGAGCACAACGGCGGGATCTGTGGCGGGATCTGCCCGAAGCCGGGCGACACGCCGCCGGTCAGCAACCGTGATGCGACGACCGAGGGGAACTGGATGGCGCAAGTCGCCTTGCGGCGACGCCCGTCAGGCGCGCGGTTCTACCTCGCGGTTGGATTGTTCGAGTACGATCGCGCGGGCACGGGCGCGGGAATTCTCGAAGAGACTCGACATCTGCGAGACATCCTACTCGCGCAGGGGTCCCAAGTGGTCTATCAGGAGTTCGTCGCGGGGCACGACGGACTCGGCTGGCGCGGCGCTCTGGCTGATGGATTGCTGGCTCTGTCGGGATCCCCAATCTTGAAATGAAAGGTCGCTGAGATATCCTTAGGCGCGGACGGACGGATAAGTAGGCACACCCCATCGTGTGTTCGGCGCATCCGCGATCCCGCGTACGAGGAACCAGTAGATCATCGCCACCGACCCAACCAGCGCGAGCAACGCGATGAATGGGAACGCGGCGTAGCCGAGCGGCGGCCAGAGGAATGCCAGCCAGCCAGCGCCGCCGACGATCGTCAGGGTGCCGAGCCAGCGTGGCAGGTACGTGGAGCGGACGATCAGCCAGCCTTGAATTACCGTGCTGAGCCCGAAGAACGGCAGCGCCAGCGCTGCGCCACGATCGTCGATCGTGAGCAGGAGCAGCACGAGCGAGTTGACCTGGTCACCGCTGAAACTGTGTCCCTGCACCACGACGAGCGGGACTATATAGAAGAGGCGCGCCAGCGTCTTGATCGTGCAACCGACGAGCCCAAACACCGTAGACAAGAGAGCGGCGCCCTGGTGGACCGGCTTGAGCAATTGGTAGAAGAGCACCGTCATCGTGATCTGCGCGGCCATCTCGACCAGATAGATCGTGAAGCCGAGACTGAAGAGGCCGGGGTTCGCGGCGATCTCCGCGGCGGTGCCGAGGCGCTGGCTGATAAACATCTGCGCGATGATACCGGCGACGATGGTGATGAGGAACGAAATGGCGATGGCGCGGGGCAAGGACTGGGATCTCATGGTAACCGGTCTTACGGAGCGGGAGGCTATCTAGTGACGAGGGCTGGCCGTCATACCCGCCTCCTGCAGCGGAATCCTTCCGCACGTTGTGAACGCAGTCCTCATGGTGACGGGGCACCGCGAACGTCGGAACGAAAACGCGGCGCTCGACGCTGCGCACCGCCTGCACCGCCAACCTGCCCCGCTTTAAGGCCCAGGTGATGACACTTGACATGCATCTACTACACGTGTAAATCTACACCTGTAGATCATCCCCTTGTGGAGGCGAAAAGTGGCGGAAACTCACCAACTCACCGAGCTGCAGCTAGCCATCATGCGTGTCATCTGGGCCAAAGGTGAAGCGACGGTCCAGGACATCTGGGAGGCGCTACACGCCGACCGGGGCCTCGCGCAGACCACGGTCGCCACGATGCTGTCGCGCCTGGAGCGCCGCGGCGTGGTCACGCGACGCGCGGAATCGCGCCAATTCCACTACCGCGCCGCGGTCACCGAGCAGGAAGTGCAACACTCCATGGTAGGCGAGCTGACCGAGCGCCTGTTCGACGGCGACATCACGGCACTGATGCAGCATCTGCTTTCGGGCGCAGACATGAGCCCCGGCGACCTCGCGAAAATCCGCGAAATGATCGAGCGCGTCGAAGCAGACGCACCGGAGTCCAAATGACAACCGCTTCCAGTCTGTTCGCGTGGCTGCTGACCTATCTGATCCATAGCACCGTTCTGCTCGGTATCGCCTGGCTCGTCACGCGGCGCCTGCATCCCGAGCCTGGCGCCGCCGATCTCATCTGGAAAGTGGCGCTGCTCGCTGGTCTCGTGACCGGCACGATTCAGTCGCGGCTCGCGGTGCCCGCGCCCGCAACGATGACGCTGCCGGCCCCGGCCCCCGCGGCCCTGCCCCGCGTGGCCGCTGCTCCACAAGCGCCCATTGCGCCGCCCGAGTCCGAACCCGTGGCCTCGACCGCCGTCGACCGGCCTCGACCGCCCTCTCTGCCTTTGGTCGTCGTGCTGTCATGGGGAATCGTGGCGCTCGCGCTGGCACTCTACTACATCGCGCGACGCTTGATACTGGTTGGCCGCCTCGCCGATCGCCGAGCTGTACCCGCCGGCCCGCTCGCCACGACGCTCGCCGAGCTGCAGCGCACGTCGGGCTTTGGCCGCCGCGTGCGACTCACCATGGCGCGGACGATCTCGAGTCCGGTCGCCCTCGGTCTCTCGGAGATCTGTGTGCCGGAGCTGGCTCTCTCCGACCTGGGCGGCGAGCAGCAGCGCAGCATGCTCGCGCACGAGCTGGCACATCTGGCGCGGCGCGATTCCCTGTGGATCGCGGGCGCCAGCCTGATGGAGCGTGTCTTCTTCTTCCAGCCGCTCAACCGGATCGCGCGACGCGAGCTCGAGACGACGGCTGAATACTTGAGCGACGAGTGGGCTATGCGAAAGACCGGATCGGGAGGGGCAGTCTCATTGGCGAAGTGTCTCGCCACTGTGGCCGAGTGGATTCAGGCGTCGCCGCTCGGCGTGCCGGTGGCGGGGCTCGCGGAGCGGCGCTCGCTGCTGGTGGCGCGGATCGCGCGACTGCTCGACGGTGGTCTATCGTCGACACCCTCCTCGCTGCGCGGCTGGGCGGCTGCAGCGATCGCTGTCGTGGCCGTGACTGTCGCTGCCGCGCCCCGCGTTACTCAACGCGTGGCGGTCGCGACGAAAGCGGATAACGCCGTTGAATCCGAGCCCGCAGCGACGCAGACGCCGCAGGACACCACCGTCGTCAATGCCCTGATCGCCCGTCTCAAGGACGAGAATGCCGGCGTCCGCAATGCCGCCGCGCGCTCGCTCGGCCAGCTGGGCGACGTGCGCGCCGTCGCGCCGCTCATCGCCGTGCTCGCCGATTCGGACGCGGACGTGCGCTCGACCGCGATCGATGCACTGGCCAATCTCGAAGATCCACGGGCCGTCAATCCAATCGCCGGGCTCCTAAAGGACCCCGTCACCGACGTGCGGCGCAGCGCGCTGAATGCGCTGTCGCACTGGGAGCAGGGCGTGCCCACGGGACCTGTCGTGGCGCTCCTCGACGATCCAGACGCGGATGTGCGCCGCGAAGCCATCAATCTGCTCGATCATCTCGGCGCAAAGTCCGCCGGCCCCGCAATCGCGCGGCTCGTGAAAGATCCGTCGTCCGACGTGCGCCAGAACGTCGTCCAGGCGCTGGGAAATCTGGGCGTGCAGAGCGGCGCCGTGGCCATCACCGAAGCGTTGAGCGATCCGGATCCCGACGTTCGGGAATCGGCAATCAGCGCGCTCAGTGACCTCAAGGCACCTATCGCCGAAGGCACACTCCTTAACCTCATGAAGGATATGGACGCCGATGTCCGGCAACGTGCGGCGCAACTCGCGGGCGAGCGCTCCATCATCGCCGCGATTCCGGCGCTGCGGCGCTTGATCGACGATCCACGAAGTTCGGTTCGAGAAACGGCCACACAAGCACTCGGCAGCATCGCCGATCCGGCGGCGCGGCAAGCGCTGCAGGCCGCTCTGCAGTCGCCCGATCCGAAAGTGCGTCAGGCGGCAGCCGAAGCGTTGGGGCAGGACCCATGATGCGCGCGCTCTTCGTCGTAAGTCTCGTGGCCGCCGGCATTGGCGGCGTCACCTCCATCGATACGACCGCTCGGAGAGAAACTCGCACTGCACCGCCGATCGCAGCGAGCGGTGGAAGGCATACCCGCCCCGGTGCCGATTCGGCGCGCGTTGCGCGGCTGCTCACTGCACTCGGCCAAACCGATCCCGTCGTCTGTGACCTGATCGGCGACCAGCTCGGCAACTTCTGGATGGGGAACGATGATGCCCGTCTGGGGCGCTTCACGGATGCAGCCAACCTCCAGGGCGCCAAAGACTCGCTGGCCGGGAGCATCACCGACCCGCGCGCCATTGCTTTGCTCCAGGCGAACATCGACACGGACAATGCGTGCGTTCGCAGAGTCGCCGCGAAGCTGCTCGGGAACAGTACCGTGTCCGCTTCAGTGCTGGGACGTTTGCTCGATGACGCGCAGCCGCGCGCGC
This sequence comes from Gemmatimonadales bacterium, assembly GCA_035259785.1. Lineage (GTDB taxonomy): Bacteria > Gemmatimonadota > Gemmatimonadetes > Gemmatimonadales > GWC2-71-9 > 20CM-2-65-7. The sequence goes on from DATFVZ010000062.1 coordinate 12,487, forward strand.
GCGAAAGTGCCGCGTACGCCGCCGGCGTCGGCGAGCGTCGCGAAACACGTGCGGGGCTCGAGCGCCGGCTGACCGACAGCGACTCGGCCGTCGTGGCAATGGCGGCATGGGCTTTGGGAGAGATCAGGGATCCCGCTTCCGCTCCGGAACTGCAGAAGGCGGTGCACTCGACCTCGCCTCGGGTGCGTCTCGCCAGCATCTGGGCACTCGGTCAATTCGAAGACGCCGGCTTCGCGAAGGACGTCTTGCCCTTCCTGCGCGATGCCGATGCCGGCACGCGTGTGATCGCCGCCGAGGCATTGGGAGAGATGAAGAGTCCCCGCGTGGGGCCGGCGCTGATCGGGTCGCTCACCGATCGGAGCATTGCGGTGCGGCGCACGGCAGCCAACGCGCTCGGCAACATGTCCGAGCGGTCTGCGGCACCGACGCTCGAGAGCCTGCTGTTGAACGATCCCGACCCGGATGTGCGGCGCGAATGCGCCAACGCCCTGGGCAATATCAGTCTGGGACGTTCGCTCGAGCCGCTCGCGCGCGCGCTCGATGACGCGGATCCCGACGTCCGCCGCGAGGCCGCCAACGCCATCGGCAATCTCAACGACGTGAAGAAAGCGCCGGCGGCGCTGATTCGAGCGACAAGCGCCGCAGACGTCGATCTGCGCCGCGAGGCGACCGACGCGCTCGCCCATATCGGCGATCAGGGCGGTGCCGCTGTGCAGGCGCTCCTCGACCGGCTGCGCGACGAGGACAAGGGCATCCGGCTCGCGGCCGTCCAGGGACTCGGCGAGCTGAACGTCGCCGCCGCGATTCCCGGCTTGACGCGGGCCTTAAACGATCGCGACCCGGATGTGCGGCAGGCGGCCGCTGAGGCGCTGGGCAAAACGCAGTAGCGATGCCAGGCGCTGCCCCGTTAGTGTGGCGCCAGGGTGATGACTGACAGCACGATGGAGAGCACGAACAGCAGGATGATGATCCACTCGAGCATCTCCATCCGGCGCGTCGCGGCGCGGTCGGCCATCTTGCTATAGATGCCATCGATCGTCTGGAGCTTGCGGGAAATGCTGGTGTCCCACTCACCCAGGTGGAAGCGCCGCGACGCCAGCGAATAGACGCGCGCCAGGAACTGATCGCCCACCAGCTTCAGCGCGTTGGTGACCTGCTCGAACAGCATGGCCGCGTCGAGCTCGAGCCGCGCGAGGCTGCGCAGATCGGGCCCCACCGCGGCGAACAGCCACGGCCGCCGCGAGCGCGGCAACAGCCGGTCGTACGCCCGCTCCAGCACGTCGTCCAGCTCGTGATCGAGGTAGCGCATCTCGAGAAGCTGCGTGTTGGCGAACTCAATCACGTCGCGCACATCTTCGCCTTCGGCGTCGAACAGGATGGCGGCGTCGGTGTCGATGATTGTGGCGTCGTTGGGCCCGAAGGAAAGGCGCGCTGACGTCGCATCGGCGATTTCCTGCTGTGACAAGGGGTGCGGGGCGGCGCGCAGCACCTGCGCCACGGTCTCCGCTTCGCTCGTCCACAGCGTCGCGGCATCGCACGGCGCAGTGAACGCCTCGATGTGAAAGATCGAGTAATCTTCGACGAAATCGGCAATGCGCGGCCGCACGCACGCCGGCCCCAGCTCGGCAAGGACCTGTTCGGCGTGCTGGCGCGCATCCGTGAGCAGCTGCTCGTTTCCCCACAGCGCCTGGGCGAGCGCGGGAAGATCCGACAGCGGCCCGTGCAGCGGCAGCGCGTAACTGACCGAAAGCGCGCCGAAATCGTACAGCACGACCTCGACCCCCGGCGTGGTGCGCCGACCGCTCACGTCCTGCTGCTCGCCCCCGCGCGTGACATGCAGCGGCGCAGGGCGGTACTCAAACGACGCCGGTGCGCGGCGCTTGTACTTGATCGTCTGGCGCTCCGCGGTGGTGGTGGTGAGCAGCCGTCGTTCCGCCGCGTCGAGATCGATCGATTGCGCGACCTCGAACGCGAACATCGGAAAGCAGGTGCCTTTGGCAATAGCGGGCTGCATGGTGCCTGGAATGTAGGCGACTGGATCGATCGTTAACACAGTCTAGACAGGCTGACTTGACTTTCGCCGCCCACCCGGTGATCATTCGCGCCGAGCGAGTAGCCAGTGACTGACAACGAGGACCTGGGGCACGTCTCCGGATCCTCGTTTGCTTTTGCGGGATCGCTCACCCGGCGCCGGCAGCACAGTTCGCGGCGCGCCTGCAGGCGACGACCGCGCGACGTCGGGAACAGTTAGTTACAGGAGTTTCATCAGTTATGGCACGTATCACCGGTACCGTGAAGTGGTTCAACGACGCGAAGGGGTTCGGTTTCATCACGCCTGAGAACGGCGAAAAGGACTGCTTCGTGCATCACTCGGCGATCCAGGCGCAGGGCTTCAAGTCCCTGACCGAGGGTCAGCGCGTGGAGTTCGACGTCGTGCAGGGCGCCAAGGGCCCGGCGGCGCAGAACGTCGTCAAGCTCTAATCCACCAGCGGTACGACACACGCAGCGGCGCTCTCGTTCGAGAGCGCCGTTGTCACATCAGGACGTTCGCCGCTGCTCCTGACGAATCCACTTCTCTGCGACCGGAGCGGCATAGCGAGCGAAGCTGTCGAGCAACGCCTTCGGTTCCGTCTCTACAATGAGCATGTTGCGATGCTCCGTGCGCAGAAACCCTTCGGACGCCGCATGATCGAGGAAGGCACGGAGCCGCGTGAAGTAGCCGCTGACGTCGAGTAGGCCGCACGGCTTGTGATGCAGACCGAGCTGACCCCAGGTCCACACCTCAAACAGCTCTTCCAACGTGCCGGCACCGCCAGGCAGCGCGACGAAGCCGTCGGACAGCTCCGCCATCGTGGCCTTGCGCTCGTGCATGTCCGCAACCACCCGCAGCTCAGTGAGGCCGCGATGCGCGATTTCGTGCTGCACTAACGCGTGCGGGATCACGCCGACGACCTCTCCCCCGGCGCCGAGCGCGGCGTCGGCAAGCGCGCCCATCAGCCCGACATGGGCGCCTCCATAGACGAGGCCGATGCGCCGCTCGACCAGCAAACGACCGAAGTCCTGGGCCGCGCGCACGTACTCGGGACGGACCCCGGCACTCGAGCCGCAGAAAACGCACAAGCGCCGAAGTTGGGGATTCACATTCCGGGGCCCCGAACGAGTTGCTGGATGGGGCGCCACCCGATCAGCGTGACCTTGTTATCGATGAGGGCCTTCCGAAATTCGGGGCTGGAAATGACGTCGACGTCGCGCTGGCGCCAGGCGGCATCCCACACGTCGTAGTTCACGGTGACGGCGCGCATTTCCGCGTCGTCGTGCGCGAGATGCACGAACAGCTCGTTCACGCCGGGCTGCAGATTCTTAATGACGTTGAGATAGAAGTCCTTCCACCTAGCCGGCTGCACGTCGTCGCCTTCGTGCGAGTAGATCGCGTCGGGAAACGGGTAGCCCGCGTCGACATACGGCAGCAGGTCCTTGAACACCTGTTCGTTGCGAGCCATGCGAATCGGCAGCCGGTACTCACGCGCCACCTTCTTTAGCACCGCGAACAGCGCCGGCGTGGCATAGAGCGAGTGCATGTGGGCATCGAGATGTGTCGGCTCGAGACCCATCGCCTTGGCGCGCTCGATCTGGGCTCGGACCTCGACTTCGACTTCGTCGACCTTCGCGTGCTTCGCGAAGTCTTCCGTCGTGGAATAGAAGAACCCGTCGGGCCCGACGAGGCTGGGAACGAGATTGCGCGGCGTCACTGGCCCCCAGCGGAACGTCTGCCACTCGGCGGTCAACGTGAGATGCAGGCCGAGATCGGCGTCGGGATGCGTCTTCGCATACGCGGCCACTTCGCCGAACCACGGCGCCGGAACCATCACGGTCGCGGCGGTGACGAGTTTCTGATCGAGCGCAGCGAAGCTGGCGTCGTTCTCCGAATGCGACATCGCCAGATCGTCGGCGTTGATAATGAGAAGCTTGGAGTCGGCGGGGTAGCCGAGTCGCACGTTGAGGGGCTGATCGGCGCGAGGGCCGGTCATGCCGGCGGTGAGAACCGCGGCGCATAGGCCGGCGATGTAACGGGAGCGCATTGAGTCTCCATTGGGGGGGATTAAGGAGTTGGGGGAGGCAGCGCCCCAGGTTGCAGTATGACGTACGCCCCTCCCTGAAACAACCATTTCGCGGGTTTCGTCATCCAACCAGGTAACCTCCCCCGGGTGATCGCATGGCCTTTGGCTTGCCGCTCCTCGCCACTTTCACGCTTCTCGTTCAAGCCGCTGATTCCAGTAAGGCCACCCGCCCCGGCGATCCGCCCGCGGTTGCACGACGCATCACCGCGACTCGCGCCAGCCACGAGGTCACCATCGACGGGCGTGACGACGACGCCGTGTGGCGTGCGGCAACGCCGATCAGCGAGTTCCAGGAATGGCGTCCAACCGAAGGACTGGCGCCCAAGCTGCCAACCGAAGCGAAGGTCGCCTACGACGCCGGCAATCTATACGTCTTGGTTCGGTGCTTCGACCCACACCCCGACAGCATCATCACCCTGCTCGCGCGCCGCGACTACTTCGCCCCCTCCGACATGGTGTGGCTGTTCCTCGATTCGTATCACGACCGGCGTAACGGCTTTGAGTTCGGGGTCAACCCATCGGGGGTGAAACTCGACGCGCAGATCTTCAATGACGGCAACGAGGACTTTGCGTGGGACGCCGTCTGGGACGTCGCGACGCGCATCGATTCGACCGGCTGGACCGCCGAGTTCCGGATACCCCTGACGCAGCTCCCTTACGGCCGCGAGCCGATTCACACGTTCGGCTTCACGATCGATCGCGACATCTACCGCTATGCGCAGCGCGTGAGCTGGCCGCTGTTCCGGCAGTCGAAAGCCGGATTCGTGTCACAGTTCGGTGACCTCGAAGGACTCGAGGGCCTGGAGCCGCCGCGCCGGCTCGAAGCCGCCCCCTACGCCGTCACCAAGAACGTGTCGGCGATCGAGAACAACACCCTCGGCCGCTCACAGGAGTTCAACGTCGGCGGCGATTTCAAGTACCGGGTGTCGTCCAATTTGAAGCTGGACGCGACGATCAACCCCGACTTCGGACAAGTCGAAGCGGATCCCGCGGTGCAGAACCTCACCGCGTTCGAGACCTTCTTCCGCGAGCAGCGGCCCTTCTTCGTTCAGGGCGCCGGCCAATTCCAGTGGAACGTCAACTGCACGGCGGTCAACGACTGCGGCAGCGGCGAGGGGTTGGTGTACACGCGCCGGATCGGGCGCGCGCCGGAGCTCGCGGGCACGTACGGCGACACGACGTCCGCGGCCTTCACGACCATTCTGGGC
>DATFVZ010000063.1:0-37742 GCA_035259785.1 Gemmatimonadales bacterium
GACCCGTGAGCGACTCTCGCGGTCCATCCATCGCCGGTCAGGATGATCGTCGGGCCGATCACACCAGCAGTGGTCCGATAGCGGGCCGCCCCCAAATTCGTCGTGTACTTCATCGAGTCCGAAAAGTACGCCTCCTCTGCCGTGACGAGGTTGCGTAGATCGGACTTCATCGAAGCGACGACCGCTCTTTCTCTGGTGTTCGCGAGCTTCGGAATGGCAATACTTGCGAGCAGTCCAATGATTACGATCACCATCAACAGCTCGATCAGCGTGAATCCTTTGCGCGGCATACTAAAGCCCCCTAGGGTGGGCGTCTCGAAATGTCATGTGATTCTACCCCGCTGCGCCCCACTTGCTAGGGGCTATTCCCAAAAGAGGTATTCCAACTTTTTGGGGCTATTCCCACTCGATCGTGGCCGGGGGTTTGGAGCTCACATCATACGCGACCCGGTTCACGCCACGGACCTCATTGATGATCCGGCTCGAGATCCGTCCCAACACGTCGTGCGGGAACTGAAACCAGTCGGCCGTCATGCCGTCGCGGCTCGTTACCGCGCGCAGCGCGACCACATTCTCATAGGTGCGGCCGTCCCCCATGACACCGACCGACCTGATGGGGAGTAACACGGCAAACGCCTGCCAGATTTGATCATAGAGCCCCGCCGCGCGGATTTCTTCCAAGTAGATCGCGTCGACTCTCCGCAGCACGTCCAATCGCTCGTCATTGACCGCGCCGAGCACCCGTATGGCCAGGCCCGGGCCGGGAAACGGATGGCGGCCCACGATGGCCTCGGGCAGGCCGAGCTCTCGCCCCACCTGTCTCACCTCGTCCTTAAAGAGCTCACGCAGAGGCTCGATCAGCTTCCAAGGCAGGTTCGGCCTCAGGCCCCCGACATTGTGATGCGTCTTGATCGTGGCGGACGGGCCACCCTTGGGGGAGGTCGATTCGATCACGTCCGGGTATAGGGTGCCCTGCACCAGAAACCCGACGTTTCCTTCGACATGCCGGGCGGCATCCTCAAATACGTCAATGAACGTATGGCCAATTCGCCGGCGCTTCTCTTCGGGATCCTCCACATTCTTGAGCTCCCCCAAAAACCGATGCGTCGCATCCACGACTCGGAGATCCATGCCGAGGTGAGTGCGGAATGTCTGCTCGACTTGCTCGCGCTCCCCTTTGCGCAGCAAGCCATGATCGACAAAGACGCAGGTCAGCCGGTTCCCGATGGCGCGATGCACAAGGGCTGCCGCCACGGCCGAGTCGACACCGCCGGAGAGTCCGCAAATGGCATGCCCCGTTGGTCCGACCAACTCGCGAATGCGCCCGACCTCGTGGTCGATAAAGCGGCCGGGCGTCCAGTCTGGCGTACAGCCACAGATATCGAACAGGAAATTGCGCAGGATCTCGCCGCCTCGCGGCGTGTGCGCCACTTCCGGGTGAAACAGCACCCCGTAGATCGGCTTGCTGTCGTGCTGCATCGCGGCGACCGGTGCGTTCGGGCTCGTCGCAGTCACCCGGAAGTGCGGTGGGGGCTCGTCGACGCGGTCACCATGGCTCGCCCAGACGATCGCCGTCGCGCGGGGCTCGAACCCTCCGAACAGACCCTTGTTCTCACGGATCGTGATCTCGGCACGCCCGTACTCGCGCTCGTTCGACGGCACCACCTTCCCTCCCGCCAGCCGGGCGACGAGCTGCATGCCGTAGCAGATGCCGAGTACCGGGGGCCCGAGGTCGAGCAGGACCGGATCGGCGGTCGGCGCTCCCGCATCGAAAACGGAGCTGGGCCCGCCTGACAGAACGACGCCCTTGGGGTCGAACTGGCGGAGGAATTCGAGATCCGAGCCTTTGGACGCGGGGTGGATTTCGCAGTAGACGCTGGCCTCGCGGATGCGGCGCGCAATCAGCTGCGTGAACTGAGAGCCGTAATCGAGAATCAGAATGCGGTTTTTCAAGCCTTGTACCAGGTGGTCGGCTCGGTGGTCTCACCGCGCACCAAGTCCTCGAGTGTTTCACGCTGTCGCGCGACGTAATAGCGATCGCCGTCGACGACGACCTCCGGCGGACGCGGGCGCTGATTGTAGGTAGAGGCCATCACGAACCCATAGGCTCCGGTGCCAAGGACCGCGAGCACCTCCCCGGGGCCCACCGAGACGAGCTTGCGGTCGAGGGCGAGAAAGTCGCCGGTCTCGCAGATCGGACCCACGACGTTCACGGTTTCTTCCGGGCGCTTGCCATCGCGCAGCGGAATGATTTCGTGATGAGCGTTGTAGTGACTGGGCCGCACGAAATCGGACATGCCGGCATCCACGATCACGTATTCCTTGCCGCCCGCGTGCTTGCGATAGAGCACGCGCGTCAGCAGCACACCGGCATTGGCGACCAGGTATCGCCCCGGTTCACACAGGAGACCGAGTCCCGCGGCGCCCACGGCCGGCACGACGGCCTCGGCGAATGCCTTGGGGCTGGGTGCTTTCTCGTTGTGATACCGCACGCCGAGCCCGCCACCTACGTCGAGCGCCTCGAGCGTGCTGATACCCGAGGCGCGAATCGCCGTGACCAGCTCCAGCAGCTTGACCGTGCCGCGGTGATAGGGGGTGACGTCTGTGATTTGCGAGCCGATGTGCATCGCGAGCCCCCGCAGCACGAGCCGCGGTTCGCCGGCGATACGACGCGCGATTGTCACGACCTCATCGAAGGGTATCCCGAACTTCGCCGTCTTCTCTCCGGTCTTCATGTACAGATGCGTCTCGATCGCGACATCGGGATTGACGCGGATCCCCACGTTCGCCGTGAGCCGGCTGTCGTTCGCGACCGCGATGACCGTGTCCAGCTCGCTGGGGGACTCCACGTTGATGAAGCCGACGCCGGCGCGAATTGCCTCTTCGATTTCGCCCGCCGTCTTCCCCACGCCCGAAAAGACGATGCCGTCGGGGTCGAAGCCGACCATGAGCACGCGCCGCAACTCCCCTACTGAGACGATGTCGGCGCCGGCGCCCAACTGCTTGAGGACGCGCAGCACGCCAAGGTTGCCGTTGGCTTTGACGGAGTAGCAGATGCGATGGCGGATGCCGTGCAGCGCGTCATGGAGCGCGTTGTATTGCGCGCGAATCAGATTTGTGCTGTAGACGTACGACGGGGTGCCGATGCGATCAGCGATCGCCTGAAGTAATCCCGGATCGAACCCTAATACATTCGAAACCATGTTCTTAAAGTGACACTGCTGTCGTTCGGCCGCTACAGGTTCGCGACGACGAGCGCTCATCTCGAAACCGGACGCGTTGGGCACAGAACTTGACTAGTGCGTGCGCGATGGTGGCATGATGTCTCGCACCGTCCAGGCGCTCCACCGGGCTGGAGCAGCTAACCGTTGGAGCGAATGTGTTCCGAACCAGACTTCCGCGGGTCCTGGCGGTCGCCGCCCTGACCCTCCTCGTTGTCACCTGCGTCGACGATCGCTCTCCGGTGGCTCCGTTCAAGGGGCCGCAGTTCTCGGCCTTGCCGTTCAGCGGACCGGCAGTCCTCGTCGGGGCCGGCGACATCGCTGCTTGTACCAACAACCACGACTCGCTCACCGCCAACATCATCGATGGCATTCCGGGCACGGTGTTCACGGCCGGTGACAACGCCTATCCCAATGGCCGGGCCGTCGACTACCAGAACTGTTATGAGCCCACCTGGGGTCGCTTCAAGGCACGCACCTACGCGACCCTTGGTAACCACGAATACGATTCGTCGGCGACCGCCGATCCCACGTTCGACTATTTCGGCACCCGCGCCGGACCACGCGGCTTGGGCTACTACAGCTTCGAGCTCGGGGCCTGGCACATTGTCGTGCTGAACGACAATGGTCAGTTCGTGCAGTTCCGGTCAGGCTCGGCGCAGGATCAGTGGCTCATTGCCGACCTCGCCGCGCATCCCAATCTCTGCACGCTCGTTATCTGGCACCAGCCGTTCCGCTTTTCGAACAAGAGCCTCACTGGGGCGACCTCCGACCCGGCCCGCAAAATCTTCTGGGACCGGTTGTACGCCGCGGGCGTCGACGTCGCGGTCAACGGCCACCAACACCAGTACGAGCGGTTCCTCCCGATGAACCCGGACGGAGTGCTGGACCCGGAGCGGGGTATCCGGTCGTTCATCGTCGGCAGCGGGGGTGAGAGCGCCTTCCAACCGGTCCTCATCGCTCCCAACAGCGCCGTCCAGAGCGGCAACTTTGGCGTGATGAAGTTTACGCTGAAGGACGGCGGCTATGACTGGCAGTTCATCCCGATTGCCGGCCAGACCTTTACCGACGCGGGCAGCGCCTCCTGCCATGACGCGCCGGGCGGAGTGTCGGGGACGGCGTCCACGATCGCCGCAGCACCGACTCCCGTCATGAAGGGTGTGCCCTCGACCATCACCGTGACGGCGAAGGATGCCAATGGCAACCCGGTCGCCGGGGCATTCGTGTCGCTCGCGGCGACGGGAGCAGGCAACACGGTGACGCAGCCCTCCGCGTACACCGACGAAAACGGCATCGCGACCGGCACGCTCAGCTCGACGGTCACCGAGGTCAAGACGGTCTCGGCGACGGTGAACGGCGTCGCGCTCACCCAGACGGCCTCGGTCGTGGTCACCGCGCCTGCGTCCGCCTCGAAATCGAAAATCGCGACAGCCGACAGGTTCATCGCAGTGGGGACAGGGACGGCGACCATCACGGTCACGGTGCTCGACGCCGGCTCGAAACCAGTAGGCGGCGCCGTCGTCACGCTGCAGGCGACGGGCACCGGGAACACGATCACCCAGCCGACGGCGCTTACGGATGCGACCGGGAAGACGACCGGAACCCTCAGCTCGACCGACGCCGGAGTCAAGACAGTCTCGGCCATTGCCAACGGCACGCTCATCAGTCCGACCGCAAGTGTGACCGTGACGATCCCGGGCGCGTCGAGATCGAACGTTTCCGCCTCCCCGACCCAGTTCACCGCGGGGACCGGACAGTCCACGATTACCGTGACGGTGAAGGACGCCGGCAATCACGCGCTGAGCGGTGCCGCGGTGGTACTGTCGGCGACCGGCACCGGCAACACGATTACGCAACCGACTCTGTTGACGAACGCGAACGGGGTCACGACCGGCATACTGACCTCGACTGACCCGGGACCGAAGGTCGTCTCCGCGACCGCGAACGGCGTGCTGATCACCAAAACGGTGACCGTCACGGCGAACGCGAGTCCCGTGTCGGCTTCCCTGTCCACCGTCGCGGCCGCACCGAATTCGATCCCGGTCAGCGGCGGGGCATCAACGATTACCGTGACCGTCAAGAACGGCAGCGGACAGCCGATCAGCGGTGCCACCGTCGTGCTCGCCGCGACCGGTACCGGCAACACCCTGGTCCAGCCCAGCGGCGTGACGAATGCGAGCGGCGTGGCGACAGGCACGCTGAGCTCGACCGTGGCTGAGGTCAAGACGGTTTCGGCCACGGCGAACGGCGTCGCGCTCAGTCAGAGCGCGTCGGTCACCGTGACGTCCGTGGATGTGTCGCCCTCCCAGTCGACCCTCGGCGCCTCGCCGACATCGATTTCGGCGGGCGGCGGCAGCTCGACGATCACCGTGACCGCCAGGGACGGCTCCGGCAATCCCATCAGTGGTGCGACGGTCGTCCTCGCCGCGAGCGGCTCGGGCAATACCCTGACCCAGCCCGCAGGCCCGACGAACGCGAGTGGCGTGGCTACCGGGACCCTCAGCTCGTCAGTGGCGGAGTTGAAGACCGTGTCCGCGACGATCAACGGGACCGCCATCACCCAGACGGCGAGCGTCACGGTCACCGCCCCCGTCACGATATCCCCGTCGCTCTCAAGCATCGGTGCCGCCCCGACCCCGATCACGGCAGGCGCGGGCAGCGCGACCATTACTGTGACGGTCCGCAACACCAACGGCGATCCCGTCAGCGGAGCGACCGTGGTGCTGGCGTCTAACGGCACGCAGAACACGCTGACGCAGCCTGCAGCCACCACCGACGTCAATGGCGTCGCGACCGGGACGTTGTCGTCCAACAAGGCAGAGCTGAAAACGATTTCCGCGACCGCGGAGGGCGTGGCCATTACGCAGACGGCGCAGGTAACGGTCACGGCCGGGCCGCTCTCTGGAGCGACGTCCACGGTCTCAGCGGCGCCGACCAGCATCGCGCCGGGAACCGAGACGTCGACGATCTTTGTCACGGCGAAAGACGGCTTTGGCAATCCCGTCAGCGGCGCCACGGTCGTCCTCAGCGCCACGGGGAGCGGGAACACACTGACTCAGCCCTCCGCCACGACCAACTCGGTCGGCGTGACGTCGGGGAGTCTCAGCTCCACGGTGGAGGGTAGCAAAACCGTCTCGGCCACGGCCAATGGGGTCGCGATCACGCAGACGGCATCCGTAACGGTCACCGCGCCGCCGAGCGGCGGGGCGATCACGCATACGCTGCTCACCTCGGGCAACGACGTCCTCAACACCCAGGTCTACACAACGGCCTCGATTGCCCCGGCCGCCAATGCACTGGTCACGGTGGCGGTCGCCACGCATCGGTCGACCAGCCCGGCGCCGGTTCCGACGCTATCGGGTGGAGGAATGTCGAACTGGGAAGTCGTTGCGACTGTGACTTACGATACGATCGGCCTGCCGCTGAAGCAGGTCACGATCTACCGCGCCATGAGCGCGTCGCCCGGCAGCGGTCCGATCACGATCACGTCGAGCTCAACGGTCTCCAACTGCCAGTGGATTGTGTCGCAGTGGACCGGCGTCGCGACGAGCGGTACCAACGGCTCCGGCGCGATCGTTCAGACCGCCACCAACGCCGCCAACGCGGACGTTGCGCTCACGGTGTCCCTCGCTGCCTTCGCGAATCCGGCGAACGTCGCGTATGGCGTGTTTGGCATCAACAGCAATGTGGTCGCGATCAACCCGGGCACGGGCTTCACCGAAATTGCCGAGCAGCCGTCCACAGAGAGCACGAACGCCGACCTTTTCGCCGAGTGGGCCGTCAACCGGCCCGCGGTTCAGGCAAACTGGGCGGTGACGAAGAAGGCCGGCGGCATCGGCGTGGAGATCAAAGCGGCGCCCTGATCCCTTAATACGCCTGGGCCCACACGGCCTCCGCGACGCTTGGGGCGCCGCACCACATGCACGTGGGCGGCGCCGCTTTACTGCGGAACTCGGGATCGGGTAGCACCCGGATCGTGGCGTTGGTCTGCTGTTTGATCTCGGCCTCGCAAGCCGAGTCGCCGCAGAACCCGCCGTAGACGAAGCCGCCGCTTCCCTTGATGAACTCGATGAATTGGGCCTTGGTGGCTCCCCGAATCGAATTCTTGTCGCGGCGCTCCTTGGCGGCGTTGAACAGCGCGGTCTGAATCTCGTCTAGAGCAGTCCTCACGGCGCCCACGATGCCTTGCATCGGCGTAGGCGTCTTACCTCCCGTACGTCTGGCCATGACGACCTGACCACTCGCGAGATCGCGTGGGCCAATCTCCAGTCTGACGGGAACGCCCAGCGCTTCCCACTCGAAGTACTTGGCGCCGGGCTTCATGTTATCCCGAACGTCGAGCTCGACGCGCAGCCCTTCCTTCTCCAGGTCGGCCTTTACCTGATAGCCGATAGCCGATAGCCGAGACCTCTCTTCATCACTCTTCCAAATCGGCACAATCGCCACCTGCACGGGCGCGAGTTTGGGAGGCGCGACGAGCCCGTTATCGTCCGAGTGCGTCATGATCAGTCCGCCGATCAAGCGTGTCGAGACGCCCCAGGAAGTATTCCAGACGTACTCGAGCCCACCAGCCGCGGTCTGATACTGCACGTTGAACGCTTTGGCAAAGTTCTGACCCAGGTTGTGCGATGTGCCGGCCTGGAGCGCCTTGTTGTCCTGCATCAGCGCTTCGATCGCGTACGTCCTGAGCGCCCCTGCAAACTTCTCACTCTCTGTCTTTGCGCCGGTGAGGACAGGCATGGCCATCCATTCTTCCGCAAAGCGCCGATAGATACCCAGAATTGTGCGGGCCTCGCGCTCGGCGTCCGCCTCATCGACGTGCGCGGTGTGCCCTTCCTGCCACAGGAACTCGGTGGTGCGCAGAAAGAGCCGCGTCCGCAGCTCCCAGCGGACCACGTTGGCCCACTGGTTGAGGAGCAGGGGCAGGTCGCGGTAGCTCTGGATCCACTTGGCGAACATCGCGTAGATGATCGTCTCGGACGTGGGTCGGACGACGAGCGGCTCTTCCAGCGCGGATGTGGGGTCGACCGCGATCGCCTCGGCCCCCTGCTTGCCCGTCGCCCGCAGCCGGGTATGAGTGACGAGAGCGACTTCCTTAGCAAAGCCCTCGACGTGCTCCGCCTCCTTGGCGAGGAAGCTCTGCGGAATGAACAGGGGGAAGTACGCGTTGCGGTGCCCCGTCGCGCGGAACATGTCGTCCAGCGCGCGCTGCATCAGCTCCCAGATCCGATAGCCGTGCGGGCGAATGACCATGCAGCCCCGCACCGGCGAATAGTCCGCCAGCTGGGCCTGGGCAATGACGTCCCCGTACCACTCGCTAAAGTCTTTGGCGCGTGGCGTGATCTGTTTCGCTTGTGCCATTAATCGAAATATCCGTTGAGAAGCTTGTCGATGGGTACCTTGGCTTCCGTCCCCGCCCGCAGATCCTTCACGACGGCCAGTCCGGCCTTCCGCTCTTCCGGCCCGATGATGACCGCCCGGGACGCGCCTCGGGAGGACGCCAGCTCGAGCTGCTTCCGCACTGCAGTGTGACGCAGGCCGTACTCGACCGCGATGCCACGCTCGCGCATGGCATGGGCGAGCTGGAGCATCGTTGGCATGTCGTCCCCGCCTACCGCTACCAAAAAGGCGCCGAGCTCGGTCGACGCCTTCGGGGCTACGCCGCGCTCCTTGAGGAGCTCGCCGAGTACAACGTCGCCCATGCCGAACCCCAGCGCGGGAAGGTCGAGCAGGCCGTCGTAGCGGCCACCCCCGGCTATTGCCCGCAGGCTCTTCTGTGCATCGAACAGCTCGAACACGATGCCGGTGTAATAGGCGAGCCCGCGCACGATCGTAAGGTCGATCGCAACGAAGTCGTCCAGGCCCATCGCTTCGAGTGCGCGGATGGCCTCGGCGAGCGGCTCTGCCGCCGCCCCCGCCGCCGCGATCGCCTCCTTGCCCCGCAGGTCGGCGACGTCGAAAACAGCCCCCGCTTCGTGCTTCGCGAATCCGGCGTCCTTTAGCATTTCCTCGAGCACGTTCTTCGGCACTCGCTCACTGCGGTCGATCACGGCGAAGGCGGTCGATAACTGACTCTCGCTGAGGCCCTTGGAGTGCAGCAGCGCCTTCAGCACGCGACGGTCCGAAACCCGCAGCTGCACATCCTTGGGTCCCAGGCCCAACGCCCGCATGATATCCACGGCGGCGGCCATCAGCTCGGCGTCCGCCAGAGGGGAGGCCTCGCCGATGATGTCCATGTTGAGCTGAAAGTGCTCGCGCAGCCTGCCCCGCTGCTGGCGCTCGTAGCGGAACAGCTGCGGGATTGAGAACCATCGAATCGGTTTCTTGAGCGCCTGGACCCGCGCGGCGACCATGCGGGCCAGCGTTGGCGTCATTTCCGGCCGCAAGGCCACTTCACGGTCCCCTTTATCCCGAAATGTGTAGAGCTGCTGGACGATCTCGTCCCCGCTCTTTTTCGTGTACATCTCGAGCGATTCGAGGGGGGGGCCGTCGTACTCCTCAAATCCGTAACGGCCGGCTACGCTGCGCCAGGTCGCGAAGATATGGTTGCGGAGCTTCAGGTCTTCAGGGTAGAAATCGCGAAAGCCGGGTAGGGCTTTTCCTTGCATCGCAACAACTTAACCGACGGGCGCGAAGCCCGGCAAGCGAGCCATCGCGTCGCCGACGGTGTGAAATGATCCGGTGACCAGTACGGTCTCCGCCCCTTCCTGAATGTCGTGCAGAGCGCGCTCGAAGTCCGGCTCGACGGACGGTCCCTCGACTTCGGCTACCGCCCACCGTTGCATGACCGGAATCGATGGTGGGACCGTCAGGACGAGCCGATCGACGACTGGCTGCAACACGTCCAGCATCGTGCGCCAGTCCTTGTCGTTGCGGATGCCGACCAGGGCGTGCAACGGCCGGCGGATGGGCGGACGCGTCGAGCGAATGGCGTCCACGACTACACGCATGCCGTCAGGATTGTGGGCGACGTCAAAAATCCATTTGCCTCGCACTTCAAACCGGCCGGGGATGTAGGCATCGGCAAAACTGGCGGGGAAGTTCTTGCCCACCGGCCCGAATGGTTTCGGGAGGGCGTTCAGCACCGCATGCGCGACCAGGGCGTTCGCAACCTGATGCCTGCCGAGGAGTCCGACGCGCGTGTCCTTTCGAGGCCGGAGCGTCGTATCGACGGTGATGATCGGCTTGGCGCCGCGCCGTTTGGCCTCGTTGACCAGCTCGGAACGGATTTCTGGATCCGATTCGCCGGTGATGAACGGCACCTCGGGCTTGGCGATGCCCGCCTTTTCGCGTGCAATGCCTTTCAGGTCGGTCCCGAGATAGTCCGTATGCTCCAGCGCGATTTTCGTAACGGCCGAGACCAGCGGGGTCAGAACATTGGTTGCATCGAGCCGGCCGCCCAGTCCCACCTCGATTACCGCGACGTCCACCGCGCGCGCCGCCAGATCAGCGAACGCGATCGCCGTTGTCGCCTCGAAGAAGCTCGCGTCCAGGCGTTCGATGTGCGGTTTGAGGAGAGTCGTCCACTGAGCAAACGCGCTCTCGGTAATCGGGACACTGTTGACGGTGATCCGCTCGGTCGCGGAAACGAGATGGGGTGACGTGTACAGCCCAACGCGCCACCCCCGAGCTTCTAGCTCATGGGCGACGAAAGCGCAGGTCGACCCTTTGCCATTGGTTCCGCCAATGTGAATAGTGGGAAAATGGCGCTCGGGGCAGCCGAGCACGTCCAGGAGTCCCTCGGTCGGCCCGAGGCTCCATTTGATGCGACCGGTTTGTCTGGCAAAGAGGTACTCGCAGGCGTCTTCGAAGGTCAGTCGGCGGCCTCAGCGGGCCATGCGCCCGTCATATGCCGCAGCAGCTGCGCCGTCGTGTCGCGCAGCTCTCCCCGCGGCACAACGGCGTCGATCATGCCATGCTCGAGCAGGAACTCGGCGGTCTGGAATCCCTCGGGCAGGTCCTGGCCGATCGTCTGCTTGATCACCCGCGGACCGGCGAACCCGATCACCGCACCGGGCTCGGCGAGGATGAGGTCGCCCTGCATGGCATAGGAGGCGGAGACCCCTCCTGTGGTCGGGTTGGTTAGTACCGAGATGAAGGGGATGCTCGCCCCTTGGAGCTCGGCCACCACCACCGATGTCTTCGCCATCTGCATGAGCGACAGCACCCCTTCCTGCATGCGGGCGCCACCGGATGCCGATATCACAATCAGAGGCGTCCGCTTGTCGATCGCGTGGCGAGTCAGCCGGGCAATCTTCTCCCCAACGACTGAACCCATTGACCCACCCATAAAGGTGAAATCCATGACGCCCAGGCTGATCGACACACCGTGGAGCCGTGCGTACCCGGTCCGAATGGCGTCCAGGGGCCCGGCCTTCTTCATGGCCGCCTGCACGCGGTCGGCGTAGTTCTCGAATTTCAGGGGATCAGCGGACTTCAGGGAGGCGAATAGCTCATGCCACGAACCTTCATCGATCAGTAGATCGATGTATTCCTGGGCCGTAATTCGGCGGTGGTACCCACAATTGGGACAGACATTCAGAGCGCGGACGAACCGCTCTCTGATGTCTACGTGCCCGCACTGATCACACTTTTCCCAAGCGTCTGCCGGGATCTCGAGCTTGACCCGCTCGGATGTGCGCGGCTTACGTTCTTTCTTAAACCAGGCCATTCGCGCCATAGAGTGACGAAGCGCACAATCTGTGAGGCCAACGTCACCAACGCCAGTCCCGCAGGCTTAAGTCATTGCCCCGACTCACCATACCCGGACTGGCGAGACTCCCACGCTACTCGAAGCGCTATTCCAACGCCAATCGAGCACGCGAGAAGGAACGACCCTCCATAAGAGAAGAATGGCAGCGGGATTCCGGTGATCGGCATCAGGTTGATCGTCATGCCGACGTTTTCGAAGATGTGTGTGAACATCAGGGCGGCTATGCCAAATACGCAGAGGCTCGAAAATGCGTCAGTGGCCCGCCGGGCGATGCGCAACAGCACAAAGAGTAGCCAGCCGAACAGCGACAATGCTACGAGTACGCCGACAAAGCCCAGCTCTTCCCCCACGATGGAAAAGATGAAGTCCGTGTGCTGGGCTGGGAGGAAGGCGAGGCGCTTCTGTGTGCCCTCCGTGAAGCCTTTCCCGAGCAGTCCTCCCGATCCGACCGCGACCTTTGACTGAATGACGTGCCAACCTGCGGCTCGTGGGTCGACATCGGGATTCAGAAACGCGAGCAGGCGATTCTGCTGATACGGTGCCAGGCGGGTCCACAGGGGCAGCGCGAGGACGCCGCCCAGCACGTTGAGACTCATGATTGCGAGCCCTTCCACCACGTAGGGCCGCCACCATAGGAGAAGAATGGCCAAAACTGCGATCCAGATTCCCCATGCCACCGTTGAAAACGCCAGTGCAAGCCCGATCACCGGCGATGCGGCGAGTAGTAGCAGCGAAGGCTTGGTGCCTGCCCAAAACAGCATGAAAAAGAGGATCGCCACGAACACGATCGCGGAGCCTAGATCGGGCTGCTTCAGAACCAGGAAACAAGGCAATGCGGCGATCGCAGCCGGCGGAATCAGGTCGCGTAGGCTGGATGGGGCCTCTCTGAGTCCGGCCAGCCAGCGTGCCAGCATGAGGATGACGGCGATCTTCGCCAACTCGGCGGGTTGGCCGAACCGGACGCCGCCGATCGACAGCCAGGACTTGGACCCTGCCGCCGTGCCGGCGCCCGTACCGACAAGTAGGGTGAGCAGCAACAGCAACACCGCAATGACATAGGCAAAGGGGGTCGCCCACTCGAGCATTCGTGGCGACGTGCGGTACGTCAGCCACGCGACGGCGATGCCGAGGCCCAACCAGAGCAGCTGCCGCTGCCAGATTGTTTCGGCGAACGTGGGCACGTCGGTCTGACCAGCCGAATACAGCGTCGCGAAGCCATAGAGGGCCAGCGCGAGCACCGAGAAGACGAGCGCCTTATCGAGTTGGCGGACGCGTGAGAACACGGTGAGCCGTTAGGGGCGAATCGGGACGACGGGCACGGAGAACGCGGGTGGAGTAACTGTGTCCTGCGTGGGCAGCTGGAAGGGCTGCGGCGCGGAGTCGTTGGGGATCGCAATCCTGATAGTGCGGGCGCGGGTGTCCTCAATACCGAGGTAGCGAGCGATTGTCCGCGCGACCAGCGGCGCCACCCTGGTGCCGTGCTCGGCGAATTCCACGATCGCTCCCACGACGATTTCGGGCTTCTCCGCCGGCGCAAACCCGATGAACCACCCGTGGTCGGCCCCGTGAGAGTTTTGCGACGTGCCCGTCTTGCCGGCGATGGTGAGTGCGGCGAGCCGTGAGCCGCGCGCGGTTCCCTGCTCGACCACCGCGATCATCGCCCGCCGCAGCCAGCTGATCTGATCCGCGCTGAGATCGAGGGATGCATTATCGCTCGTGGTGGCGGCCTGGCGCACTACGAATGGTGTGCGCAGACGCCCGTCGCTGGCCAGCTGCTGATAGAGCCGCACCATCTGTACGAGCGTCTGCGCATTCTCGCCCTGGCCAATCGCGAGGTTGAGGGCGACCGCCGATGTCCAGCGCCGGGGTCCATACAGCCGGTCGTAGTACTCCGGTCCGGTCGGGAATTCGGACGGGATCTCACCGGGGAGGTCGATCCCGGTGCGGCCACGGAATCCCCATGCGTTGCCGTCTTCGAGGAGGGAGGTCACACCCAGGCTCATGCCAAGCTGATAGAAGTAGACGTCGCAGCTCTGGGCGATCGCCTCGGTCAGGTTCAGGTCGCCGTGCCCGCGTGCGTCCCAACAGCGGAAGTATCGATTGCCGTATTGCAGCCCGCCCCGGCAGGGGATCGGCATATGGGTGCGGGGACCGGCGACGCCGCGCTTCAGCGCCATGGCCGCGACCGCGAGCTTCCATGTCGACCCCGGCGGATAGCGCGCCTGAATCGCGCGGTCCAGCAGTGGGCGCGCGGGATTTTCATTCAGCGAGCGCCAGTACGGCGCCGAGATGCCGCCGACGAACGCGTTGGGGTCGAACCCCGGCGCGCTGAAGAGCGCCAGGACTTCGCCCGTGTTGGGATTCAGCGCCAGCAGCGCGCCCCGCTGGCCAGGAGGGAAGATCTGCGACACAAACTTTTGAAGCTCGAGATCGATCGTCGTGTGCAGATCGGTACCCTTGACGGGATTCAGATTGGCTGCCGCCTCGGCTTCGCGGACCATTTGTCCTCGGGCGCTGACCTCGACGAACCGCACGCCTTCCGAGCCGCGGAGTGTGTCGTCGTACTCGCGCTCCAGCCCATCCTTTCCGACTAGGCCACCGAGCCGCACCGACGCGAAACGGCGTGTCGCCCGTTCTGCTTCCGTCACCTCGCCGACGTAGCCGACCAGATGAGCAACGACGTCGGTGTCGGGATAAAAGCGTTTCGGTTCGGCCTGGATGACGAGTCCGGGAATCGCGACGCGCCGTTCTTCGAGCGCCGACACAACGGCGAACGGTGCGTCGCCCAATACGAGTGCTGGCTGATACGGCGCGCGGCGCGCGCGCTGAATCACGCGCTCAATCTCCACGCTGTCGATGTTCGCAATAGATGCGATGCGCGCGAGGGTCGAGCGCAAACTGTCTTCGGGGCCCGGCAACAGCGACACCGTGTAGCCGGGCACGTTTTCGGCCAGCACGCGTCCGTTGCGATCGTAGATGGTGCCGCGCGGCGCCGGCAGCGGAATCGGCCGGAGTCGATTCGTCTCCGACTGCAGCTGGTACTTACCGTGGCCGAGGATCTGCGTGCGGAAGAACGACATGACGAGCAGTCCCAGCAGGGCCCAAACGGCGAACCGGGCTGCAGCCAACCGCCGATCGACGAGGTGCGGATGGAACGAGCTCACGCCGTGCTCCGTCGTGGCGAGAGCCAACCGCGGAAGAACCACAACACCGCGATCCCGACCAACGCCGTTGACAGACCCTGGAGGGGCGACCACACGAGCAGCTCCCACGCGACCTGCGAGCTTCGCAGCCCGCCTGAGGCGATCAGCACGATCAGATTGCGGATCCAGGTTCCCGCAAAGAACAGACAGCCTTTGACGAACACGTGCTCGGCGAAGAAGACAGCCTTTGCCCGCGAGGAGAAAAAGCCCACGATCGTATGGGCCAAGGCGCCCGCACCGAAGCTGACCGGCGTCATCGCATCTCGCAGCAACCCGACCAGGAAGCCTGCGGCCGCACTCTTTCCCGGTTCCGCCCGGATCGTGTAGAGGAGCAACGCGAGCAGGAGGAAGTCAGGCGCGACGCGGTCGCCACCGAGCTGATCGCGCACCGTGAACTGCAGGACCACGAGCAGCGACATGATGATTGGATAGCGGTACCGGTCGGAGCGTCTCACGGTGCCTCATCGGATCGCGTGCTGTCCTGCGGCGATTTGAACGCGTTGCGGAGATCGGTGCCGGGCGCTCTGGTCGCCGTCAGAATCATCACGTGCGACAGCTCGGCAGGATGCACGGCCGGCCGAACGAGATAGGTCCGTCCCCACCCTGTCTCCTCTCCCGCGGGCCCGACGACCACGCCAATCGGAATCCCGCGCGGAAAGACACCGCCAAGGCCGGATGTCACGATGACCGTGCCCGTGGGCACCTGCTTCCGATACAGAACGCCCTGTAGCTCCAAGAGCCAGACATAGGGGCCTTCGGCTCCGTGGGGCGCGGCGATCCCGACCACGCTGCCGTCCGTCGCGATGGCACTGGCGCGAAACTCGGGATGAGCCCAGCTCAGCACGACGCTGGAGTGCTCGCTGACACTCGCCACCAACCCAACCAACCCCTCGGGGCTCACCACGGCCGAAAGCGGACGCACCCCTTCACGGCTCCCGGCGGTAACCATGAAGCTGAGGGGGCTCGTCGGCTCCGGCTGGTGCAGGATCTCTGCTGACACGTAGCCACTTCCCAGGCGGGCCGCGAGACCGAGGAGGCCGCGGAGCCGGGTGTTTTCACTGCGCAGCTCCGGCAAGAACGCCGAGGCGAGTGCCAGCGAATCGCGCTGGTCCACGACCGCGTCGTAGCGCATGCGCGCGGCCGCGAGCAGCTCGGTCTGATGCTGGAGAAACGTGAATGGCGCGAGCAGACTCTGCATCGCATCCACCAGCTTATAGCGCCATTGCTCCGGGACACTCAATGCGGCAATCGACAGGGCCACGCAGAGAATGAAGAGCAGCGTGTCCCCGCGGGAAGCGTAGCGATCAGTACCGATCGCCATACGGCTAAGTGGTCAGGACGTTACGGTATTTCTCGGGAGCGTCGAGGATTCGCCCCGCCCCACGCACCACACAGGTCATGGGGTCCTCGTCGAGGTGTATCGGCAGGCCGGTCTCCTGCTGCAGCAACAAATCGAGGCCGCGGATCAACGCGCCACCGCCAGTCATCACGATGCCGCGGTCCACGATGTCGGAGGCCAGCTCGGGCGGCGTGATCTCTAGGGCGCGCCGCACCGCATCCACGATCTGCTGAATGGGTTCCTGTACCGCTTCGCGAATCTCGCTCGAGTGCACCCTCACGATCTTTGGGATGCCCGAGACGAGATCGCGGCCTTTCACTTCCATTTCTCGCTCTTCGCCGATGGGTGCCGCCGATCCGATCTGGATCTTGATCTGCTCCGCCGTCGGCTCGCCGATCAGCAAATTGTAATTCTTGCGCATGAACTGCACGATCGCCTGATCGAGCTCGTCGCCGCCGGTGCGAATCGACGTGTCCGACACGATACCGGAGAGCGCGATGACCGCGATCTCGGTGGTGCCGCCGCCGATGTCGATCACCATGTTGCCCGTCGGCGTTTCGACCGGGAGCCCGACGCCGATCGCCGCTGCCATCGGCTCGGCCACCATATACACTTCCTTCGCACCGGCCGACTGGGCCGAGTCACGCACGGCGCGCTTTTCGACCTCGGTGATGCCTGACGGCACGCACACGATGACTTTTGGTCTTACGCGGAAGAGATGGCGATCGATGATCGTCTTGAGGAAGAAGCGCAGCATCTTCTCGGTCACGTCGAAGTCGGCAATCACGCCGTCCTTCAGCGGCCGCACGGCAAGGACGCCGTCGGGCGTGCGGCCAAGCATGCGCTTCGCTTCCAGACCGATGCCCTTGACTTTGCCCGTAGCTTTTTCGATCGCGACGACCGAGGGTTCGTTCAACACGATCCCTTCGCCGCGGACATAGACGAGTGTGTTAGCGGTACCAAGATCAACGGCGATTTCGTTCGCCGGACTCCAGGCACCCATTTTCAAATTCAGCCAGCTTGGTGGCACGTGAGTCGGTAAATTTTTCGGTAAAAGAGTGAGGCGGGTTGCTGCGAACGCGCACAAGGTAATGAAATGCGTAACCTCAAGCAAGCATGAAGCTTGACAAGCCCGTTTCGGGGCCGCTAGCCTTTCGCCCATGCGGCGCGTGACCCCGGACACAATTGCCGTCGTAGACCTCGCGGTCTGCGACCGTTGCGGACTTTGTCTGCCGCTTTGCCCCCCGCAAGCGATTCATTTGGAACTGAATATCCTCACTGTCGAGGAATCGACCTGCACGGGTTGCGAGAAATGCGTGGCCCCCTGCCCTGTCGGCGCGCTGTCAATGACACCGCTAGGCCCCAGGCCCCAGGCCCTAACCCCTGCCGTACATGCCTGACGTCGACGTCCTGATTGTCGGCGCGGGGCCGGCCGGCGCCGTCGCGGCCCGCGAGGCGAAACAGGCCGCGCCCGAGCTGGACGTGGTGCTGCTGGAGCGCGACCGCGCGGTAGGAGCGCCGGTGCGTTGTGCCGAGGGCGTCGGCGATGCCGGACTGCGGGAGTTTGCGAATCCCGATGGCGCCGATTGGGTATCGCGACGAATCACGGACGTCATCCTGGAAGCGCCTGATGACACGCAAGTCGTGCTGGCCGATTGCGGCGTCGGTTGGATTCTCGATCGCACGCGCTTCGACGCATTTCTCGCGGCGGAGGCTGTGTCGCTGGGGGCTGAGGTGCTCGTCGGCGCCGAGGCCACCGGCATGTCCCGCAATGGTGACGATCGGTGGCATGTCCGCGTGAAGCAACGCGGGACGGACGATGTGTATCGCGCGCGCGTGGTCATCGGCGCCGATGGCGTCGAAACCATGGTCGGCCGCTGGGCTGGCCTCGATACGCGAGTGCCCTCGCGCGATATGGAATCGTGCGCGCAGTATGTTCTGCAAGGCATCGACTTCAATCCCGACGCCATCTACCTCCAGTTCGGTAACGCGATCGCGCCGGGCGGATACGCGTGGATTTTTCCCAAGGGCGTCGGCGTGGCGAACGTCGGGTTGGGACTGGTCGCGCTAAAAACCGATGGCCGTAACGCGCGGCAGTATCTGGATGGATGGATCGCGCGACGGTTCCCGAACGGGGCGCGGACGGGCTACACGGTGGGCGGCGTGATCGTGCATACAACGATCAAGAAGACGTATACCGACGGTGTCCTCGTGGCCGGCGATGCGGCGCACATGATCAATCCCCTTTCGGGCGGCGGCATCAATAACGCGATGAAGGCGGGCCGGCTGGCCGGGTGCACCGCGGCGGCAGCGATTCGCGCGGGCGATACGAGCGAACGGCGTCTTTCAGCGTACCACACCGCATGGATGGAGCTTCTTGGCGAGGACCATCTCAAGTATTACCGGCTCAAACAAGCGCTCGAGCACATGGATGACAACTTCTTTAACTCGCTAGCGCGAACGGTGAACAAGGTTGCGCGTGAAAAGCGTACACTTGGACGGGTCATGACGCACGCGCTGATCAAGCATCCGCAGCTGATTCCCGTGGTCGCGAGGTTCTTTGTATAAGGCCCTGCATCACCGACGTCCCCACCGCACATCGATTCGCCACGTAAGCGACCACGCGTCCCACCTGACCTATCCAGTCGCTCCTCAAGCCGATGGGTGGTGTACCCACGTCCCACGAATAGACCGGTATGCGTGGGAGGCGCAGTTCAGCGGGATCAGTCGCTCCTTTGACGCCTCCAAAGCCGAGTCCATAGCCTGCCGCGCGGGCGTGCCTGGCAACACGGTCATCGACGGCTCCGAACGGGTATGCGATCGCGCGACCGGCACCCGGGCCGAGGCGCTGAGTGAGCATCCTGCGGGACGTTGTCAGCTCTTCTTCGACCGCTCGATCCGGCAGCCAGGTGAGCCGGCGGTGGGTTGCGCTATGGGAACCGAACCAAAACCCGCGTCCCAGCCATGTCTCGATCTGGTTCCAGCCCAGATGCCGTAGTCGGTTCCACGTGTAGCGCACATCCCAGGTGTTCGTCTTGCCGACGAAATCCGTGATGAGAAACGTGGTAGCCGTGAATCCGAGGTCGGCGAGGACGGGATAGGCGTAGTCGGCCAGGGAGGCATAGCCGTCATCGAAGGTCAACAGGAACGTGCGTCGTGCGTCGTGCATCGTGCGTGTTGCTGCGAACTCGTCCAACGACAGTGTGCGCCACCCGGCCTTCGCCAGCGCCGTCATTTGACGCGCGAAAACCGAGCGGCCCACCCGAGTCACGCCGAGCTCGAGCGGGCCGCCGATGCGGTGATAGCAGAGAACGGGGACTACGGCCAGAGCCATCCTAGAACGGCGCATGTCACCGCCGCGTAGATCACGCCGTCAAGTGTCGATTTCAACGTGATGCTCAACGCCCGCCGGTACCAGATCGACATCTGCCAAAGCGCGAGTGTATAGCCCATGAACGCGGTCGTGCCCGCGAACCGGCAGATCTGCACGAACGCCGCGCCGGGAGGCAGAGCCGCGCCGGCGACATAGGCAGCGAGCACGTTGACCACCAGACAGTAGACGAACCACTGGGACAGATTCCCTGCCATCGACCCGCTCCAGGGCGGCATCACGGTCATCAGGACAGCGGGACCGCGTTTGAGTTTTTCCTTAAACTCGGGCGAGCGCATTTCGGCCGTGCTGGAGGGGCGCGGCATGAAGTAATCGCCGGGCGGCAGGCTCAGCGGTCGCAGCGCGTCGAGTACGCGCTCTTCGTGGGCGTAGCGGGGATAGTCCGTCTTGTGCCAGAGCGGAGTCATGTGAATGATCGAGCTGGCCACGAATACCGCCACGGCCGACACCAAAATCGGCAGCCACAGCGCCGACAACGCCGTCATGTGAGCCTCCGCTGGAGGGATGGGAGGCTCAATCGTCTCGCGCGCTCAGCCGCTCGTCAAGACCGCCAGAGAGTTGCAATAGCCGGCATATCCGTCCAACGGCTAGCTCTTAGCCCGCGCGTAGCCGAAACACTGCTCGGGCGTACCTTATCCGTCCATGTCAGCAACACTTCTTGCGATTCTCGTGCTCGTCCAAGACAGCTCGGCGAGGGTCGACAGCGCGGCCAAGGTCGACAGTACTGCCGAGTTCCCCTACCCCGCGCCATCGCGGCCTCTACTGGCGATCGGCGAGGTGGTGTTGATCAACGCGTTCGTGAATCGCGTCGATGCCTGGGCGTTCGGGCAGGACTGGGCGCGCTCCGGCACGCGGGCCTGGTTCAAGAACCTGCGACTCGGCTGGGAGTGGGACGAGGATGCGTTCTTCACGAACATGTTTTCCCACCCTTACCACGGCGCTCTCTACTTCAATGCCGGTCGCTCCAACGGCATGGGCTACTTCGAATCGGTGCCGATCGCGTTCTTCGGTTCGTGGTCGTGGGAGTACTTCGGCGAGACCTATCGGCCGTCACTCAACGACTGGTTCATGACGAGTTTTGGGGGAATCACGTTGGGTGAGATGTTTCATCGCGTCGGAGCAACCATCCGAGATAACAATGCAGGCGGCGTCTCAAGGATCATGCGAGAGATCGGCGCGTTGCCCCTGGATCCCGTTGGCGGCTTCAATCGGCTGCTGCGCGGCCAGTGGTCGGAGCGCGGGCCCAATCCTCCCGAGCACGCCCCCAGGGACTATGTGCTGCGCCTCGGCGGCGGAATCCGTTTTGCCAAACGTCTGATCGACGACAGCGGCGCCGTCAGCATGAGCACATTCCTGCTCGATCTCCTCTATGGTGATCAAGTCGGGCAGCAGTACACGAAGCCGTTCGATGTGTTCAACGTCCGGCTCCTGCTGAGCTCCTACGGCGGTCTTAACGCTCTGCGGGCTTCGGGCCGGTTATACGGGGCAAATTTGAACAGTCCTACCGGACGCAATCGCCACATGCTGGCGGTGAACCAGCGCTACGATTTCTACAAGAACCCGGCCCAAAGCGTCGGCGGACAGAGCGTAGAGATCGGCATCAACTCGCGCTGGCTGATCGGGTCAAAGGGGTTCGGGATTCGCACCGCCATCTTTGGCGACGGGATCCTGCTCGGCGCCATCGACGCCCCCGGGACCGGCCTCGGCGATCGCAACTACGACTTTGGTCCGGGCGTGGGCGCACGATGGGAGTTCGCGATCGAGCGCCATGGCGTGCGATTCATGCGCGTCTTTGGCCAGCTCGAATACATCCACGCGGTGAGCGGGGCCAGTGCGGACCATATCGTCGATTTCGGTGGCATCGAGGCCGCCCTCCCCATCACCCGCGGGCTGGGCGTGTCCGCGAGCAGCACGATCTTCGCGCGGACCAGCCGCTACACCGATGGCCGGACGAGAGACGCGCGGGAATACCCTGAGGCCCGTTTGCTGTTGGTCTGGACCAAGGCAGGGTTCGGGAAGTGAGGCTCATGGTGTGCACGCTCGCCGTGACGCTGCTGCTCGGCCACGGCGCCGCGGCGGCGCAGAAGCCCTCTCGGCCTCATCGCAGCGGACTCTGGGGTGAGTTCGGCTTCGGGCCGGGATACGTGCGGATCGCGTGCTCTGGATGCGAGGATGTCGTGGGCGCCAGTGGCGCCACGAGCTACCTTCGCATCGGCGGTATCGTCTCAGATCATGTCATCATCGGCTTCGAGGCTTTTTCGCTGCTGAACAAAACCCTGGGCTATGCAACCCCAGATTCCGGCACGACTGCCGAAACGGGAACGGCGGCGATCATCCTCATGTGGTATCCCGGTTCGCGTGGGCTGTTCTTCAAAGGTGGGGTTGGCGCCGCCTTTGGCCAGTTCTCAATTCCTTCCGACAGCGGGGGCGCGGCACTCGCTGATACGAGCACGGGGGGTGGCATTGGCATCACGTGGGGGCTGGGGTGGGACGCGCCGATCTCCCGCAAGTTCGCCTTCACAGGGAATGCTGCCGTCTTTGTCACCGCTCTGGGAGATGTGGCGTTGGCCAACCGACGTGTGGACGACCTGATTGCGACGATGTATACGGTGTCGGTGGGATTCACGTTTCGCTAGATCGTTGGACCGTGGGACACCGGTCTTACCGTAGTACCTCATCCCCCTCGCGCGCCTGCGCTTCCATTTGCCGTCGCACCATCTCATGATACAGACCTCGCGCGCGCATCAATTCTTCGTGAGTCCCCCGCTCTACGACCGCACCATTCTCCATTAACAGGATCAAATCGGCGCGCCGAATCGTCGACAACCGGTGTGCAATGACGAACGTCGTCCGATCGGCGAGCAGATCCGCCATCGACGCCTGAATCAGCTGTTCGCTCTCGGTATCCAAGTTGCTGGTGGCTTCGTCGAGAATCAGAATCTGCGGTGACGCCAGAATTGCACGGGCAATCGCGAGCCGTTGCTGCTGGCCACCCGACAGCTTCACCCCGCGCTCGCCGATGAACGTGTCGTAGCCGCTTGGGAGCCGGACGATGAATTCGTGCGCATTGGCCCGGCGCGCGGCATCCTCGATGTCGGCGTCGGTGGCGTCGTGGCGGCCGTATGCGATGTTGTCCCGTACCGACCCATCGAACAGGAAGACGTCCTGCTGCACGATCGCGAGGAGATCGCGATAGCTCCGCAGGCGTAAGTCGCGGATATCGGTGCCGTTGAGCAGCAGGCGCCCACGCGTCGGATCGTGGAACCGCGCGACCAGGTCTGTCACCGTGGTCTTTCCGGCGCCGCTGCGGCCGACGAGCGCCACGACGGAGCCACCAGGAACCGTCACACTGAAATCCCGCACGACCGGCTGGGCTTCGCGATACTCGAAGGTGACGTCCTCGAAGCGTAGCTGCCGCACGACGGCCGGCGCGTCACGCGCGCCGGGCCGATCTGGTTTGTCGTCCTCCATGGCGAGCACCTCAAAGACGCGCTCCATGGCCGCCAATGAGCGCTGCATTTCGGAGAACGAGTTGACGATTTGCCAGACCGGGTTCAGCAGGAGAAACATGTACCACTGAAACGCCATGATGTCGCCGACGCTCGCCCGGCCGACGATGTTCAGATAGCCGCCGAACCAGACGATGACCACGCTGATTCCCGCTTCGAGCAGGCCCCACGAGGTCCACAGCAGCAGCTCCCGGCGATGCGCGAACAGCTCCTTTCGGAGTACGGTGTGCCGGCCAAGCATGTAGCTCAGCAGCTCCTGGATCTCTTGCCGGAACGCGCGCACCACGCGAATGCCGGAAAACGTCTCGCCCACGCGCCCGTCCACGATCTCCACGTCCTTGCGCACCGAGCGGTAAATCGGACGGATGCGGCGGACAAAGATGAGGCTCAAGACCATCACGCCGGGAATAATCGCCAGCGCCATGAGCGCCAGTTGCCAGTTCAGCGCGAGCAGGATCCCGATCGCGATCACCAGGCGAATTGCCGAAATGGCGGGCGATACGATCGCCATCTGGAGCAGGCCGGTCGTCGTCTCGACATCGCCCGTGAGACGCGACAGGATACCGCCTGTCTTCATCTCCCAGAGTCGAGGCAGCGGCAGGTTCAGCAACCGCTCGTAAAGCGACCGCCGCAGCGACAGCATCACCCGAACGTTCAGGATTCGTTGCCGGTAATCCTTCCATCCACCGCCCACATGGGACAGGATGATCACGCCGAGGAAGACGAGACCAGCGAGGTTGAGACGGGTGAGTCGGGTGCTGAGATCGAGATCCTTGTGCAGGATCACGCGGTCGATGATGAACCGAATGAACAGCGGCTCGATCATCTGGAGGGCAGCGACGGCGAGGGCCAGGACAAACACCATGGCCAGCTCGTAGCGGTGGGGGCGCAGCCACCGCAGGTAATCCCGCACATAGGCCCGCCGGTTGGGCCCTCCTCGCGGCTCGGGCGGCTTAGCCGGCGGCTGCCCGCCGTCGGATGCTTCGGCGACCTCGTCGAGGCGCCGCTGCTTATAGTCCTGAACGAATTCCTGGTAGCGTTTGCGGGAAGAACGAACGGGGCTCACGAGAGTACGTGAGCCCCGTCAGTCAGCTTCGTCAACAGCACCTTATTTGCCCAGGTCGCGCACTACACCGATCAGGAGCTGCATCTTCGGCTGATCGGTAGAGCCCTGAGCGTCCGTGTTGAGCTGCGTGGCCAGCTTACTCAGCGCGTCACGCCGCGCCTGCCCCGACGCGCGCTCGGCGCTGGTCAGCGCGTCGCGCGCCGAATTGATCTTGGTGCTAGCCAGCCCGTTCGAGCGGGCCAGCTGGTCGAGATAGGCGCGCGCCACGACGAAGTTCGCGGGCCACACCAGCTTCTGTTGGTCCTGCGCATTGAGATAGTCGACTTGCACGAGCTTCGCGGCGTCGATTTCGTTCTGGGTGAGCAAGGCGTTCGGCGTCAGCTCGAAGATGTCGAGCCCACGCGCGATCTCGGAGCTCACGATGTAGCCGTTGTACCAGTAGGCCGACCACGACCCCGCGCCGACGAGCTTCGTGGAGTCCATCGGCCCACGATCGAAATAGGCGATCTCCTTGGGACTCGCCTGATTGGTCCAATCGAACACCGAGACACCGCCCTGGTACCAACCCTGCACCATGATATCGCGACCCGGCACCGGAACCAGGGTCCCATTGTGCGCCACGCAGTTCTCAAACTTGGTCTGTATCGCGGGCAGCTTGTAATAGCTCGTGAACTTCATCGTCGTGCCGCTCAGCGTGAAAATCGCGTTGGCACCCCACTCCGGCTTGTCGGTGCTGCGGCAGCGCGGCTGCGCCCCGCCGCCCCATTCGTCTGTGAACAGGATCTTGGTCCCGTCGTTGTTGAACGTCGCCGAATGCCAGAAGGAGAAGTTGGAATCCGAAACGGCACTTACGCGCTTGGGATTCGCAACGTCGCTGATATCGAGCAGCATGCCGTACCCGCCGCAGGCGCCACCGGCAAGTCCGACAGCAGGATAGACCGTGATGTCGTGGCATTGCGTCGGGCCGCTCTTCGGTCCAATACCCATGCGCCGCCGGTTTCCCTCAACCCGCTGGGTGAATATCGTCTGCGCGTTGGTGCGGAACGTCGCGGTATCGTCTGCGGTGGGCGTCCCCGTGCCACCGCGTGCTTTCACGATGCTGTCGAGCGCCCAGGTGGTGAAGTTCCGGCCGATGATGATGTCATCGCCTTCGAACTGGATCACCACCCCGCCGGCCGCCCGCGCGGAATCAACCTGGCGCTTGTACTCGGCCTTGTCCTCGGGCGTGTCGCCGTGACGCGCCGGCGCGTCGAGACCCCCAAAGATTCTGGGCGAGCTGACGATGTGCGCTTGCTCAGGATTCGCGAGCGGAACCTGAATGACTTCGATGCGGAAGAGTGCGGTGTTGGGAGTCGAGTCGATCGAGCCGACCGCGCATCCAGCCAGCTCGTTCGGCGAGCGGACCGGCGCACTTCCCGACACGTAGATGTAGACGTTGCTCGTATCAGTGGGCGACGTGACGACGGTATGCGTGTGCGAGCCGCGGCACGTCTGAACGTTGGCGAGGAGCTTGGGATTTGCGAGATCCGTCCCGTCAAAGATTCGGATGCCACGAAGCCTGTGGTGATCGACCGTATCCTGGATTCCCTGTGTGCCGCAGTCGGTGCGTCCATTCAACGCCTCGCCCGACACGAACAACAGATTGCGATAGACCGACACGTCGCTCTGCGATCCGGGACAGACGAACGCCTTGTAGAGTTTGGGGATCTTCACATTCGAAATGTCCCAGACCTGCACCCCGGAGTAGTTGCCCTGGATCACGTAGTTGCCCCGGAACGACAAGTCCGAGTTGACGAGCCGGGAATCCCCCGGCTCGTTGCGATTGATGAAATCGGGGGACGGCGGCGTGGTAGATACCAGCCGCATGTTCCACGAAGCCTGGGCAGCGTTGAACCAGCCGGCGCGCAAACCGACGCGTGGATCGGGGTTCGGGGCGCGCGTGCTGGTGGGCGCGGGAGCGGCGGCGGCATAGCCCGACGAGGACGACGACGACGACGACGACCGCGTGCTCGAGCAGCCGGCCAACGCGAACGCAGCGACAACGAAACATGACACGAATCGGAATTTCACTGAGAGCTCCGTTTGAGGTCTTCGAGCATGAGAGTCATGCGATTGATTTCGGTGGTTTGATCGGCATTGACGTCGGCCGCGAATTTGAAGATCTGCCCTTCTTGCGCCGCACCGGGCGCCGCCAGCAGCTGCTCCACCATTGTGATCGCGCCCTGGTGGTGCTGAATCATGAACGTCAGGAACAGACGATCGAAGTCGGGCCCCCGTGCGCTGTCGAGCTGCTTCATTTGCTCCGGAGTGAGCATGCCCGGCATCAGCATCGGCTCAGCCATTCCCTCCATGATGTGGCCGCGGGGATCAGCCGGCGGGACGAACTCGCCACGTTCGCGCAGCCAGCGCTGCGCGAACGCGATCTCATCGGTCTGTGCGACGACGATGCGCTCGCACAACACGCCCACGGCCTGACCCGCGCCGTGGGACGGCGCCCACCCGGCCATCTGAATCGCCTGCGCGTGGTGCCCGATCATCCCGGCAAGGAAATGGACGTCCGCGCGCGTGTACGGCGTCTGGGCGCGCGGCGCCGGAGCGGGCTGCTGGCTGGCGGATTGCTGGGCGCACGCCGTGGCAATGACGACGGCGAGCGTCATAGCGGAAAAACGTCTGATCATGCGCCAATAAAGCTAAGCGGTATGCGACGTCTGACGAGAACCCTTTTCCTCTCCCTCCCTCCCGTCGCTCTGCCCCCGACCCGGCTGCCCACCGTCGGGTTGAGAGTTGAAACGCTCCGGCTCGCCGGTCGCCGGCGCCCGTCCGGGGCGATGGAGCGTCAAAAACGCGTCCGGCAAGAGGCTTGTGGCCAGCATGACCGTATTGATGTCGGCATGCTCGTGCCAGGTGTCCGTACGCTGGTTCTCGGGTTGCAGCCAGAATGTCTCGAGCGCATTCCTGAGCGGCGCGTATCGCTCCAACTCGCCAAGCAACGGACGGAGAGGCTCGCGAGCGATATCCTTGAGCCGTCCAATCGCGGCCAGGCCGGTCGCCAGACCGAGCTCCCGGAAAGGCAACCGCCGGCGGGCTTGAAGGGGCGTCTGCAGGTGCCAGCGGGCGAACTCGTCCAGACCGCCGAGCACTGATTCCAGACTCGCCTCCAGCAGCTGCTCGTCGCGACCGTCGCCGAGCTGCGCAAAACGGTAGGCATCGATCAACAAACCACCGATGCCGAGTGCGTCATCAGTGGCGAGCCGGTCCAGATCGAGCATCGATGCGAAGTCCGCAATCGCGGTATCGATGGGCGAAGCCGCACATGATTCCGGTGGAAGCGGCGTGTCCAGAAGCTGGAGATACGTCACGTAGCCGTCGAGCGGATCGTGCTGGCCCATAGAGGGGACGAGTGGTCGTGTCAGGTCGATGCTCATCTTCCAGTACATGCGCCGCGATCCGTCGAGCAACGTATACACGAACCGGTGATGCGCCGTTGCAGCCAACTCACGGGCCCAGCAGTTGTACCACAAATCGCCGGTGACGCGGGCGGTCTGATCGAGCGCGTGCATCCACTTGGTGAGATAGTGGAAGTACTGTCCGTCGCGATCCCATTCCAGACGCTCGTTGGGTGGCTCCTGTGACGCACGCTCATCATTGGGCTTACCGATGCGGAGGCCGCCGATGGTTGGATGCGCAGCTCCCTCGGATTCGGAGCGCCCACTGATCCATCCCGAACGACCGCCATCCGGACGGTGTCGACCCAGCACGCGATGCACCTGGTCGATGAGCGCACGGGCGTAGTCGATGAACCGTTGGTCGCCAGTCGCGCGTGCCAGACCGAGGTAGTTCGTAACCGCAAACGCATCGGCCCAGAGGTAGCGCTTCCCCTGGCCGGTCTGTTCGGCATAACGATCCATCAGGTCAATGACCTGTTGAACGCGGGCGTCTGTCATTGTTGGCTAGTAACCATTATCGCGTTCGAGGGGTCGGCTGAGCAACTTATGGCATGCCACGCACCCCATCTTTGGCGGTCCCCCCCCCCGTGGAGCCGATGCTTGCCAAGCTCACCGATTCCGTCCCGACTGAGGGCAACTTCCTGTACGAGCCAAAGTGGGACGGCTTTCGGGCTATTGTGTTCCGCGGGCCCGGCAAGGACGACGTGTACATCCAGAGTCGCGATCTGCGGCCGCTCGATCGGTACTTTCCCGACCTGCACGAAATCTTTCTCGAGCAGCTGCCCGTCGGTGTCGTGGTGGACGGCGAAATCGTCATGCCGACGCCGCACGGGTTGAACTTCGGCGGGCTGCAGATGCGTCTGCATCCGGCTGCCTCGCGCGTCGCGATGCTGGCGAAAAAGGCGCCCGCTGCGTTTGTCGCGTTTGATCTGCTCGCGGCCGGCGGCACCAACCTGATGAGCGCGCCGCAAGAGGAGCGCCGCAAACAGCTGGAGAAGCTGTTCGCCAAGATGCGCCGCCCGCTGCATCTGACACCGGTGACGAGAGATCACGACCTCGCGGTCGACTGGCTCCAGCGGTTCGAAGGCGCCGGCCTCGACGGCGTCGTCGCGAAGCCGGCCGGCGCGACGTATCAGCCCGGCAAGCGCGCGATGTTCAAGATCAAACATTCCCGCACCGCGGACTGCGTGGTCGCCGGTTTTCGGTGGCACAAGAGCGGGAACGACGCCGTCGGATCACTCCTGCTCGGTCTCTATGACGACGGCGGGATGTTGCAACACGTGGGCGTCACGTCGGCATTCACCATGGCGATGCGCAAGCAGCTCGTGAAGGAGTTCGCGCCGCTCCGCAAGAACGCGTTGCAGAACCATCCCTGGCGAGCATGGGCGAGCGCCCAGGCGGAATGGTCCCGCATGCCGGGCGGGCAAAGCCGTTGGAGCGCGGGAAAGGACCTGTCGTGGGAACCGCTGCGCATCGAGCGCGTCTGCGAAGTGAAGTACGATCACATGGAAGGCGATCGCTTCCGACACGGAACGGTCTTTCAACGCTGGCGCCCCGACAAGGAAACCAGCGACTGCCGCTACGATCAGCTCGAAGTCACTCCGGCTTACGAGCTGGAGAAGGTCTTCGGGGCGCGCGGGGAGCCGCGCGGGCGGCCCGGGCGGCCCGGGCCGCGCCGGCCGCGGGCCTGAGCTTTTCCGGAACGTGTTGGAGGTTGATCCGAATACGGTACCAGGCTGACGACCGGCCGCGCATCTGATCCACGAGCACATCGGCAGGCTCGAGAAGTTTCGCGATGCGGGAATGCCGTTTCTTCCATTTGGCCAGACCCGCGAGCGCTTCCTTTTTGTCCTTGCCCTGACTGACCTCGATGAGCGGGTATTTCTCCGCCCGCGCACGCGCCTTGGACGGCTGCACGCGCGGCGGCTCACCAGGCTGCTTGCGATAGTGCGGCGGCCAGGGCGCGTCGCCCTGCCCTTGCCGCTCCTGGCGCTCGGACAGCTCGAGCAGCCCGTCCAATGAGCCCGCATGGCGGTCTATCTCTGCGTGCCGATCGCCAACGTCGGCAAAACGTCCGGGCATCGTGCCGAGCGTGAAATCGGCCGGGTCGGCTGCGTCAACCTCCTCCCAGCTGAGCGGCGCCGACACGCGGGCGTCGGGCACCGGCCGGACGGAATAGGCCGAGGCCACGGTGCGATCTTTGGCGTTCTGATTGTAGTCCACGAACACGCCCTGTCGCTCTTCCTTCCACCATTTGCTTGTCGCGAGATCGGGTGCGCGACGCTCGATTTCCCGCGCCAGCGCGAGCGCAGCCCGTCGCACGTCATCGAATCCCCACCGACGCTCGATGCGCACAAAGAGATGCATGCCGCGCGAGCCCGAGGTCTTGGGCCAACCCACCAGGCCGAACTCGTCGAGAACCGTGCGGGCGATCTGGGCGACCTGGCGAACCTGCAACCACTTGATCCCCGGGACCGGATCGAGATCCACGCGCAGCTCGTCCGGGTGGTCAAGGTCATCGGCGCGCACGGGATGCGGATGGAGCTCGAGACAGGCGAGGTTGGCGAGCCAGGCCAGCGACCCGGCGTCCCGCGGTACGACCTCATCGGCGGTGCGGCCGGATGGGAACCGCAATGTCACGACTTCAATCCAGGGAGGCCGCGCCTCGGGTGCACGCTTTTGGTAAAACGACGGCGCCGCGACACCATTCGGAAAGCGCACGAGCATATTGGGGCGCCCGCCGGCCCCGCGCAACGCGCCGTCGGCGACCGCCACGTAGTAGTTTACCAGGTCGAGCTTTGTGTACTTCGGCTTGGGGAAGAGAATCTTGTCCGGGTTCGAGATTGTAACCTCGTGGCCCGCGATCGTTCGAATGCTCGGTGCCGGCGATGCCGCGCGTGACGCCATTTCGAGAAAAACTAGTCGGGGATCTATACTTTCGCCGGGTGAAGCCCGCTGACTCATGATCTACGCGATCGGTGCTCGATCGAAGAATTCAACCGCACCGGTCTCGAGGCAGTATTCCGCGCCCACCACCAGCAACCCATCCTGCTCGATGCGGCGCTCGAGCAACGTCGAACCGTGTCGCAATTGCTCGACGGACGCCCGAACGTTGGCGCGAACGGCGGCTCCCACGACGTCGGTTCCCTGCGAATCACCCGCGACCACCAGCGGCTCCACTGCGGGACGAATTCTATCCACGATGGCGCGCAGGTTGGCCGACTCGGTGCCCCTTGGCCGCCGCAGTGCGTCCAACGTTGCCATCACCGCACCGCATTGCGTATGTCCCAGCACCACGGCTAGCCGAATGCCAAACAGCTCGGCAGCAAATTCGACGCTGCCAACCTGCGACGGCGCGACGATGTTGCCCGCCACGCGGATGACGAACAGGTCCCCAAATCCCTGACCGAACACCAGCTCAGCCGGTACGCGGGCATCGGAACAGCCGAGCACGATGGCGAATGGCTGCTGGCTCGTGCCGGGACGTGGCGGCGGCCCCTGATGGCTCTCGACAAAGCGGCGGTTACCCTCGCGCAGCCGCGCGAGTGCTTGGATGGCGGGAATCACGCGGGCAAGACTACTCGGTCAATGACGGAATTCCAAATCGACCGTCGTGGTCAAAGAGAGATCCAGATCCCGCACGCCAACGCTCTGTTGCAGCGGACCGACGACGCCCGTGAACTCGACGAAACCGCCAATCGAGGGGGGCCGTGGGGACACGAAATGGAGTTTGGCGCCGTCGATCGTGTAGTTACCCGGGAATTGCCATCCTGTGGTCGTATTCCATCCGCCTCCGCCCGACTTACTGCAGTCCCAGAGACCCGACAACGTCAGCGTGAACAGCCCGTCCTCTTGCAGGATGAGCTGACCTTCTGAGATCGTTTGGTCGCATTGGGCGGTTGTGGTTAGCAGGTACGGCAGCTTCCGCGCGTTGACAGCGCCCAGTGGGTAGCTGCCGGCGACATCCCCAAACGAGAGCGGGTCTCCGCATGCAGCGACTGACGCGAGCGCGATCCCGAACAGCCAAGCGCGGACTCGCTTGAGCGCGAGCCGCAGCGGCGTGAAATCCCGGATCTGGATCATCAATGCGGTCATTCCCGCATCGCTGCCCTTCGCATGCATCTCACCACGCTCGACGAATGCGACCTGACCTGGACCGATCGCGTGCCGCATGCCGTCACCGCCCTCGATCCAGCCCGTTCCCTCCATCGGCGCAAACAGCTGGCCGAATTCCGCCACGTGGGGACCGATGACGCCCCCGCTTTCGAATCGCAGCAGGAACGCGTGGGACTCGCCCGTTCCTCCGCCCAGCTCGGCGACCTGCGTCGCGCGACTCTGAAAGGAGGTTACTGGTTGTCCGACGTTGGGATCAAAGCCATAGATGCGCATCAGGGTTGGAACCGAGTCTCGCCCGCGGCCATCACGTAGCAGGGCGACCCACGCTCGCAGATCAAGCGACGGACCTGCACCCGGTAAGCGACGCCACGTTGCAGCTGCAGCGGACCGGTGACGGTCCGCGCATCCGCCGGCGTTTGACCATATCGCACGCCGGACTCGATGGGATTGTCGTTCGCTGACGCGCTGCCGTTTACGGTCCACAGCGCGGTCACGTCCGACTCCACAAATACCGTGAGCCCCGAGATCCCACAGGACGGCGACCAGGAAAACATGGGGTTAACCCCCGGGGCCACGTGTACCGTGACGTTATTGTCGGGACAGTATCCGAATGCCACAACGCCGGGTGAGGTGGCGCAGTAGAACTGATTACCCGCAATAAGCAGCGCCGCCGCGATCAGTCGCATTCTGTAAGCTCGTCTCGCTTGCTCCGGCGGGGAAGGACGAACGCCCCAGAGGTCATAATGAACCTTAGGGTAAACTCTGCACGACGAAGGGGATACCGCTAGCGCTGCGGACCGACTTGGGGAGGGTGTGACTCTCTGTCACGCGCCAGGATCCGCTCCGTGAAGTCCAGGCGCTCCTGGACGTCGCTCAGCTCCTGCTGCAGTCTCGAGACGTTCTCTTCGAGCATCGTCAGCCGCTCGACTGGATCTTTGAGTGTCTCACGCAGCTCCGTCTCGAGCGCGTCCTCGTGGCGACGTTGACGCAGCCGGTTTGCCCACCACCCGAAGCCGAACGCGAACACCACGTGAATCGCGGCATGGACGGGTTCGGCCGCTGCCACGGCATAGCCCGCTGCCGCGACGTTGAGAGCGCTCAACGTGAACGCCACATATGGCCAAATCGGCGCTTTGAATTTCATCGCGGCATCCTACGCAAGGATCATGTAGGCTGACGTTGCGCGCGCGCGAGCGGTTTCACCCTGCACCTTGCGATTCTCCATCGAGCGCGCAAACTGGAGCGCCATGAACGGCGCCGGCGCCGCGATCGGCTGCGTCTGTGGCATCGCCCTCGGTCTGCTCACGCAGCACGACCAATCGCGCGCGCTCGTATGGGGCGGCGATGCGGAGGGCGGAGCGCCCTTCGTCGAAGCCGACCCTGCCGATCCCTCCACCGTGCGGGGCTTCGATGTCGAGGTCGCCGCGCGCATCGCCGGGGGGCTGCGCCATGGCCCCGCCCGATTCGTCCAGGTCCAGTGGTCCAACATCGATCAGTCGGTCGAGCGAGGAGACTTCGCGCTCGGGCTCTCCGGCGTCGAAGACACACCCGTGCGGCGCACCCGGCACGCAGTGACACTTCCCTACTTCGAATTCCGAGAGGTTCTCGCGGTTCGCACCGCGGATCAGGATCGCATTCGCGGTCTCCGCGATTTGCGCGGGCGCCGCGTCGGGACACTCGGGGCGACGATCGCCTACGAGCTGCTCCTCGCGGCGCGCGATTCGACCGGCATCATACCCGTCTCGTACGACGACGATGTCCACCCGTACGCCGACCTCGTGGCTGGTAGACTCGATGCCGTGTTGCTGGACCACATCATCGCGCAACGCGCGCTGAAGCGGAACGGGAACGAGGGATTCGTCATCCTGCCCGCCGCCGCCGCGATCGGCCACTACGTCGGCGTTCTGGCCAAACGGGATTCCGCCCTGCGCGATTCGATCGACGCGGTTCTGCGGGAAGCGATGCGCGACGGATCGCTGGAGCAGATCTTCCGCCGCTGGCAGGTGTGGGACGACAGCCAGGGCGCGCTGTTCGAGCGCGTGCTGCGACCGGGAGCGGGTGGGGGGACGACGGCCGGCAGGGATGGTGCTGTTGCCGCCGCGCCGTCTCGCGCACTCGCCTACCTTCCGTCTCTCGCTCGCGCAGCCGGCGTCACGTTGCTGCTTTCGTTTCTGTCCATGGCGTTAGCCGTACTCGTCGGTCTTGCGCTGGCGTCGGGACGCCTGTACGGACCACTGCCGCTGCGGATCTTCACGACCGGCTACATCGAGCTGGTTCGGGGCACGCCGCTGTTGCTTCAGCTCTTCGTCATCTACTACGGCCTCGCAGGCGTCGTGCGACTGCCCGCGTTTCTCGCCGCACTGGTCGCCCTCGGCCTCAACTACGCGGCCTATGAAGCCGAGATCTATCGGGGTGCCTTGGAGGCAGTTCCGCGACCTCAGCTCGAAGCCGGCCGTACGCTCGGGTTGTCAGAAGCCCAAATCCTGCGACTGGTGCGGGCGCCACAAGCACTGCGCTACGCCATGGCGCCGATGACGAATGACTTCGTGGCATTGCTTAAGGACTCGTCGCTCGTCTCGGTCATTACCGTCGTCGAGCTGACGAAGCAGACGGCGATTTACGCGACCAACGTCGGGAGCTGGGTCGTTCCAGGGTTGCTGTGCGCGATCGTCTACCTCGCGATGTCGCTCCCGCTGTCACGATTGGCACGCCGCCTCGAGCGGCGTTGGGGAGGGCGATCCTCGTGACCAGCCTTCTGACGATCTACGGCCTCGGAGTTCGCTACGACTCGCGCGATCTCATACGTGGATTATCGTTCGCGGTCAGGCGTGGTGAGATCGTCGCGCTGATGGGCCCATCGGGCGTTGGAAAAACCACCATCCTACGCGTGGTCGCGGGGCTGCAGGCGTTCGACTCAGGTCAAGTCATCGTGGATGGATTCGCCCTCGGCCCCGGACCGATCCCCGCCGAGTCCCGGCTCCGGCCGTTGCGCCGCCGTGTGGGACTCGTCTTTCAGGCGCATGCGCTGTTTGAACATCTCTCCGCTCTCGACAACGTCACGCTGGCTCTGCGGCATGTCCTCGGTCAGAGTCGTCCCGAAGCTGAGCTGCTGGCAACCAAGCTGTTGGCCGAGCTGGATGTGGGGAGTCGAGCGGCGGCGTGGCCCCGGCAGCTTTCAGGAGGTGAAGCGCAACGGGTGGCAATCGCGCGCGCGTTGGCCCTCGATCCACCCTTGTTGCTCATGGACGAGCCCACCGCCGCGCTCGATGCCGCGCGCCGCACCGGCCTGGGCACGACCCTCCGCCGACTTGCTCAACAAGGGCGCGGCCTACTCCTTGCCACGCACGACATGGAGTTTGCGCGCGACTACGCCGATCGCGCGATTACGCTGGCTTCTGCGCCACCACCAGCAGATGCGCACTGATGCCGCTCAGCGCAGGCTCACGCTCGGTCACGCTGGCCGCCATGAGTAGATCCGCCCGACGTCGGGGATCCTCCATCCGCTTATCCGCGTCCGACAACAGCCATCCCGGCCCCTCAATCCCAAAGATGCGTGGATCGGGGAAACCGGCGCCGCGGACCTCCTCGACCGCCTCCGCGGGGCGGTGGAAGTAGGCCGTGGTGAAGTAGTCGAGTCGATCCGTGGGATTCCGATGCTGTCCGTCGTGGAGATCGCGGGCGGCAATGGCCACAAAACGGGGATCCTGGAACAGGTCGCGCACCAGGCCGTCCAGCAGCGACGCCCAACGCGAGATCACCGCAGCAAACAGCCAGCCGCCCGGTTTGAGGACGCGGTTCGCCTCGACGAGTGCTTTGCCGCGATCGGCGGGGTCGGTGAGATGGTACAACGGGCCCAACAGGAGAGCGATGTCCGCGCTCCCATCCGGGAAGTCGAGCGCTCGCGCGTCGCCGACCCTCGCCGATGCCAGCGGCTGTCTTCCGGCCGCGCGGCGCTGGGCTTCTTCGATGAGCCGCGGAGTTGCGTCGACCAGGTGCACTCCGTACCCCAGTCCGGCGAGCCAGAAGGCGTACGCCCCCGCGCCGCCGCCGATGTCGAGCACCACCGCGGGCGGCCCGGGTGCGTGACGATGAATCAGCTCCCGGGTGCGCGCCTCCTCCAGTATGGCCGCGCCATACTGGAGGCGTTCCTCCTCGGGAGCCTGGGCGTAGTAGCGCGCGACCGAAGTGTCCAGATCCGGCTTCTCCGCAGCCATTAACGGGGTCGGATCGTTCCGGATACCTCGGTGACGACTCGGTAGCCCTCGATACGTGATGGAATTCGGGAAAGCGTTTCCGGACTGCCATCGTCCAGCATCACCTTGATGCACCGCTCCCCACGCTCGCACAGCGAGACAGCGGTTCCCACCACACCTGGCAGGGTCATCAGTGAATCTCGGTAATTGGCGAGCACTTCATCGATGCTGCGCTTTGGCACGACGATCTCTTCCCCTCCCCGCACCGGGGGCCGCGGAGGTCCGGAACACGACGGCAACCCGAAGGCCCCTCCCAGAATAGTCAACACGATGACCGCTCCCCGTCCAGCCATCAGTGCCTCACGAAGATTCCAAAGCCGTTGCTGCTCCCATCCGGATCGTGGTTGGACGCGGCCTTGTAAGTGTATCCCGTAATGCTCAGGCCATTGATCCCGAAGTACGCGGTCCGGGTGGTGATGGGGAGTGACGCGAGCACGAGCGTGCAGGTCCCCGGTCCGACGCCTTCTGTGGTGGCAGTCACGCATTGGACCTCGGGCCCCGAGTTCCAGCTGCCGCGGACGGTCACGCCATTCACGAGATTGTGCTTCGAATCGTGCGCGGTAACGCGCACATTCGCAGACCATGTATCCACGCCGTTGGTGACAAAGCCGTCGAGGTTACCCACATGTACACTCGGCGGATTGACCGTGATCGCGATCGCCCGTGCGTTGTTACTGGAGTTCGGGTCCGGGAATTTCTGCGTTGCTGTCAGAATGTGCCCGGTGATAGCCGCTCCGGTGGTGTTCCAATTGATCGTCCGCGTGGCGCTCGCGCCTGTCGCAAGGCCCGCAAACGTTTCGGTCCCGACCGTGACCCCGCCGGCCGTCCCATCGGTGAGCACGACATCAAAGCTGGCGGTCACGTCCGCCCCGCCCACGTTTTGCACTGTCACCGCGACCGGCGCCGTGTCGCCCACGGTGACCTGGCCGGGGGCACTGATCGCGACCACTGCGAGGTCGGCCGGTTGCGGTGTGACGTTGACGGTCGCCGAGCGCTGATTGTTCGCGGGATTGTCATCGGTGAGCGTGTGCGTCGCGATGAGCGTGTGATTCCCCACGGCTGCACTCGCGGTGTTCCAGGTGAAGGCGCGTGAAGTGCTCGCACCCACCGCTAGACTTGCGACCGACTGTATACCGATGGTCGTGCCCGCGGTTGCATCGGTCAGTACGACGTTGAAGCTCGAGCCCACGTTCTGCACGGCGACATTCTGAACCGTTACCGTGATCGTGGCCGAGCTGCCCTTTCCTATCGACGCCGGGGCGCTCAGCGCGGTCACCGCGACGTCGGTTGAGGGCGCGCTCACCGTCGTCGTCGTTGACGCCTGGTCGTTGGCGCTGTTTCCATCCGCATGGCTCTGTGTCGCAACCAACGTATGACTGCCCATCGCGGCGCCTGCGGTGTTCCAGTTGAACGTGCGCGTGGTATTCCCGCCGGCCGCCAAGCCGCCGGTGATCGTCTGCGTGCCGATCGCCACGCCTGTCGTCG